>JBBQNP010000008.1:0-59591 GCA_038330085.1 Planctomycetota bacterium | reverse complement strand
ACGATCCGGGCCCGGCTGCAGCCGGGCCCGGATCGTTCGTCGAAGTGTGAAAAATCGGGACTGGCACCGTATTTCTGCGAGTACCAAACCGATGCGAGATCAGAACCCGAGATCGACCAGGTACTGCACCGCAGCCAGGATCTCCGCGCGGCCGTGCCGCGGGTTGACCTCGAGCACGCGCTCGGCCGTCTTCGGGATGTAGCCGGCGACCAACTTGAAATCGACCTCGCCCGATCCCGGCGGCATCTCGATCGTCGTGTCGGCTGCGTCCTGCAGGTGCACGCCGACCATGCGGTTGGCATACGTGTCGAGCCACTCACCCTGCGTCGGCAAACCGGCGCGCTCGCGCTGGTGCACGCGGCCCGTGTCGTGCCAGTAGACGAGACCGTGCTTCTCGAGGTCCTCGAGCGTCCAACCGACCGCTTGGAAGCTCAAGAGGTCGAGGAAGCTCTCGCCGCCTTCGATCGCGATCCGCGTCTCGGGGAACTCGTTCATCAAGAGGTGCAGCGAACGGCACAAGTGCTCGACCTGACGCTGCCCCTTCTTCTGCACGCGACCGGCGAACTCGCGCACGGCCGCCTTGACCTCATCCGTCGATCCTTCGCGCACGAGCCGCGCATGCAACCGGTCGGACTCGTCGCGCAGCGGCCTGTCCTCGACTTCGCAGCCGCGCACGATCACCACGGGGCACTGGTAACGCTGCGCGAGGCGGATGTGCCGGCGCACCGAGTTGACCGCCATCTCGCGGCAGTCCTCGTCCAAGCTGCCGAGCTTCGTGCCCGTCATGTTCATCGAGCGCGGATCGAGGCAGCCCGCCATGATCGAGCGCACGCTGATCCCGGTCTCGCGGCGCGAGTCCTCGAACCCGTTGAGCTTCACCGGCGCGTCGAGCAGACCTAGCTCGATGCGACGGAACCCCATCGCGACCGCGGCGAACGCCTGGTCTTCGATCGTCTTGAGCCGCGCTCCGTAGCAGCTCGTCGACAGGGTGTATTCGTTGGGGATCCCAGGCTGGGTCAACACGTCGCCGATCTCGCGATGTCACGGACGGTCGGGGGGAAGGGGTCTGTCTCCCATCGGACGTGGACCGCAATGGCCCAACTGGAAACACGACTCGCCCCGAGAGAGCGGGTCGTTGCGTCCCAAGTGCGAATCACTCGAGAGACGGGTCGGCCGGGTGTGCGCAATGCCAAGACTTCCTCTGCCAGGGGATCTCGGCGCGCTGCTCTGCCAGGAGGAGGCGGCCGGGTGCGGAAAGGTACAAACTCGCAATCGTCGACGGCAAGTCTGGCCGCCGGTCCGCCCCGGAAGAGACGGTTGCCGCCCCGAACCCTACGGCGCCCCCCCCCTCGACCGGATGTCCAAGACCTCCAGCGACGGTTCGGTTAGGAGCGGACGAGATCCGCGGCTACACGTGCAGCTCGGCGCGCTTTCCGACGAGGTCGCGGTGGCGCTCGAGTACGGGATCCACCTCCGTCGTGACGAACTCGACGACCTGTTCGGGCGCACGACCGACGAAGCGCGCCGGATCGAGCAGCGCGTCGAGGCGCTTGGAGATCTTCCCGAGCACCGGGTCGCGAGCGAGCAACGTCTTGAACGGGTTGGGCTCGCCCGACTTGATCGCCGACGCGGCTGCGTGGCTCGCGCGTCGCACCGACTCGTGCACGTCCTGTCGGTCCGCGCCGAGCTTCACCGCCTCCATCATCAACTGCTCGGATGCGAGGAAGGGCAGCTCCTCGTCCAAGTTCTTGCGCACGACGTGTGGGTTGACGATCAGACCCGATGCGACGTTGGTGTAGAGGTTCAGGATCGCATCGGTGCCTAGGAACATCTCCGCGATCACGATGCGACGGTTGGCGGAGTCGTCGAGCGTCCGCTCGAGCCACTGGTTCGCCGCCGTGTGAGCCGCGTTGCCGAGCGACTCGATCACGAAGCGCGCGAGCGAGCACATGCGCTCGGAGCGCATCGGGTTGCGCTTCCACGGCATCGCGGAGGAACCGATCTGGCTCTTCTCGAACGGCTCCTCGAGCTCGCGCCGGTTCGCGAGCAGGCGCAGGTCGGTCGCGAACTTGTGCGCGGACTGCGCGATCGACGAGAGTGCTACGAGCACGCGGAAGTCCATCTGGCGCGGGTACGTCTGCCCGGTGACGCCGAACGAGCGCTCGAAGCTCATCGCCTTCGTCACGCGCGCATCGAGCTCGCGCACCTTGTCGTGGTCGCCGTCGAAGAGCTCGAGGAACGAAGCCTGCGTGCCGCTCGTGCCCTTCGCGCCGCGGAAACGGATCGCGTGCTCGGCGTGGTCGAGGTCCTCGAGGTCGTGCAGGAGGTCCTGCAGCCACAGGCACGCGCGCTTGCCGACCGTCGTGGCTTGCGCGGGCTGGAAGTGCGTGAAACCGAGCGTCGCCACGCTGCGGTGCTCGAGCGCGAACGCGCGCAGCACGGAGATCACCGACACGAGCTGCGCCCGCAACAAGCGCACGCCGGCGCGCATCCCGATGAGGTCGGCGTTGTCGGTGACGTAGCAGCTCGTTGCGCCCAGGTGCAGGATCGGCCGTGCCTTGGGAGCACGCTCGCCCCAAGCGTGGATCTGCGCCATCACGTCGTGTCGGAGCTCGGCTTCGTACCGACGCGCAGCCTCGAAGTCGATGTCCTTCGCGGTCGTCAGCATCTCGTCGATCTGGTCGTCCTGGATCGGCAGGCCGAGCGCTTGTTCCGCTTTCGCCAGCGCGATCCACAAGGAGCGCCAGCGCATCACCTTCGTGCGCTCGGAGAAGTTGGCGCGCATCTCGGCGCTCGCGTAGCGCTCGGAAAGAGGCGACTGGTAGTTGTCGTGGTCCATGCGCGTTCAGAGCTGATCAGAAGCAGCGTCGATCCCAAGCAGTGCTGATCACGATCACAGCCAGGGCAGGTCAGGGCGCGTCGCGGGCAGCAAGGTAGCGATCAGCGCAGCGAGCGCGCACGCAAGAACCGCGAGCACGGCCAGGCCCGCCATCCGAGTCCGTGTTGCACCCTCTTCGGCTGCCCGCAAGAGGATCGCGGCCGACATGCCGCCCGCGAAGTCCGTCAAGACGTCGCAGACGGACGCGTCGCGTCCCGGCGTGAACGACTGGTGCCATTCGTCGGAGGCGCCCCACAAGAGGACCACGACAGCGCACAACGCGACGCGCCTGCCCGTGCTCGCGAGCCTCTCGTCCTTGCGCGCGGTCGCCCACAGGAACAGCACCGCGAACACCGCGTATTCGGGCGCGTGCAACGTGTTGTGTCCCCACGCGCCGAGAGGTCGCAGCAACCGGCCGATCTCCACCGTGGGTTGCGCGGACAGTGCGAAGATCAACGCGCTCCACGACAGGAACGCGATCGCGCCGAGCCAGCGCGGAGCGTGCCTCAGCACGTTCGCAAGCCTCGTCGCCACGCTGCCGCCGGAGAAAGGCTGCAGCCGATCGTGCGCACCTGTGGTCAACGTCGCCGGCTCAACGCCGCTCCACGTACGAGCGCACCGCCGTGAACTCGAGGCCCAGTCCGTCGCTGCTCTTCTCGACGCGCAGCGTGTCGACCATCTGCTTCAAGAGGAAGAACCCGCGGCCGCGATCCTCGTCGATGTCGGGCAGCTCGTCGCTCGACAAGCGCGCTGCGACGACGTCCGGATCTCCGCCGCCCTGGTCGCTCACGCTCATGCTCCAGGCGTTCTCGCTCACGACGAGGCACAAGGTCATGCGCACGCCGTCCTTGACGTCGGACTCTTCCATCGCACGCCGTCCGCCGCCGTAGTCGACCGCGTTCGACAACAGCTCCGAAGCCACGAACTCGAGCGTCTCGATCTCCTTCGCGGGCACGCGCTCGCGCTGCGCGAACTGGCGCAGGACGGCACGCGCCATGCGTTCCGCGCTGTGAGCCGCCGGCAGGTCGAGCCGGAGCTCGTGCGGACGTTCGGGGGGGAGGTGTTTCATCCGGGCCGCGTCACCCTGCGCTCGGATCACCCTGCGAGGGGATCCTGCTGCAACGAGTTCGCGGTGCGTTGGGAATCACGGTTCGATGGGCGTCACAGCGCAATGGGCTGCAGATCCAGCGACAGATCGAGCGCCGGCGCCGAGTGCGTCAGCGCGCCGACCGAGATGCGATCGACGCCGCTCTGCACGACCGCGGCCAGCGTGTGTTCATCGATGCCGCCCGAGGCCTCGATCTCGATGCGCCGCGAGAGCCCGAGCGCGCGCTGCCGCAGCAGCGGACACAAGCGCGCCATCTGGGCCGGCGTCATGTTGTCGAGCAGGATCACGTCCGCGCCGCCGTCGACGCCCGCCAGCGCTTCTTTCTCGTCGCGCGCTTCGCTCGTGATGCGCACACCGTTTCCGACCGCATGCCGCAGGTCCGCCAGCACCGACTCGATCGGACGGCCCGCGAGGTCGATGTGGTTCTCCTTCACCATGACCTCGTCGAACAACCCGAACCTGTGGTTCTCCCCGCCGCCGCAGCGCACGGCGTACTTCTCGAACCGACGCAGGAGCGGCGTCGTCTTGCGCGTGTCGAGGATGCGCACCGGGCTCATCCCGGCCGCGCGCGCGATCTCGACGTAGCGCGCCGTGAGCGTCGCAATCCCCGACATCCGCTGCACGCAGTTCAACGACGTGCGTTCGGCCGTCAACAGGGCGCGCGCACTGCCCTCGATCGTCGCGAGCTCGCGTCCGCGCTCGATGCGCGCGCCGTCCTCGACGAGGAGCGCGACCCGCGGGCCCGATGGATCGCACAGCTCGAACGCGCGCGCGAACACCGCGAGGCCGGCGACGACGCCCGACGACTTGGCGACCAAGCGCGCACGAGCCCGCGCACGCTCGGGCACGGCAGAGGTAGAGGTCAGGTCGCCACCGCCCTTGTCCTCCGCCAACGCTGGACGCAGCACCGCGTCGATCTCCGCCACCGAGAGCGGCGTCGGCGGACCGAGGCGCGGCGCGGGCAAGCTCGTCGTAGACGCCGACGCAGCCGCCCCCATGGATGCCCCCGTGCGCTGCGACTCCGCCCGCGAGATCGCATCGCCACCACCCGTCTCACCTCGAGGCTTGGACATCATGTAGAGGACGATGCGGGGACATCGAGCGAAAGGTGCATCGTCGGGCGCCCAAGTCGGCTTGCGCGGACATCGAGTTGCGCAGGCGTCATCGGTGGCTAGCGCCGGGGTCGGCAGCCGTCGAAGTGTACGCTCCGCCGGGCGGCCCCGACAGGCGCGCCGCACCCGACGGACCACCGCTCCCCGGTCCACCGTCCCTCCCCCCACGCCCGCCCGCGGCTTCGATCCACATCCGGGCCGCACGCACGGTCTCCGGCCCGATGCCGTTGATGCAGGTCCAGGACCCAGGTCCGCCGCCAAGGCCTTGCTCGAAGCGTGCCCGCACGATGGCGAGCGATCGTGCCGGCCCGATGGACGGCAGCCGACGCAGATCGCGCAAGCACATCCGGTCGGGGTCGATCACGCGCTCTTGGACCAGCGGGTCGGGCGCACGCGCCAACAAGCTCGACCCAGTCGACCGCGGAATCGCCGGGCCGATCACGGCCAGCGCAAACAAGAATCCGACGAAGGCCGACAGCAGGGGCTCACTCACCTCCACCTGGACGAACGGGATCGCCGACGGTTGCAGAAAAAGTCCCCGACACTTCGCACCGACCCCCAGGTGGCAGCAATACGGTGCCAGTCCCGATCTTTCACCCCTCGACCGAAGGAGAAGTCGCGGCCGCCGCAGCACGCTCCCCTTCGCTCGATGGGCTGAAAAATCGGGACCGGCACCGTATTGCTGCCACACATCGAACGAAGCAGACGAAGCGGCCGCGGTCGCCCCCTCCACGTGGATCGATCCAGTCGACCGGGCGCGCCATCCATGCGGCGGTGACGACTTGCGTCCCCCCTTGAGCCGACCGGCGCGAGCCGACCGGTATCCCGGGCGACTCGCGCCGGCCGGAACCGCGCCGTAGGCGCGGAACATCTCGCCGCGCGCTCAGAGTTGCTTCGATCGCCAGCGATCAGCCCTGCCGGTTGCACCCCGCACCGCCCCGCACGGCACCACACCACAACACCCCGCGAGTGCATCTGCATCCCGACACCCCCCCGCCCTCACCCGTGCATCAGCGACTTCCCCAGCCCGCGCGGCACTTCCCGCCCAAGCTCCATCTGCACCGTCTCGAACACATCCCGCAACCCCCGCGAGAACGGCGCATCCGGCTCCCTCACCACCACCGGAGCGCGCGCGTTCACGCACCTCACGACCGCGCGATCATCCGGCAACACCCCGATGCAGCGCGGCTCACAACCAAGGAACTTGTGCGCCGCCGCCTGCAGTCTCTCCGCGACGCGCGCACCTTCCTGCGGACTCGACGCACGGTTGACGACGAACACGACACGCGCCTCCGCACGCCGCATCAAGAGCACTTTCAAGAACGCGTACGCATCGGTGAGCGCCGTCACGTCGGGCGTCGTCACCAGCAACACCAAATCGCTCGCCGCCGCGAGCGCGACGGTCTGGTTGGAAATGCCCGCCGCGGAGTCCACCACGATGCGCGTGTAGTCGCGCTCGATCTCGTCGATGCCGCCCGCGACGAGATGCAACTCCCAGCTCGACAGCGATGCCATGCGCGACACACCGGATCCCGCCGCCAACAGATCGAGCGACGGCGCGCACGGCGACAAGATGTCGCGCACGCTGCAACGACCCTCGACCAGATCGACGAACGAATGCACGGGCGCGACGTCCTGCAGGATGTGCGCGTTCCCCACACCCATGTCCGCGTCGACGATCAAAGTCCGCCCGACCCGCGCGAACATCGCAGCCAGCGAAGCACTGACGACGGACTTCCCCGTGCCGCCCTTGCCGCTCGCAACGCACACGGACCACCCGCGCGCGGGCTGCACACCCACGTGAGGGGTCCGAAGGCCCGCGCTGCTCCGCACGGGCGGCTCTTCGCTGCGCAGGAGCCTGCGCGCCTGGTCCCAGTTCATCGCAGAACGAAACCCACCGGGCCGGCGGGATCGACGCTTCCCCCGGTGGCCGGCCCTAGACAACCTCATCCAGAGCAGGATTCCAAGCACCGCGAAGCATTCCGGGGGTCACGGAGGAGGGAAATCCGAATTCCGATCGGAGGCGCATTGCCAGCCGGAGCGAAACTGCTAGGATTCAAAGCGACTTCGTAAGACACGGCCTCCCAGCGCCCTCCCGGGCCCCTCCGGCTGCTGCTCGCGAAGTTTTTTTTCCGGATCGTCCTGATCCAATTCAGTCCCTCCAATTCCTCACCAGAGAAGCACCATGACCAAGTTTTCGACCCTCGCCCTCGTCGGCGTGGCTTTCCTCGGCTTCGCAGCGCATGCGGCGGCCGACAGCCTCGATCGTCCGGGCAGCCTGCTCGTTTATCCCTGGTACGACAACACCCGCGGCGGGTTCTTCGGAATCACCGTCACGAACACGAACGACGACAACACGCCGACCACGGGCACGCTGCAAGCGGGCACGGTCGACGTCGAGTTCGTGTACATCGACGGCGGTACCTGCCTCGAGTTCAACCGTACGCGTCGTCTGACGCCGAACGACACGCTGACGGTTTCGTCGCGTTTCGACAACCCCAACTCGACGCAAGGCTACGTCTACGTGTTCGCCAAGAGCCCGACGACGGGCCGCGCGATCGCGTGGGACTACCTCGCCGGTGACAGCTTCGTCGTCGCCCCGAGCGTCATCGGTGCGATCGAACTGCCCCCGATCGTCTTCAAGGCCGGTTCGGGTCTCGCCGCTGGCGCGAACACCGACCTCGACAACGACAACCGTCGTGACCTGAACGGTCTGGAGTACGAACAAGTCAGCGACAAGCTGCTCGTTCCGCGCTTCATCGCCGACGCAGGTGACGCCGTCTCCTCGCCGGAGCTGATCCTCATCGGTCTCACCGGCCAGTCGTTCTCGACGATCATCAACTTCCTCGTGTACAACGACAACGAAGAAGTCTTCTCGGCTCAGTACCAGTTCGACTGCTGGGATCGCGTCGAGCTCGAAGACATCAGCGGTGTGTTCACGCAGGGCTTCCTCGCCAGCACGAACAACGCGCTGAACGAGAGCGTCCTCGGCACGAACCCGTCGAACGGTCTCGAAACCGGCTGGTTCCGCATGGACGGCGCGGTTGCGTTCTCGACGGCAGCCTCGGTCCAGGACCCGGCTTTCCTCGCCACGCGCATCGAGCGCCTGGCGTTGGGCGTCATCTCGGTTGCGTCGCTGCCCTACGGCCTCGGCGAGCAAGCCAACGGTGACCTCGTCACGCACGGCCCGTTCCCGGATACCAACTGATCCGAGACTGACCGCGTGAAAGACCGGGGCAGCGCCTAGTGCGCTGCCCCGGTTCTTTTTTTTTGTGGGTGTCCAGACGCGAGTTCAGCGTGCGCCGCTTCGAAGCGGTGGCTGCTCGACGGTGCTCGACTGTCCTGGTGCCTGTGCTCGAGTGCGCAGCGGACGTCAGTCGTCGCGGAACGCGGCCAGTTCCTCGGGTGAGAGCAATGGGCCCGCGCGGGTGAGAAGGTCGGCCGGCCGTCTCGGCCGATTGCCGGAATGCAGGCGCACTGCATGCGTGCGCAGCGCGCGCTCGAGCCAAGCGTCGGCACCGGAATCGTCCTCGATCGTGTCGGATTCGCTCAGGCCCCCGCACGCGCCCATGAGCTTGCCGCCCTGGAACGACAACCGGGCTGCTTCTTCCTCGCGGAAGAAAAACTGCAAGCCGTGCACGGACTCGGTGCGCTCGATCGACGGATCGATGCGGCGCACGCGCGCGGCGAGCGACTCGGCGAGTTGGCGCGCACCGGACGGCCAGGCTTCGATCCCGTGCTGCGTGGGCCGAGACGCTTCCTCATCACCGCGCAAATCGCGGCGCACGAGCGCGAGCTTCCCCCCTCCCTTGCCGCGGCGTTGGCGCAGCTCGAGCAAGGAAAACGAATCTGCGGGCAAGCACGCCAGGGTCGCGAGCAGCCGCGCGCTACTGGTACGCACGATCAGCACCACCAGCGGAACCGGTCCTTCGGCTGCGCTCTGCCAGCGCGCCCGAGCCGAGCGCGCGCCCGCACCCGTGCGCATCCGGCTCGCGAAGGCGACCGCCTCGACGGCCCAGAGTATGGCTTCGTCGTCCCCGGCCTCCTTGACCGTCGCGAACACGAGGCGGCCCGAGCGATCCGTCCCGACCCAGTCGGCGCGCACGTCGTGAGCACCCTTTGGACGATGACCGCCGGCGAGGTCGACGTCGTGCTCCTTCAGATCGAAGCCCGGGAGCTCTTCACGCAACGCCGCGAGGATCGCGGGCTTCGCGTCGGACTCCTCGGCGTGCGTGCCGGCTTCTTGGTGTCCGCCCATGGGTTCAGCCCGGAATCCGCAGACGTTGCATGTGGCACAGGGCGAGCGCGAGCGCGTCGCTGGCATCGAGCGGCAGGTCCTGCGACTTGCGCCCGAGCAGGTGCTCGACCATGCGCGCGACCTGCGACTTGTCGGCCGCACCGCTGCCGACGAGCGCCTTCTTCGCGACGGCCGGAGCGTACTGCACGATCTGCGCTCCGCGGTGAGCGGCGCAACACAAGACGACGCCGCGCCCTTCGCCGATGCGCAGCGCACTCTGCACGTTGCGCGCGGCGAAGGCCTGCTCGACGACGATGACGTCGGGGTTCAAGCGCTCGAACAGGAGGTCGAGATCGCGTCGCAGTTGACCGAGGCGTGCCGGCACGTCGTCGCTGCGTGCGCGCAGGACTCCGGCCGCGAGCAGCCGCGGACCGCGAGCACCGAGCACGATCGCGCCGTATCCCAGGATGCGCGTGCCCGGGTCGATGCCGAGCACGATGGTGGCACGCCCTGTGGCCGGAGCCCGCGGTGCAACCGAGGCAAGCGGTGCAACCGAGGCAAGCGGTGCAACCGGGCCACGCGGTGCAACCGGGCCACGCGGTGCGACTGCACCACGCGGTGCGATCGGGGCACGGACGGCGACGGGGATCGCAGCGAGCGCTGCTGTCGGCGGGGTCAATGTCTCGTCGTTCACGTGCGAAATCCGCCCGAAGCTCCAACGTCGGACTTCCTTGGGGCGTGGAACGGACCCTACGCTTTCGCACCGCTGCCAGGGAAGAGCCTGTGCCGCGCGACATGCACGAGAACCCCACTTCGCTCGAGCCCACAGCAGCCATCTTGGTCGCGGCCGGGTCGTCGACGCGCATGGGCGGAACCGTGGACTCGGTGCGCAAGCCGTTCATCGTGCTCGACGGGATGACGCTGCTCGAGCGCGCGTGCGCCGCGTTCGATCGGTCGAGCGCCGTGCGCGACATCGTGATCGTCGGCCACCCCGAGGACCTCGAGCGCCTCGGCCGCATGAGCACGACCTGCGCGGCGTTGCGCAAGGTGCGCGCGATCGTTCCCGGCGGCGAGTTTCGCACCGACTCGGTCCGCGCCGGAGTGCAAGCGGTCGCGGCGGGTTGCACGCTCGTCGCGATCCACGACGTCGCGCGTCCGCTGATCGAGACAGCCGTGATCGAGGAGGCCATCCGCGTCGCCGGCCGGCATGGCGCGGCGCTGGTAGCGATCCCGATGAGCGACACGGTCAAGACGTCTTCCAACGGCGTGCACGCGGAAAGCACGCTCGACCGCAGCGTCTTGTGGTGCGCGCAGACGCCGCAGGTGTTCAAGCTGGCGCAGTTCCGACAACTGCTCGCCCGTGCTCGCGCCGACGACTTCCGTCCGACCGACGACGCTGTGCTGCACGAGCGCTACACCGGTCCCGTTCCGATCGTGCGTGGCAGCGCGCAGAACCTGAAGGTCACGACGAGCGAGGACCTCGCGATCGCGGCTGCGATCCTGCGCTCGCGCGACGCAGCCGGGAGGATTTGAACATGCGCGTTGGACTCGGCTTCGACAGCCACGAGCTGGCTCCTGGACGCCCGTGCATCCTGGGCGGCGTGCGCATCGCCCATCCCGATGGTCCGGTCGGACACTCCGACGGCGACGCAGTGTTGCACGCGATCAGCGACGCGCTGCTCGGTGCGGCGGGTCTCGAGGACCTCGGCACGTTGTTCCCCGACAGCGATCCGACATGGAAGGGGGCTGACAGCGCCAACATGCTCGAAGCCGTCGTGCAGCGCGTGCGCAAGGCCGGTTTCGTGGTCGTGAACGTCGACGTCGTGATCGCGACCGAAGGTCCGCGCATCGCGCCGCACCGCACGCAGATGCGCGAGAGAATCGGGACGCTGCTCAAATGCGGTGCGCCGCGCGTCAACGTGAAGGGGAAGACGCTCGAGGGCCTGGGTGCTCTCGCGCGCGAATCGGTCGTCGCCGTGCAGGCGGTGTGTCTGCTCGACGACATGCCCCGCCCGGCTGCTGACTAGGGAGCAGCACAGCGGGCCAGGTCGATAGGCCCGGGCTGTCGGAGCGATGCGTCCTTCCGATTTCACGCGGATTGCAGGCCTACCTAAGCTTGGTGGCGAACCACACCGACATCGCGTTCGAGTGTCACGTCGCGCACGCTGCTCCCATCCGGGCACGTCGCTCAGATCCAAGTCCATCGCACACGCTCAGGAGACCACATGGCCACGAAAGAACTGTCCGCCAAGGGAACGTCGAGCAAGAACGGCCGCGCGCACGGCCTGCGCCACAAGACGAAGAACGACATTCCTGAGAAGGATCGCACGCGCGTCATCGAGGTCTTGAACGCACGGCTCGCGGACGGGATCGATCTCTACATGCAGACCAAGCAGGCGCACTGGAACGTGAAGGGCAAGCAGTTCATCGCGCTGCACGAGCTCTTCGACAAGGCCGCCGAGACGATCGAGGAAGGCATCGACGAGATAGCCGAGCGCGCGGTTGCACTCGGTGGCACGGCCCTCGGCACGGTGCAAGCCGTCGGCGCGGCGACGAAGATGGCGCCCTATCCGCTCGACATCTCCGCTGGCGATGACCACGTCGAAGCGCTCTCGAGCGCCCTCGCCGCTTTCGGCGCGTCGGTGCGCGAGGCGATCGAAACGACCGATGACATCGGCGACAAGGACACGGCCGATCTCTTCACGGGCATCTCGCGCGAGGTCGACAAGCTCCTGTGGATGGTGGAAGCGCACCAGCAGTGAAGCTCGTCCGGGCCGGCTGACCTGGTGTCACCCGCCTGGTTCTACTCGCGAGGCGTCGTCTGTCGGGTCTCACTCGCCAGGCTGTGCAGCGGCGGCGTTTGGGCTCTCCCATCCGCCGCCGAGTGCTTTGTAGAGCGCGACGGTGTCCGCCGTCAGGTCCGTTGCGCTCAACGCTTCGAGCGACTGCGTGCGGAAAAGCTGCTGTTGCGCGTCGAGCACTTCGAAGAACGACGCGATCCCGCGCTGGTTGAGCTCCGTCGCGAGCCGTACCGCTCGGCTGTACGCATCGACGGATGCGACGAGGCTCTCGTGGCGCGCGCGCGACTTCGCAACGTCGGAGAACGCGCTCTCGACCTCGGCCAGCGCCGACAGGACGGTGCGCCGATACGCGAGCTCGGCCTGCTCGGCGCGCGCGTCCGCGGCTTCGATGTTCGCGCGCAGAGTGCCACCGTTGAAGATCGGCGCCGTCACGCCGCCGCCGAGCGTCCACACGTTGCTGTCCGCGTTGAACAGCGATTCGAGCTTGTTGGACTGCTGTCCGAACGAGCCGATCAGAGAGAACGTCGGGTACAGCTCGGCGGTGGCTTCGCCCGACACGGCGACCGCGCGGGCGAGCTCGCGCTCGGCACGGCGTACGTCCGGCCGACGTCGCATGAGATCGACCGGGAGTCCAGCCGCGATCGTCTCCGGCGGCGTCGGCAGCTCGGTCGGTGCCTCGAGCTCGCGCGCGAGCGGACCGGGCGCTTCGCCGAGCAACACCGACAGCGCGTGCATCAACTGGCGCACGCGGCCCTCCAGCGCCGGGATGTCGGCCTGCGTCGACGCCGCGAGAGCTTGCGCGCGCGCCACGTCGAGATCGGTCGACAGCCCCGCTCCGAAACGCACTTGCGTCAGGTGAGCCGTGTCCTGTTGAGCCGTGAGGTTCTGCTGCGTGAGCGCGATCTGGCGCTGCAGCCCGCGCACCTGGACGTAGTTGCGCGCGACCTCGCCGAGCAGCGAGACCTGCGCGTCGTGCACGTTCTCGACAGCGGCGTCGACGTCGGCGTCGGCGGCTTCGAGCGCGCGATCTCGCTGTCCGAACACGTCGATCTCCCACCGCGCGTCGAAGCCCGCGTCGAACAAGTTGCGCGGTGCGTTGCTGGTGAAGGCACCGGACGTCGTCGTCGAGCTCGTCTGGCCGCGGGTGAAGCCGGCGGACGCGTTGACCTGTGGATCCCACTGTCCAAAGATGGCAGCGCGTACGGCGCGAGCTTCACGCACGCGCGCGGTCGCGATCCCGAGGTCCAAGTTGTTCTTCAAAGCGCGGTCGACGAGCTCGTCGAGCTTGGGATCGTGGAAGGCCTGCCACCAATGCTCGTCGACCGGGCCCGCATCCCGCGTTTCGGTCCACTCGTCAGGCACGACGAGGTCGGGCTTCGCGTAGTCCGGTCCGACTTTGCAACCGGGTGCCGCGATCAGCGCGCAGATGAACCATCCACGCGCAGTCGAGGTCGTTAGCACCTTCATTTCCCGCCTGCCTTCGGAGTGTCGGTCGTCATGCGCGTGCCCGCCGATTCGTGCGCCTCGATGAACACGTCCATCTGCTGACCGACGTACACCGGCAGCGATTTCGGATCGAAGCTGTAGATCGCCTGGAGCACGCGCGTGTCCACGCGCTCGGTGCTGTCGCCGGTCAGCGAACGCTTGGGCACGACGTAGGGCTCGACGCGCACGAACCCGAGCTCCGTCGACAGCTGGCTGTTGCCGCGCACGTACGCACGCGCTGCCGCTCCGGGCGCGAGCCGCCACGCGTCGTTCTCGTCGATGTCGACGCGCACGTGCAACACCGAGATGTCTCCGACCAGGACCAACGGCTCGCTGAGGGCGCCGCTCGGCGCGAACTCGCCCTTGCGCACGTTGACCTGCAGCACCGTGCAGTCCAAGGGTGCACGCACGACGAGGCGCTCGAGCTCGACTTCGACCGAATGCGCGGACGCAGCGGCGGAACCGGCCTTCGCGCGCGCGATCGCGAGCTCGGGAGCCCACGCGCCGGCCTTCAACTGAGCGAGCGACGCGCGTTCCTCGGCCAGCCGCGCTGCGCTCCCCTTCAGTCCGAACGTGCGGCGGTTGATCTCCTCCGCGGAGATCGCGCGCTTGTCCGACAGGCTCTCGGCGAGATGCAATTGCTCGGTCCAGTCCGCCACGAGCGACTCGGCTGCGGCCACGCGCGCCTCCGCGGGCGGCACGTCTTCCAAACGCGGCAGGCTCTCGAGCCGTGCGACCTCCGCCTGCGCCGCGGCCTGCGCCGCGTGCTCGACCTCCAGGTGCGCACGCAGCTCGCGGTCGTCGATGCGGAACAACGGCGCGCCCAACTTGACGACGTCGCCGACCTGCACGGACACTTCCGCGACGATTCCGGCGAGCGGCGTGCCGATCGCGATGTTGCGACTGCGTGCTTCGACGATGCCTGCGCCGGCGATGGTCGTCCCGTAAGGAGCCCGAGCGGGATCGGCGACCGGCGGTGAGACCGCGACGGGCTTCGCACCGGCCGCGACGGTGCGCAGCGCGAGCAAGAGGCCCAAGATGGCGATGAGGGGCAGCAAAAACTTGCGCAGCATGTAGGTGACCTCGTGATCAGCGCGGCGGTGCCGGCTTCTCGGACGATTCTTGTTCGGTGACGCTCTGGATGTGCCCGTCGTTCATGCGCGCGATGCGGTCGGCGAAACCGAACGTGCGCGAGTCGTGGGTGACGATGACGAGCGCGCGATCGGGTGCGAGTGCGACGTCGCGCAGGATCTCCATGATCTTGTGGCCGGTGTCCTGGTCGAGCGACGACGTCGGCTCGTCGCACACCACGAAGCGCGGCTCGTGGATGAGTGCGCGCGCGATGGCAACCCTCTGCTGCTCTCCGCCTGACAGTTGCGACGGCAGCGCTTTCGCCCGCGGCGTCAAACCGACTTTGTCGAGCATGGCGCGCGCGCGCTCCATCGCTGCCTTGCGCGGCTGCTTCAGGATCAACAAAGGCACCGCCACGTTTTCGGCCGCCGTCAATGTCGGCAACAAATTGAACGACTGGAAAACGAACCCGATCGTCCGACCGCGGAAGTTCGTCCGCGCCCGCTGCGACATCGCCGCCAAATCCTGGCCGAAGACGTGAACGGAGCCGCCGTCCTGATCGAGGATGCCGGCCATCACCGAGATCAACGTCGTCTTCCCGCAACCCGACGGACCCACCAACATCATCAGCTCGCCCGCGGGCACGTCGAGGTCGATGCCGCGCAGCGCGTGCACGGCGCCCTCGCCCACACCGAACGACTTGGTCACGCCCCGACAGGTGACGGCGGCTTCGACGAGCGTGTTGGATGAAGTTCCCATGTCTTCTGTCAGCCCTTGAAGACGATCGCGGGCTCTAGCTTCATGACCTTGCGGATCGAGAGTAGCGCCGCGAGCATGCAGATGATCGTCACCGCGGCGGCCGTGATGGCGAGCACTTGCCACGGCAATCGGAACGCGAGCTCGGAGGTCTTCGACAGCTCGCCGAACAGCGACGCCGCACCGACTCCGATGCCGAAGCCGATCAAGCCGACGAGCAGCGCCTGCAGCAGGATCATCCGCAGCAACACTCCGTTGCCCGCACCCATCGCCTTCAGCGCGCCGAACTGCTTCAAGTTCTCGAGCGTGAAGTTGTAGAAGGTCTGCCCCGCGATCGCGACGCCGACCAGGAACCCGAGCAGCACCGCGATGCCGAAGTTGATCGGAATCCCCGTGTACTTCATGAAGTACACCACGGTGTTCCACTTGAGCTCGTCGGCCGTCAGCGCCGCCAACCCGGTCGTCTCGCGGATGCGCGCGCACAACGACGGCACGTCGGCTCCCTTTTGCGCGCCGACGAGCACGAACGTGAGCAGCTTCCTTTCGCGCGGCGCATACGTCGTCGCGCGCGAGTACGTCGTGTAGACGACCGGCTGCGACTGAAACGTTCTTCCCACCCTGCAGATGCCGACCACGATCGCCCTGTGGTCGTTCAGCTCGAGCGTGTCCCCCACCTTCAGCGGGACCGGCTTTTCTCCCGGCCCACTCGGCGGCCGCGCCAACTTTCCGTTCGCGCCGTTCTCGTCGACGATGACGCTCTCACTCCGGCGCAGATCCTCGAGCTTGCCCTCCAACATCTCGGGCGGACCGCCGATCAACGTCGCGTCGTCCAGCCCCAACACGTTGCACGTCTGGAAGCTGCCGTTGTCCAACCGAGCCTTGAGCAACCCCTTGTAGAGCGGCACGGCCCACGCGACGCCCTCGACCCCTCTTACCCGATACAGCTCCGTGCTCTGCAGCGGCTTCAAGTCGTCGATGAACTGGACCTTCGGATCCATCACCCACACATCCGGTTGTCCCAGATCCGTCACCGCGCTGTACGTGCGCGTCATCAAGCCGACGAAGATCGCCATCTGCTGCGTGATCAACAGCGATGCGAACGTCAGCCCGAAGATGATGCCCAGGTACTTGGCCCTGTCGCCGACGAGCATCCTGATCGCGACGAGGTTCATCGCATCACCGCCCGCGCGCGGATGCCACCCAAAGAGAACGCCGTGATCTGACGAGCGAGACCCTCGATCTCCACGGGCGACTTCGGCACGCGATGTCCCATGCGCGTGATCACGTGCTCCGCCTGCTTGTAGAAGAGGCACTGCGCGACCACCGCTTGCGCGCAAGCGAGCACGACCTCGGGCGGAGCCTCCACTCCGCACAACTCCGACACGATGCCGTGCAAGATTCGGAACAACGGCTTCTGCACCGTCTCGACCAATCGATCGAGCGCGCTCGTCGGCTCGACCATCTCGCGCGTCATCATCCTCATCAACCAAGTGCGCTTGCTTCCGGTCAGCACGCGCAGCAAGAACGAGTGCACGAACGCGTACAGCCGATCCTCCGCCGTAGGGTCCTTCGGCAACCCGTAGTCGGGCGGATACTCAGCGATCATCTCCTCGAGGGCGTTCTCGAGCACCGCCCTGTACAGGCTCTCCTTGTCGCCGAAGTGGTAGTTGATCGCGGCGACATTGGCCCCCGCTCGCTGGCAGATCTCGCGCACGGTCGCAGCCCGAAAACCGCTCTCGGCAAAAACCCCACCCGCCGCATCCAGCAACCGCCTGCGGGTATCGAGGTCAGAGGCGGCTTCAGACGGTGCAGGCACAGAACCCTTGTCGAACGAATGATTCAATCACATGTATGAAACAATCGTTTCACCCGCCAGTCAAGGCCGCTCTCCTCGAAAAGATCGCCCTGCGCTCCCCCATCGAGTCATCCAGTGCGACTCGGCACCACCTCACCCTCTCGCCGTACCTCGCTCGCACCTCATCGATCCCATTTCTCCCCTGAGCCGACCGGCGCGAGCCGACCGGTATGCCCGGGCGTCTCGCGCCGGCCGGAACCGCGCCGTAGGCGCGGAACAACTTGCCGCGCGCTTGGAGCTCCCCCGATCGCCCCAGCCGCACGTCGAAACGCGACACACAGCGAACAGCACTGGGGCACTCAACTCACCGCGCTCGCGCTGACCTCGAGTCGCTTCGCCTGTCACGTTGCACGTCGGGAGAAAGAAGAGTCTGTCGGTGAAACGCCCGGTGCCAGGCACCCGTCGCGGGACTACCCGCGGCGGGTTCCAGGCACCCACCGTTTTCATCCCACCGTCGCCAACCGCGCGTACGCCCGGTTCTCCTTGATCAACTCCGCGTGCGTCCCCATCTCGACGATCCGCCCGTTCTCCAGCACCGCAATCCGATCCGCGTTCCTGATCGTCGACAACCTGTGCGCAATCACCACCACCGTCCGATCCGCCATCAACCTCTCCAACGCCTCCTGCACTATCGCTTCCGACTCCGTATCCAACGCACTCGTCGCTTCATCCAACAGCAACAACGGCGCCCCCTTCAAGAACGCGCGCGCGATCGTGATCCTCTGCCGCTGTCCCCCCGACAACCTCGACCCCGCATCCGCGACGTTCGTCTTGTACCCGTCCGGCAACCCCGCGATGAAGTCGTGGATCCCCGCAGCCCGAGCCGCCGCCACGACCTCTTCCTCCGTCGCATCCACCTTGCCGTACCGGATGTTCTCTTCGACGCTGGCGTGAAACAAAAACGGCGTCTGCCCGACCATCGCGTACTGCGCATTCCACGAGTCCAAAGTCAGATCGCGCATGTCCTGTCCGTCGACCGTCACCCTCCCCATCGTCGGATCGATGAACCGCGCAAGCAGATCGACGATCGTGCTCTTGCCCGAGCCCGACGAGCCGACCAGCGCCAACGTCTCACCCGGGCGAATCACCAGATCGAGCCCTTCGATCGCGTTGCCGTGCCCGCCCTGATACGCGAACGTCACTCCCTCGAAGCGGATCCCCCTGCCCAGCCCGAGCGCCGTCTTCGCGGTCGGACGCTCGACGACTTCGGAGGTCTCGTCGAGCAACGCCTGGATGCGCTCGGCAGCTCCGACCGTCTCCTGCACCTGAGTCGTCGCGCGCGAGATGTCCTTCACGCTGGCGTACACCGCCGCGATGTTCAGCATGAACACCGTGATGCTCCCGACACCGCCCTTGAACTGCTCGGTGTAGAGCATCATGTACGCCAACACGATGATCATGATCCCCATGCCGAGATGGCTCGCGAAGAGCGTAAACGCGTTGGACAGTGCCTGCGCGCGCACCATCTTCATCGCCGCGCGGATGTAGCCTTCGTTGACGCGCGAATACTCCTCGACCTCGCGCTTCTCGGCGCGGAACGCCTTCACCGTGCGCACGCCCTGGAACATCTGCGTCAGCACTTGCACCGACGACCCGAGTTCCTTGAGTGACTTCGAGCTGCCCTTCTTGACCTTTCTTGATTGGCGCGCGACACCCAATCCGATGAACAGGATCCCGACTCCGACCACCATGGCCGGAACGAATGCGAAGGAGGCGGCGATGATCAGCGACGAGATCAGCAGCAGCGGCTCCTGCACGACCTCCTTGAGCGTCTGGTTCAGGAGGTTTGCGGTCGAGGTCACGTCGTTGCTGATGCGCGAGAGCAAATCACCGAAGTGACGGCGGCCGTGGTACGCCATCGAAAGACCCATCAAGTGCTGAGCGATGCGCACGCGCAGGTCGACGATCATGCGCAGAGCGATCCAGCGCGAGAGGGTCAGAAACGCGTACTGCGCCAGGCCGGCCAGTAAGCCGAGCCCGCCCAGGACGATCCCGAGGCGCAGGCACGCGTTCAACTTCTCGCCCGGAGTTCCGGCGGGGCCGACGAGCCAGTTGTGTGCCCCGATCACGATGCCGGACCACCAGTGACCCGGCGCGGAGTCGAGGCTCTTGCCAACCTGCTCCGGCGCAAGAATCTCCATTGCCGGGATGACGAGGATCGTCACGAGGCGCTGCGCCAGCGCCGATACCCACCCGAGGGCGATCAACAGCCCGAACGCCACCCTGTGCGCGCGCGCATGCGGCGCGAGAACCTTCCAGATCGTGCGGACGCCGGGCTCCATCACGCGGCAGTGTCGAAGACGCGCGCGCAGGTGTCAAAGAAGCGCGCCGGCGATCCGCTGGAACGTGCTTCCAGTGGATCGCCGGCGCGATCGAGACCCATCGACGCTCAGGAGTCCTTGTCGAACCCCTGCACCTTGGCCTGCTTGACGGCCTCTTGCGCATACTCGACGAACGCGACGCGCAAGTAGTCGTCCTTCAAAAGCTGCAGCTTTTTCGGCTCCGCGATGTTGAGCGGATAGGTCGGCGGCTTGCGCTTGTTCACGCGCAAGATGTAGTAGCCGAGCGGGCCCTTGATCGGCCCCATCGGAACGCCTTCGGCCGCGTCGAAGAACGCCGTGTCGGTGATCGACACCCCCGTGACCCAGTGCGAGTACGGCGTCTCGTTCACGAACCCCTGCAGGTCGTTGCGGTAGTGATCACCCAAGCGACCGCGGTTGTGCATGCCGACCTGCGACGCGCGACCCTTCTCGGGCGGCGGCGGATCCCAGAACTCCGAGTGCTCGTCCATCATCCGCGTCCAGAAGTGATAAGGCTCCTCGACCGGAGTCGCGGGCTTGTACTCGGTGCCCGCGGCCTTGGCCTTCGCGGCTTCGGTCTGCTGCGCTTCCCAATCAGCAGCGTTCTTGTCGAGCTCGGCCTTGACCTCCGCGGACTTCTGCTTCGCAAAGGCCCAGCCGTTGTCCTTCCACTTGAAGTGCTGAATGTCGAACGCGCCGAACAACATCGCTTCGAGGTCGACCTGCCCGAGACCGAGGATCCGGTTCGCGTGATCCAAGTAGTCGCGCAAGGGCTGAGCGACGTTGCCCTGCCCATCGTCGGCGAGCTTGGGCTCCATCAACTTCTTGAAGCCCTCGCTCATGCAGTAGTACTCCTCGTACGTCTCGATCGACGGGAAGAAGTACGTCTGCGTCGCGAGGATCTGCATCGTGATGTAGGTGTTCTCGAACTGCTTCATGTAGTCGGCGATCGCCTTCTTGCAGTCCGAGTCCCCCAGGAGCGCCCCCTCCTTCTGCAGACGGTCGTGCGTCGCCATCGACGTGACGAACCACTGCTTCGCGTCCTGGATCTCTTGCGGCGAGACGGTGTCCTTGACCTTGTTCCACAGTTCGTCGGTCGACACGACGAGCTCCGGCTTGCCGTCGCCGTTCTTGTCGGCGGTGAGCACGACGTCGTCGGGCAGTCCATCGATCGACGTGTTGAAGTCCATCGTGTGGTACATCGCATCACGGACGATCTCGTCCATCATGTTCGAGTACATCGCGTCTTCCTTCTGCAGCGGCTCGCCGGTCTTGTCGGCGTGCTCGCGACGCGTGATGTAGCTCTGCTTCGCGTCCTCGATCCAATCCTGGCCGAGGTCCGCGGTCACGGCGGCGATGGTCGTCTCGGGCCAGTCATCCGGATCGTCAGGATAGAAGACGTGCTCGAAGTACATCTGGTTGTGCAAGGTGAGCTTGAACCAGTCGACCGTGCGGAACTTGCGGCTGACCTCCGCTTCGAGGTCGAGCACCGGATAGTTCGCTTTGAACTCGTTGATCATCCGGTGGAATTCGGCCTGGAACTCCGCTTCCGTCGGCTGCAGGGCTTCCTCGAGGCGGTCGCGCTCCGACTTGTTCGCTTCCTGCCACGGACCGATCAGATCGGGCGAGTTGCGCACGCGCAGGCGCGCCGCGGCGAGCGCCTGGTCGTAGGCGGCCTGCTTGGCTTCGGGGGTCGCGAACGTCTTGCCTTCGATGGCGGCGTCGGCTTCCTTGCCCGCGCGCATCGCGACCTGCGGCTCGATCGCGGAGTCGCCCGCGTGCGCGGCACGGCGCTCGAGCTCGTCGTGGATGATCAGCTCCATGCGGTAGAGCTCGAGCATCGGACGGCACGGGCCGTAGATCAGCCAGCGCTTGATGTCGTTCTCGCTGACCTCTTGTCCGTTGACGACGAGCGGCGGACCGAACAGCCCGGTGTGCTGGCCCGTGGCAGAGTGACGGGGAACCGGCGTCGTCATCGCCTTGTCGCTCGGACGCGCAACGGTGGTCGCAGCGCTCTTCTTGCGCGAGAGCACGCGCGCGCGCACGTCGGCTGCCTGCGCGTTTCGTCCATCGATCGCGAGAGCTGCGTCGGCTTCGGTCAGGGCCTGATCGAGGTCGTTCTTCGCCAGGAACGCTTCCGCCTTGGCGACGTGTGCTTGCGCGCTGCCATCGCCCTCCTCGTAGAAGAAGCCGGACGAGGGGTGATCGGCCGCGTTCACGCCTTGCGGTGAGTTGGGGGTGCCCGTCTTGGCGGCAGGGGCGCTGCCGTCCGGAGCGGTGTCGGCGTGGGTGTTCACCGCGTTCCCGCTCGTGGCCGCCGCGCCGTCGCCGCCGGCTGCGTCCTTCTTCACCTCCATGTTGCCGGTCGACTTGTTCGCGTCCGGCTTCTGCCCCGTCCCCGCAGTGGCCGACGCCGTGGGCGGCGCATCCTGCTTGGGCTCGGTGTGGCACGCAGCCAGACCGCCGAGGAAGAGGAGTGAGATCAGGCAGAGCGAGGAGGAGTTCCCCGCGATCGCATGGCGTTGGTGGGACATCGTTCGAAGGTCTCGTTCGTTGGCTCGAGGGTTCGTTCGCCGCCGGATGCTGCTCGCAGCCTGGCGTCAGTGCGTGAGCGCACACGTCGAAGCAGCCGGCGACCTCGACGCGCACGCGGCTGCGTCGGATGCAGATCCGCCGTCCGGCGCGAGAGGCTGGCACTTCATCGGGTGGGGAGTGGTCAGGGATCGAGGCGCAGCGGGAA
This sequence comes from Planctomycetota bacterium, assembly GCA_038330085.1. Classification (GTDB taxonomy): domain Bacteria; phylum Planctomycetota; class UBA1135; order UBA1135; genus JAEUIA01. The sequence continues at coordinate 37,248 of JBBQNP010000008.1, read as the reverse complement.
GCCGGCCCGGGAGGGTTGGGAGCGTGGAGGGTCGCGCCCGGAAGGATGTTCCGACGCACGATTCCGGCTGCCGCGACGGAAAAGGTCGGCCAGCCTACGGCTCCCCGCGCGGATCGGTGAAGTGTTTTTTGGCGAGCGACAGCCGCCCGCGTGACTCGGACCACCCCGCCTGACTCGGACCACGCGGTCCCCAAGTGTCGGCCCGTGCGGGCTCGATCGGCCGATCCTGATAGTCTATGTCCCAGGCTGCACGCCTCCCTCCCCGGCACGACCGGCGGATCGCCGGAACCGCCCGGCCGAGCGGGATGCGAGCTCCCCATCATGGCCCGCCTGCTGCTCTACACCCCGCGCACCATCGCCCTCGTCTGCGAGCTCGTGCACCCGGCCATGGCGCCGGATCCCCTGCCGATCCAGCGCGTGCACAACCAGCTCTATCAGACAGGCGATCCGCCCTATCAGAGCTTCGCAGTCACCGGAGCGGGCGCGGTCCTCTCGAACCCGGTCACTTCTCCCGGCGCGAGCTCGTTGGCGGCGTTCCTGCCGGACCGATTTCAGTTTCGCGAGGAGCTCTCGAGCCTGACCTACGACGACTTCGCGACGCGCGTGCGCACCGTTTCGCAGCAGGTCAGCGCGGCGCGCGGCGTCCAGATCTTCACGTCACAGCACGTGACCATGCGCACGCTGGTCAACCCGCGCTCGTACCACGACAGCCGCCAGTACCTGAAACACGGCATGTTCGGCTTCGACGACGAGACCGAAGTGTTTGGACGCGAGCCCGCGCTGCTCGGAATTCGCCTCGTCTTCCCGCCGGCCGAAGGGCGTCCGGGCACGCACGCGCTGCGCATCGAGTCGTTCAGCAACGACCCGCGCTCGCTGTTCCTCGAGATCGTGTCGAGCTACGGCCCGGTCGTCGTCGAGGGCGGGTTGCCCGAGGTCGAGGCCAACATCCACGCCACCTACCGCTTCGTGACCGAGCAGACCATGCGCTTCATCGGCGGGTTCGACACGGCGGGGATCGATCCCCACGACACGGATTCGCACGACGCGGAGCTCCACGACACCGACCTCCACGACACCGACGAGCCGGACGAACTCCCGGGCGAGAGCGGCCCTGACCACCCGGCCGGGTCCTAGAACAGCTAACGGACCGGGGAAACAGGCGAGATCAGGGCTGCTAGTCTCTGACCGCGGGAATTCGGGCTCTGCGCGACGAGGGCCATCGACTCCGGACTCGGAAAGGTGAGACTTCGAACGTGAAGAGATCTGCGATGAAGACGAGGGCGGACGCGAACCGATGCGTCCAGCGGCACGGACGCGCGCTGCGTGTGCGGCTCGCGAGGCGTGCGCCGGTCGTCGCGGTCGCCGCCGTCCTCGCAGTTGCGCTCGTCTCGTGCGGTCACGGATCGCCGCCGCCGGCCCACGCGTGGCCCGCCGGGACGGTCCTCGCGCTCAACGGGACGCCGATCAGCGCCGACGAGGTCGACGCGATCGGCAGCATCATAGCGCGCACCGAGCCGGACTACGTGCTGGTCCAGTTGCGCCGCATCGCGCTCACGAACGTGATCTTCCAGCGCATCGCCGCGATCCAGATCGGAGGACCGCGCTACGAAGCGGCGCGCAAGACCGCGACCGATCTGGCCCACGCTCTCCAGTCCCGCCAGGCGCCCGATGCCGCCCGCACCGACATCGTTCACGCGGATCTCGACGGCAACTTCAAGAGCGTCGGACTCGAGGTCTGGAACTGGGCCATCGACGCGCCGATCGGCACTTGGTCGGACCCGATCGAGGCCGAGGGCGCGTTCGGGATCGTGCGCGTGGAATCGCGCACTCCGGCTCCGGTGCCCCGCAGCGTGATGCTGAAGCTCTCCGTGTGGTACGTGCCCTACGTCCCCACGGGCGAAGCGACCAACCCCGTCGATGCCAGGCTCGATCGATCGAACCTGGAGATCGTCGACGAAGCGTGGCGCGACGTCGTGCCCGAGTCCTGGAAGCGCCGCCTGCGCGGCGGGACACTGTGAGATCCCCGCTCGAGCGCTCGATCGCCCTGCCATCCCCCGCAAGAAGAACCTCGATGAAGACGCATACGACTGTTGCCCCGACGTGCCTGGCCGCGTTGTCCCTCCTCGCGTTCGGATTCGCGTCCGACGTGCAAGCCGCGCCGTTCGCGCCGTTCGCATCGTTGCAGGGCGGGATGGGCAAGGAAGACCCGGTCAAAGCACCCGCGAAGCCCGTCGAGCGTCTCACGGCGTGGCCGAAGGTCGCCGACGCGGACCAGATGAAGACCGACATCGAGCGCGTCGTGAAGGCCAACGTGCCCGAGATGGCGACCGGCGGCCACGACGGCCTCGTCGCGGCGGGGTCGGGCGTCGTGCCCTCCGTGCTCGCGCGCTACGGCATCGAGCGCGACGAGGAAGCGCGCAAACGCCTGTTCGACATCCTCGTCACGTTGACCACCGCCGAAGACACGCGCCTGCTCGCCAAGGAGTTCAACAACAAGTCGACGCTCATCCGCACGTTCGCGCTGTGGCGCTCGGCGCAGTTTCCCGATCCCGAGCTGAAGAAGGACGCGGATGCGGCCTGGGCGCGCGTCGCCAAGCAAGGTGACAAGGCCGACGCCGACGAGCGCTACGCCGTCGCGCTGTGCGCGGCTTCGACGGGTTCGATCGCGGGGCTCGAGGCGTTGTGGGACGCGACGCGCACGCCGAAGGAGTGGGACGCGAAGAAGACCGAGCTGCGCGCGGCGCTCGAGGGCGCGCGCGGCAAGGAAGCGACCGCGTTCGTGATGAAGAAGATGGGCGACAAACCCGACCGCAAGATCAAGGTCGCGGTGATGCGCATGCTCGCCGGCTGCGGCGACAAGGACTCGGCCTCGATCGTCAGACCCTACCTCGACGACGAGGACAATCAGATCCGTGTCGCGGCGATCAACGCTCTGCGCGGGATCGTCGACGGTGCGCCGCCGATCGAGAACCTCTCGGCCTTCGAAGCGATCGAAGAGGCCAAGAAGTGGAAGACGCGCTGATGCGCCATTTCGTCGCAGCTTCGATCGCGTTCCTGTTCGTCGCCTCGTTCTGCCTCGCGGCTGGACAAGCGCCCGCGAAGAAGGGCGCCAAGCCCAACGACCCGGCCGGCGATCCCTACACGCAGAACGATCCCGCGCTGCTCAAGGCCGCGGGCATCGTGTCGCTGGGCGGATTCGACTTCGGCAAGTCCGGCCAGACGACGGCCACGATCGACGAGTTCATGGCCACGTCGGAAATCCGCTGGATCGAGACCGAGCACTTCAAGCTCGGCTTCGGCCTCGGCTCCTACAAGGTCAAGCTCGAGGAGAAGAAGAAGATCATCGCCGAGCTGACGCGCCTGAAGTTGGTGCTGCCGAAGGTCGCCCCGGACACTGGGATCCTCGATCCGTGGTTGCGCACGCACATGTTCGCGCAGCGCATCGAGGACATCTACCAGCGCTTCATCGTGATCATCGCGGGTGGCTCGGCCGCGTTCGCCGACGGATCGGGTACCTGGACGGGGCAGTACGCCGGCGAGGGTCCTTACCTCGGCATGAAGCAGAAGTACGAGATCCTGATCCTCCAGACCGAAGCGGCGCACGTCTCGTTCCTGCTCGAGCATGCGGGGCTGCGCATCAAGAACACGCAGCGTTGGCACTTCATCGACCGCGGCGCGATCACCGTGATGATGCACGCGCAACAGGGCAAGCTGCGCGACGACTCGGCGCTGCACGGTCACGTCGCGTTCAACCTCGCGCACGATCTGTACGACGGGCTCAACCACTACAGCTACGACACGCCGGTGTGGTTGCACGAGGGCCTCGCGCACTTCATGGAGCGCGAGATCGACCCCAAGTACAACAGCTTCGACTCGGGTGAAGGCGCGACCGCCGACATGACGAGCAAGGCCGCCTGGAAGCCCGAGGTGCTCAAGCTCATCACGGCCGGCGAGGCCCCGCGCATGGCCGAGCTCATGGCGTTGAAGAGCTACGCCGAGCTCAAGCTGCCGCACCACTACACGACGTGGTCGATGATCGACTACCTCGAGACCGAGAAGCCCAAGGAGTTCGCCGACTTCCTGTGGGCCGTGAAGAAGCACTACGACGAGCGCGGCATGCCGACCGGCGACAAGCTGCCCGACTGGGTGCGCACGCAGTTCAAGGAGAAGCTCGGCATGGGCTACGCCGAGTTCGACGAAGCCTGGAGGCAGTGGTGCAAGGACAACTACGCGCTCACCCCCGCTCAGCTCTTGGAGCGCGAGAAGGAGAAGGAAAAGGCCAAGGCGGATGCCGCCGCGGGCAAGGATCCTGTGCCGCCGAAGGGCGATCCGGGCAAGGACCCTGCACCGCCGAAAGGCGATTCGGGCAAGGACGGCGGCAAAGATTCAGGCAAGAAGGAAGGCCCGGCCGGCGGCGGTTGAGCGGCGCGTCTCGAGCCGCGAGAAACGCCTGCTTCTTCAGCCTCGAGATACGGCTGCCCTCGCTCCTCTGCGATCAGGAGCGAGCGGCCGGTAGCCGACCGAAGGGTGCGCCCCGGCATCGAGGGTGTCCTGCACGACCTCCGTGTGAGGAAACCCTTTCCGCTCGGAGGATTCGTCCTCGCCCCGGCCGGGCCCCCCATCGGCTACACTTGTTCGGCTCTCTCGTACCCGCATGGTCCTCGAGAGCGGGTCGGATGTCGCGCCGCGGACCGCATGGCAGCGCGTGCACGTCAGGCCCGGCAGGCCGACCGTCGATAACGTCGAGTGCAACGTTTCCGATCTCCACGTCGAGGCATCAGCTCGCGTGAGGTGCGGAGCGGGCTCGGCGGCGACCGGTCCAAAGCCGCGACCGACCCTCTCCACGATCCACACACCCTGATCCGCACCCGATGATCCAGCGCAAGAAACGACTCGTCCTCTTCCTGCCCCACCGGGCGGATCCGGAGCAGGGCGTGCGGGTCAGCGCGGACCTGACGCCGATCGAGCTCCTGCAGATCGCGGGGCTGCCCGACCAGAACGGGTACGAGTGCGTGATCGTCGACGCGATGGTCGACCCGGACTACTTGGAGCGCGTGCTCGAGGCCTGCGACGGCGCGCTCTTGTTCGCGAGCTCGTGCATCCTCGGCTACCAGGTCGCGCACGGAGCCGAGGTCGCGCGCAAGGTGCGCGCGAAGTTCCCGCATCTCCCGATGCTGTGGGGCGGATGGTTCCCGAGCGTCGCGCCTGAACTGTACTTGCGCGAGAACATCGCCGACGCAGTCGGGCTCGGTCAGGGCGAGCTGACGTTCTGGGAGTGCGTGCAAGCGATCGACAACGGCGTCGACCTCGCGACGGTTCCCGGTCTCGCGGTGTGGCGCGACGGTCACATCGTGTACACGCCGCACCGCGCGGTCGTCGGTTTCGACACGATCCCCGACGTGCCGTGGCACCTGCTCGACTTCGAGAAGTACGTCGCGCTGCAGAACGACACGTCGTCGCACTGGAAGGTGCGCCACAAGTACGCCGATCCGTGGGACATGAAGCCGGGCACGCAGATGCGCGGGTTCAGCTACTTCTCGAGCTTCGGATGCCCGGAGCCGTGCACGTTCTGCTGCTCGCCGATGGTGACGGGACGCCGTTGGAAGGCGATCCCGGGCAAGCTGCTCGCGGAAAGAGTGTTGGAGTGCCACGAGCGCTTCAACATCAACATCGTGCGCTTCCAGGACGCGAACTTCGGCGTGCACGAGAAGCGCTCGAACGAGTTCTGTCAGGCGCTCGTCGACGCGCAGGCGCCGTTCTGGTGGAACGGCACGTACGAGATCGAGACCATCGCGCGCTACAAGGATCCGTCGCTCGATCTGCTGCGCGCGTCGCACTTCCACATGGCGGCGCTCGGCGCGGAAGCCGGCTCGAAGGAGCAGCAGGAGCGCATCAAGAAGAAGATCGACATCGAGGGCGACCTCGAGAGCTCGCTGCGCCGCTTGAACGAGCGCGGGATCCAGACCGGTGTGTCGTGGATCATCGGGTACCCGAACGAGTCGCCCGAGTCGATGCGTGCCACGCTCGAGTGGGCGGCGCGCATCAAGTACCAGTTCCCGAACTCACCATCCGACATCTTCCCGTTCCGGCCGATCCCGGGCACCGAGGACTTCGACGCAGCGGTGAAGCTCGGCTACCAGCCGCCGCGCACGCTCGAAGAGTGGGGCTCCTGCCTCGAGTACAAGTACGCGTTCGACGACATCGGCTTGCCGTTCGAGGTGTTGAAGGAGTGGAAGCGCTACGGCGTCGCCGCGACGTTCTACGACAACCTCGCGCGCGAGGGCTCGGGCTCGGTGCGCAAGATCATGCACCGCTTGTCGGGTTGGCGACTGCGCAACCAGAACTACACGTTCCCGATCGAGCAGAAGCTCTTCCACGTGTTCGTGAAGATGACCGGGCAGAAAACGCAGGTCAATGCGATGCGCCGCGACCAGACTTCGGGTGTGACGCCCAACGCGCCGGCGACGTGAGCACCGACTTGATCACCGACTTGCTCCTCCAGTGCCCGAGAAACTGCCTGTGACCGCCAAGAAAAAAATCGTCCTGTTCCTCCCGCACCGCGCCGATCCGACGCGCGGCGAGATGTTCAGCGCGGACCTGCTGCCGCTCGAACTGCTGCAGATCGCGTCCGGTCCGATCGCCGACGGCCACGAGATCGTGATGATCGACGCGATGATCGAGCCCGACTACATCGCGAAGGTCTTGGAAGCCTGCGACGGTGCCTTGTGCTTCGCGAGCTCGTGCATCCTCGGCTACCAGGTGTACGACGGCTACGTGGTCGCGAAGGCCGTGCGCGAGAAGTTCCCGAAGCTGCCGATCATTTGGGGCGGCTGGTTCCCGAGCGTCATCCCGCAGATGTACCTCGAGGCCGGTATCGCCGACGCTGTCGGTATCGGTCAGGGCGAGGTCACGTTCCGCGAAGTCGTCAAAGCGCTCGACAGCGGTGTCGATCTCGCAACCGTCGCGGGCCTCGCGCTGTGGCGCGACAACCGCATCCACTACACGGATCACCGCGTCGTCGTGGGCTTCGATCAGTTCGAGCCGGTGCCGTGGCACCTGCTCGAGTACGAGCGCTACGCCGAGCTGCAAGTGAAGCCGACGCACATGAAGGTGCGTCACCGCTTCCCGCTGCCGGGGCATTGGACGCCGCAGAATCCGCCGCGGGGCTTCAGCCACTTCTCGAGCTTCGGCTGCCCCGAGCCGTGCACGTTCTGCTGTTCGCCGCTCGTGACCGGTCGTCGCTGGAAGGCAATCCCGGGCAAGCAGCTCGCTGAAGAAATCGCGTCACTCCAAGACCGCTTCAAGTTCGACGTGCTGCGCTTCCAGGACGCGAACTTCGGCGTGCACGAGAGGCGCACGCGCGAGTTCTGCGAGACGCTCGTCGATTTGAAGGTGCCGATCCACTGGAACGGCACGATCGAGATCGAAACGATCATGCGGTACAAGGAGGAGACGCTCGATCTGCTCCAGGAATCGCAGTGTCACCTGCTCTGGCTGGGTGCCGAAGCCGGCACCGCCGAGATGCAGGAGCGCATCAAGAAGAAGATCAAGATCGAGCACATCCCGCTCGCGATCGGGAAGCTCGCACGACGCAACATCGTGCCGGGCACGTTCTGGATCATCGGTTATCCGAACGAGACGCGCGAGTCGATGATCGCGACGCTCAAGGAAGCCGCGGCCGTGAAGCACGCGTTCCCCATTGCAGGCAGCGAGGTCTATCCGTTCCGCCCGATCCCCGGCACGGAGGATTTCGACGCCGCGATCAAGCTCGGTTACGTCCCGCCGAAGGACTTCTACGAGTGGGGCAAGTGCTTCGAATACAAGTACAACTCGCACAACACGCCGTTGCCCGAGGACGTGCGCGAGACGTGGCGTCTCTACAACAACACCGCCGCGATCTACGACAAGCACGTGACCGAAGGCCCGCTGTGGATGCGTAACGCACTGTCACGTGCAGCTGGTTGGCGCCTGAAGACCGGCCGCTACAGGTTCCCGATCGAGCAGAAGGCGTTCGACCTCTACGTCAAGGCCACAGGTCAGACGCAACCGGGCGCAGTCGATTACCAGCCCGCGATCGACGCGTAGCCGAACACCACGCATCCCGAGCCAGACCTCGGGCGGGTTGCCCGGAGTCGCCGCGTAGTTGATTCAGGGTCGCAGGCCGGGCGTCGCTATCATCCCCGGGTGACCTCGGATCGATTCCCCGATCCTGCCTCTCGAGTCCGGGCATTGCTCGCCGGATTCCTGGCAAGCAGCAGCGCCGGCGATGAGCCTGATTTCGAAGCGCTGTGTCGCAAGCATCCCGGCGACGCAGTCGCCTTGCGCGCCGAGTGGGACCACATGCATGCATCGGCCGGCACGGGCGATGCGAAGCGCACTTCGTCCAATGCAGACCCGAAGCAAGTCGCGCGACCGACTCCGACGCTGAAGCTCGAGGAAGATCGCGTCGAGTCCACGGGCAGCGCGTCCGACGAGCTCGTGCGTCGCTTGCCACGGAGCGCATCGACACTGCCGCGCTACAAGCTGGAAGGCGAAGTCGCGCGCGGCGGCATGGGCGCGATCCTGCGCGTCTTCGACGAGCACCTGCGCCGGTATCTCGCGATGAAGGTCGTTCTCGCCAAGGGCGCGACGTCGAGCACGGGCGCCACGCCCCCGATCGACGCGAACCAGCTCGCGCGCTTCCTCGAAGAAGCGCAGGTGACGGGCCAACTGGATCACCCCGGCATCGTGCCCGTGCACGAGCTGGGTCTCGACGCCGACGGCCGCGTGTACTTCACGATGAAGCTCGTCAAGGGGCGCGACCTCAAGCACGTCCTCGATCTCGTCTTCGAGGAGAAGGAAGGTTGGAGCCGGACGCGCGCGCTGGGCGTCGTTCTCAAGGTCTGCGAGGCCATGGCGTACGCGCACGTCAAGGGCGTGATCCATCGCGACCTGAAGCCGGCCAACGTCATGGTCGGCAACTTCGGCGAAGTGTTCGTCATGGATTGGGGGCTCGCGCGCGTGCTCGGGTCCAAGGACACGCACGACATCCGCATCCAGCCGGACTTCTCGATGTCGAACAAGTCGGTGAGGACGGAGAGGCGCGAGGACCGCGAGGAAGCGCCCGATTCGCCGTTGATCACGATGGACGGAGACGTGATGGGCACTCCCGCGTACATGCCTCCGGAGCAGGCGCGCGGGGAAATAGAGAAGCTCTCGCCGCGCTCGGACGTGTACGCGATCGGCGCGATGCTCTACCACCTGCTCGCGCGGCAGATGCCGTACGTGCCGCGCGGGGCGCGTCTCTCGCAGCGCACGGTGCTAGGTCTCGTCGTGCAGGGTCCGCCGGCGCCCCTTTCAAGCCTGCAGAAGGACGTGCCGGCCGAACTCGTGGCGATCTGCGAGAAGGCCATGGCTCGCGATGTTGCGCTGCGGTACTCCGACACGCTCGAGCTCGCGGAGGATCTGCGCGCGTACCTGGAGCATCGCGTCGTCGGCGCGTACGAGACCGGTGCGTGGGCCGAGACGCGCAAGTGGGTGCAGCGCAACAAGCCACTGGCCGCCGCGCTCGCCGCCGCGCTCGTGCTGCTCGCGTCGGGTCTGGCCGCCAGCCTGCACTTCAAGGCTCGTGCAGATGACCGAGCAGTCGACGCCACGGAGCAGGCGAGTATCGCGATAGTGAACGAGACGCGCGCGACGGAGCAGGAGCGGCTAGCGAACCAGCGCGCATCCGAACTCGCGATCGCGACGACGAGAGCCGAAGAGAACGAGAGGCTCGCGACGCAGAAAGCCAACGACGTGCTCTCCCTGTCCGCGATCCAGGAGTTGAAAGAGCTGACGGATCGCGCGGATCTGTTGTGGCCTTCCCTCCCGGAGCAGCTGCCGGCCTACGAGCGCTGGTTGGCCGACGCCGGGACGTTGATCGACGGTGAGCCTGCAGACCCCGCACGCGGACTCGCCGCCCATCCCGGCCTGAAAGACCACGTGGCGAAGCTCGAAGAAATCCGCCGTCGCGCCGCGACACTCAAGCCCGAGCAGGCGGAGAACGATCGGCGCTCCAGCTCGGATTTCGCCGAGTGGGAGCGCACGTCCTCCATGACGACGTGGTTCAGGCGCATGCGCGGAGCCGAGGTATTTCCGAGCGAAGCGGAAGTCGAGACGGCGCTCGCTGCGGAGATCCTGCCGGCCGACGCGAACGGCTTGAACAGCCTCGCGAGCTCGCTGGTCGCTCGCGACGCTGACAAGTCGGTCTATGGGGACGAGGTCAAGGCGGTAGTGCTCGCGCGGCGCGCGCTGAAGCTGGCATCGCCTTCCGAGCGTCCGCATTTTCGCGACACGCTCGCGTGGGCGCTGTACCGATGCGGACGTCTGGAAGACGCGCGCGCTGAAGTGCAGCGCGCGCAGGAGGAGCTCACTGATCGTCCCGACCGCGTGGTCCTCGCATCCCTGCAGCAGACGGAGGACATGATCGCCGGCTGGCTCCAGCAGGACGCGCCCGCGAAGCGCCTCGAGTTCGAGAACACGCTCGCCGCGCGTCTGGTGGAGTTGGAGCAGTCGGTGAACGAGCGCGCCACGTTCGAATTCGAGGACGCGCAAGACCGCTGGTGGCATGCCCAGCTGACGCAGCTCGTGGCCGACCTGAAGTCGTTCGCCAACGAAGAGCAGGGCGGACTCTTCTCGAGCGGAACCTCCACCGCGCACGGATGGGGCGTGAAGAAGCGTGCAGAGTTCGCGCGCACGATCCGCGAGCAAAGCATCGACGGTTCTCGAGCGCGGCAACTCTGGAGCACGGCGATCGCCGCAATCGCGAAAAACCCTTCGTACAGGGGGCTGACGATCATTCCGCAGCTGGGGCTGCTCCCACTCGGCGAGGACTCCGCTTCGCATCTGTGGGAGTTCGCGCACCTGCAGTCAGGCGACATCGCCGTGCGCGGCGATGACGGCAAGCTCGTGGTGAACGGGAGCACCGGCCTCGTGTTCGTGCTTCTCCCCGGCGGCACGTTCCAGATGGGCGCGCAGAAGACCGACCCGAACGGACCTAACTACGATCTCCAGGCAGGCGCGAACGAAGGACCCGTCCAGGCCGTGACGCTCGCGCCGTTCTTCTTGTCGAAGTACGAGATGACGCAAGGTCAACGCCTGCGCTTCATGGGAACCAACCCGAGTCGGTATCCGCCGGGAATGCTGTTCGGAGACAAGACGACCACCTTGGCGAACCCCGTGGAGTCGGTGAGCTGGTGGGACAGCACCGAAGTCATGAAACGACTCGCGCTCGTGCTCCCGACGGAAGCGCAGTGGGAGTTCGGCGCGCGCGCGGGCACGACGAGCGCGTGGTGGACGGGAGACGCGAAAGAGCAGCTCGCCGGCGCTTGCAACCTCGCGGATGCTTACGGCAACGCGCACGGCGGGCAGATCGGTTGGCCCTACGAATCCTGGCTCGACGACGGCTGGACCACGCACGCTCCGGTGGGGAGCTACCGCGCAAACGCGTTCGGGCTGCACGACGTGATCGGGAACGTTTGGGAATGGTGTCGCGACCCGTACACCGACTACGGCACGTCGACCAAACCCGAAGACGGCGAACGCCGGATGGCTGTTCCCCGGTACCGCGTCGTCCGCGGCGGCGCATTCAACGAGAGCCCTTCTCGCAGCCGCTGTGCGTTTCGCGACTGGAGCGCGCCCGTAACGAAGACCAACACCCTCGGACTGCGCCCGGCCCGAGTTCTGGATCACACCAATTCCGCGCCAAGCGCCGGAGCCCGCTGACGTTTCCGCGCGGATCGCGGAGCGATGGATTCGGCGCGCGGTCTATCGGCTCGATGAGTGCGATCACATGCGTCGGCTACGGAAGTTTGCAGCCTCTCCTCCGCAGGGTTGCGTACAGGCGCACGAGCGAACCGCACATAGCAGCCTTCGCGCTCATGACATGTGGCGAGTCGGGCAGAGATGATCCGGCCTCGCTCCGCCTTCGTTCGGTGACGGATACCAGGAGGAGACGATTCCGGTTCGAGCGACCGACGATGATCTCTTGCGCCTCGTCGCCCGAGTGACCCGGCCTCGATCGAGGACCCTCTTCGCAGGTAAGGAACGGGGCCCGGCGGTGGATCACCGCCGGGCCCCGCGGATCGTCGCGCTGCGCCCCGAATCCGTGTGCACACCGAGCTTCAGGGCAGGATCGTGAGCTCGATCCAGCTCTCCGTCAGCCGGCGCGGTGACGTCGTCAAGCCTTGGAAGCACAGCTTCGTGCCGATCGTCGTGGGCAACGATGGCAGCGTGTAGGCGTACGACACCATCCCGTGAACGCCCGTCGATCCCATGCTCACGGACGACATCGTGAGGCGGTTCAGGTAGAGGATGCCGAGGTTCCCCATCGGGAGCGGTTGCGCGGCTGCGGAAGGAGCGAAAATCAAACGCGCGGGCGAATTCGCCGCGCCCGACATTTCGAAGTGCACGACGCTGCCGACGCGCGGAATCCCGTGCATCACCAAGTCCTCGTCCTCGAACGCATAGAGCTCGATCGATCCGCCACCCAGGTACAGGTTCGCGTGCACGGCCTTCGTCGCGACGGCGACGCGCCTGCCGTCGCGGCTCATGTCGACGTCGTACACCGAACCGGGATGGTCGTACGTCGCGATCGGCGCGTTCTGGCGCTTGCTGTAGAAGCGCAGGTCCGCGACGAGGTTGGCTTCGTCGCCCCACAAGCCCGCCACGAAACGCTCGCCGTCCGCGCTGACCTTGATGGCCGACACGATGTTCTGCAGCGTCCCGGCGCCGACCGCGGTGTCGGTCATCGTCACCGTTTTCGTGGGCACGTCGAGCGCCATGATCTGCACGCCGAGGTTGTCCAACCACAGGTTGAACCCTGCCACGATCGTCGAACCATCTGCCGAAACGTCGAGGTGTCCGCACACCGCTTGTCCGGACACGTTCCACGTGAAGGTGTGCAGGTAGTTGCCGGCCGGTTGGCGCTCGAACACTTCGACGAAGTTGAAGCCGCCGTAGGCGAAGACGCTCCCGTCCGCCGAAATCGCGTGGCAATCGAGCGCGTTGAAGAGGCCGAAGTTGGCTTCGATCTGGTGCGTGGCGAGGTTCAAAACGCTGCAAGAGCTCGCGGACGCCCAGTACACGCGCGAGCCGTCTGCAGTCATGAGCAGCGAGCGCAGTTGCGGACCGTTGACGAAGGATCCCTGCCAAACAGGAATGTTCGAGCCCGGCTCGAAGACCCGCAGCTGCAGGTTCATCGTGGAATCCAGCATCCCCGCGACGATGCGCATGCCGTCGCGCGAAACCATCGCACGCGCCGGACCGTAGGTGCTGCCCGGAAACTGGTAGGTCCAGCGCAGGCCGCCGACGCCCGTGTAGAGCGAAACGAACGTGTTCAGCGGGCCCGTCGAACCGTTGGCCGGAACTTGTCTGCACGACACGTAGGCGCCGGCATCCCTGGCTGCAGCGACCTTGACGTTTGCGCTCCCAGCAACCTGCTGGTACTCGAAGAGCGGGCTCACCGGCGCGGCGTCGAAACCGGACAAGAGCTGGGTGCGGTGAGCGGAGACGTCGAACTCCGTGAACACCTGCGTGCCGTGATCACCCAGCGCGACCGTGCGCCCGATCCAGAACGGATCGGACTCGACCCACAGCAGGCCATTGCCCACGGTGATCGGCGCACCCGGCGCCGGCGGCAGCGGGACAACGCGCGCTCGCGACTCTTCGATCGTCGCGTTGGTACCGTCGGCGCGATAGAGGTCGCGAACTCCTTCGACGGTGGTCTGCGCCCGCGCGAGGGCGCATTGGAAGAGACAGAGAAGAACGAGACAGGCAGAGAGGGTGCCCGAACGCCTTGTCATGAGGAATCCTCGACCGGGAGGGTGGATCGACGAAAGCGAGCCGTGAAACGGTCGGAGAGTCGACCGATGGCCGGTATCCTTAACCGCGTCCCAAAGGCTTGCCAGGAACTGGATTGGGAACTTGCTGGGAATGCCGGGCAGCCCCCGCCTGGGTCGCTGAGACAGGTATTCTGGCCCGAAGATCTTTGGATTCCGGCGCGAAAAAGACCGCCCATTTCCAAATGGAACCGGCGCATCTCCCTTGTCCGGTCCCGGCCGAGAGTCGTCTCGCGGGTCCTCGACGGCGTGTGCGCGCGGATCAGACGGCCGAACCCTCGACGATGCTCAGCGGACACGCCGTCGGGATCACGCGCTGCAACTTGAATCCGCTCTGTTCGAACAGCTTCGCGAAATCCCTCTCGGTGCGTTCGCGGCCGCCGGTCAGCACGAGCATGTTGATGTCGAGCTTCTTGCCCCACTGCGGGTCGTTGCCGGGCGGGATCACGTTGTCGACGACGAGCACTTTGCCGCTCGCTCCCATCGCACGCCGGCAGTTCGAGAGGATCTTGACGCACAGCTCGTCCTCCCAGTCGTGCAGGATGTACTTCATGATATACGCGTCGGCGCCGGAAGGGACCGAGTCGAAGAAGCTGCCCGCGACGAACTCGAGGCGTTCACCGATGCCGCTCGCGCGCGCGCCCGAGTCCTTGCGCGCATTTTCGACGACCTCCGGCCGGTCGTAGACGATGCCGCGCAGGCCCGCGGTTTTCGCGAGGATCGCCGAGATGAGGCCGCCGTGTCCCCCGCCGACGTCGACGAGCTTTTTCGTCGAGGAGAAGTCGTACGCGGCCGCGATCGCGGGCGCTTCGAGGGCCGAGAGGCTCGTCATCGACTCGCCGAACTCCTTGGCTTGCACCGGGTTTTTCGCGAACCACTCGAACGCGCGCACGCCGAACACGCGCTCGAAAGCGCTGTTGCCGGTCTTCACGCACTCGAGAAGTTCGGCCCAGGCCTGCAGGTTGTAGCCGTCGACCATCATCACGGCGAAACCGCGCATCGAACCGGGAGCGTCGGAACGCAATGTCTCCGAGAGCGGCGTGTTTTCGAAGCGTCCGTCATCGCGCTCGCGAAACGTGCCCGCGCCGGCAAGCATGCGCAGGAGCCGCAAGAGCGTCGGCGCGTGCGACTTCGTGGCCGCCGCCAACTCCTCGACGGTCTTCGGGCCCTTCGCCAGGTGATCCGCGATCGAGAGCTTTGCGGCTACGTGCACGCCGCACGAGATCCAGTAGCCGGTGATCAGGTCGAGCAGGTCGGCCTGGATCGGTCGCGTGGGTGTCGTCATCGGCGTCGTCGTCATCGGCATGGCGGTGTCTCGCGTCGGCGGTTTGTGGTTGGGTCGGCTCGTCGCGTGCGCGCGGCCTGCGCGATCCCGCTCACACGACGTCGCAGTCACACGAGATAGCGGGCGCGCAGGATCGCGGATGCACGACCACCGCGATTCGAGGGCGAGCATTCTGCCACGCGTTTCGCAGACTGAAAGGGCGGTGAAGGCTGCTTCATGCTCGAACGACCGGTTCGAAGTTCTCGAGCACATTGCGCGGGCTGCGATCGAGAGGCCGATGCCGCGCACGCGGCGACCGCGCCTCGATCTCCTGCCCGATCGCGCGGCGTGGGTTACCCTGGGCTCGATGTCCGAAGACAGCGTGGCCCTGGCAGTTCGCGCCGCGGACGGAGATCGCGGCGCGCTCGACGAACTCGTCGTCCGTCACGTCGACGGACTGCGCGCGTTCGTGCGCTTGCGCGTCGGGGCCGAGCTGCGCGCGCGCGAGTCGAGCTCCGACCTGGTGCAGTCGGTCTGTCGCGAGGTCCTGCAGGATGCGCGTCGCTTCCAGCATCCGAGCGAGACCGCCTTCAAGAGTTGGCTCTACACCACGGCCCTGCGCAAGATCGCCGACCGCGCCCAGCATTGGCGCACACTCAAGCGCGACGTCGGACGCGAACAGCGGTTCGCGACCCAAGCGACGGATGGCGCGCTTCTCGGGATCTACCACTCGATCTCGAGCCCGAGCCAGCACGCGGTCGCATCCGAGGAGCGCGAGCGGATCGAGCGTGCGTTCGAAGAGCTCTCCGAAGAACATCGTGAGGTGATCGTGCTCGCACGCGTCGCAGGTTTGTCGCGCGCCGAGATCGCCGCCCAGACCGGCCGCAGCGAAGGCTCGGTGCGCGTGCTCTTGCACCGCGGGCTGGCGCGGCTCTCCGACCTGCTCGCTGTCGACGAATAGAAGAGGGGCCCGAAGGACTCTGCCGTCCTCCGGGCCCACGTGGGTGCGGCCTCTTGTTGCGGATCAAGTTGCATGCGTCACGCCGCACGCCACATCCACATCAGGGCGCCCACAACAGCGCGACACCGTTCGTCAGGTTGAAGGTCGATGCCGTGCAGAACGCCGCGCTGTTGCGATACCACGCTTGGTAGTAGCGCCATCCGCCGGCGGCCGGGACGCCGCCCTTTTGGTGGATCGGGAGGTTGAGCGTGCCGGGATAGCTCGACATGCCGGAGACGCTGGTCTTCGTGCCCAAGCGCACGGTCGAGCCGGTGACGCAACGCAAGCCGTCGCCGAAGATGCTGCCGTTCAGACTCTGGGACGTGCCCTGGAAGTACAACGCCGCGGCGCTGGCCGGCATGCCGAACGCAGTGAGCACTGCGCTGTCGTTCGAAACGAACCAGTGCCCCGACGGCGAGAGCGTCGCACCGTTCGAATTCACCGAGTTCGCGCAACCGGCTGTCGGGGAGCCGTTGTTGAAGCAAGGGCAGCCCGTGCCGGAACCGTCACCGAAGCAATACGTGTAACCGCCCGCGTTGATCGGGCTGTCGTACACGCCGACCTTGACGTCGAGCCCGGTGGCGGCCGGGTTGGTGTCGTACGCGATGTACGAGCGGTACGGGCTCGCGGTTCCCAGCGGGCTCGAAATGCGCGGACGCAGTTCGTCGTCCACGGACGACGCTGCGATGGCAATCGAGTTCTCCGAGAAGCTCAGGTTCCCGCCGACTGCGTTGAGCGACGCCGCGCGCACATCCGTGTCCGGGTTGGGGAACACATTGAATCGGGTCGTGTACGCCACCAGCCACAAGCTTCCGTCGGTCGTGATGTCGGGAGCGCTCAGGGTCGTGAACGAACCCGCGGCCAGATCGAGCGTGTCGACGACCGAGGTTGCGTCCCAGACGCGGAAGCGCAAGTCGGAGTCGAGCGTGTACACCGACATCCAGCGGCGCGGTTGAGCACCGATCGCGTCGATCGGCTCCGAGGCTGTCGGGAAACGCTCGTTGGCGGCCGTGCCCGCGACCGTGAACGTCGGCGAAGTGATCGTGCCGTCCCAGTGGACTTGAGCACCCTGCACGTCGTCGTCGGTCGGGGATGCTTCATGTCCCCACACGACGTTCCAATTCTGTCCCACCGCGGGCCCGTTGCCGTCGGTCTTACTGATCGACGGACGCGTGTCGAGCGTACCGCCCGAGTTCTCGAGGAAGATCACGGAGCCCGAGTTCGATCCCGAGGAGGTGATCAGTCGCGCGTGGACGTCCGTGTCCGTCGACGAGTAGTCGCGCTGCCACACGACGCAGAAGTAGGTCGGGCCGGTGGTGTAGGGATCGCCGCCGACGTCGGGATCGTGCTTGTCACCCGTCTCGCTGCCGTTGACCGTGAACACGGTCCCGAGCGCCAACGAATTCGCAATGATCGTGCGCGCTTTGATGTCGCGGTTGCCCGTGGAGCCGACCTGGGCGACGCATAGGAACTTGTTCCCGAGCCGGTTGGCCGCGACGCGCGGGTTGCGCCAATCGTCGATGGAGAAGTCGATCTGCGCCGCTCCCTGGAAGACCTGATTGATGTACTCCTCCGAGTAGATGTCGTGATCGAGCGCGCTGAACGCGTACTCGTAGACGACCAGTGCCGCCGACGTGTTCGCGATGAACGCCACGTCGGCGTTGGAGTCGTCGTTGGTGTCCTGATCGACGACGAACGTGGCGTGGAGCGGATCAATCACGAGCGGGAGCTCGGCCACAGCTACGAATGCGGCGGGGACGACGAGTTCGATACCGCCTTCGGTGAGGCGCTCTTCGACGCCGATCGAGTGTCCGGCGGCGTCGATGGCAACGGCACGACCGTAGCGCATGTGTCCGAGCGCGTTCTCGAAGCGCAGTCCCTCGCCGTCCTTCCGCGACTGGAGGTCCGTCTGCACGCCGAGCGTGACGACGATCTCGCCGCGCGCGGGCAGCGCGTCGAACACGAACTGTTGTTCCATGCCGTCGCGTTGGATCAGGTACTGCTCGACGACGCTCCCGCGGTCGAACGCGACGGTCGCACCGTCACGCACGGCGGATGCGCTCGCGTCGAACTCGATGGGCTGTCCGCCCGTCGTGATGCTCTGGACGCGCATCGTCACCGGGTAGTTGCGCGGGGCGCGGCTGCCGAGGAACGGGATGTACGTCGCGCCGGAAGCGTCGAAGCTCGCCTTGTACGTCGCGCCGCGCACCCACTGCGTGCCGGAGGCGTCGACGTCGTACATGGGGTAGGGCAGCTCGTGCCGGACCGGTCCAGCGGCGGCGTTGACGCGCGCGCGGCGCAGGCTGCCTGCATCCGCATCCGATGCGCCGGTTTCAGCACCGACGGTGACGGAGCGAACGGGCGTCGTGCTCGTCTCCTTCGCATAGATGAACGGCGCGGTCTTGACGTCTTCCATGTGAGGGAGCGTCGCGGGGATCTTGATCTCTTGCGCCGTTGCGCTCGTGACGAGCGCTCCGAGCAAGATGAGGTTCTGGATTTGGAACGGGTGCATCGGGTTCTCCTGGGAGAAGGGGGTGCGGTGGAGGGCACGGTCCCTGCGACCGTGCGACCCCTCGTTGTTTCGGGGCCAACACCCGGATCCGGAACCGTGCTCGCGCGTTACATGCGTTCCGCGAATCCCGGCCAGAGGGCGAACTCCGAGGCGCTGGCGGAGACGGGGCCCTCGGCGCACGCGCGCACTCGAGTTCCTGCGGTTGCATCGACCAGGGTTCGGGGACCTCGAAAAAGCGCCACCAGCGGCCAGGAACGAGGCCATTTTCGTTCCTCGAACTATTCTCGAACCTCAGGTGCACGCTTTTGGCGTCCCGGTCTACCCTGGATGAAGGAGCCGGGCGGCCAGCCAGCCAGATCAGTCGCGTCCACCGGAGTCGCGCCCGAGTTCCGATCCTTTCCACGCTCTCCGGTCCGCGCACTTCGAGTTCAGCGAGGTCGAGAATGAACCAGGCCCGGCGTCTACTTCAGGTCCTCTTCACGGCCCTCAGCCTGCACGCGGCCGCGGCCGCGGCGGTCCAGACTCCTCCCCCGCCGATCGTCAACGGATCGGACACTTGCATGACGCCGGACGTCATCGTCGGTTCGGGGCCCTTCACCTTCGACACGACCACGGCGACAACCGGCGTCGAAGGACAGGTGAACTCGCGCTGCTTCATCTACAACACGTCCGCGATCAACCTCGACGTGTGGTTCCAATGGACGGCGCCGAGCACCGGCTGGGTCATGATCAACCTATGCAACGGCGCCTTCAACGACACGAAGGTCGCCGTCTACTCGGGCGTCGGATGCCCGACGATGGAGCCCGTGGTCTGCGACGACGACGGTTGCGGGACCATCGGGTCGCGATCGCGCGCGCCGTTCTTCGGCACGCAAGGTCAGACCTACACCATCCAGCTCGGCTCCTACCCCGGTACGGCGGGCGCGACCGGTTCGTTCACGATCGATCCGTTCGTGCCCGGTGCCGGTGACGAGTGCAACGCGCCGATCGTGATCACGGGCGTCGGTCCCTACATCTGGGACGACACGTTCACGACGACGGGCACGCAAGGTCAGATGGAAGCGCTCTGCAGCAGCCAGATGATCACGTACGACTCGTGGTACACGTTCACGGCGAACTGCTCGGGTTCGATCACCGTTTCGCTGTGCGGACAGCCCGGAAACGACACCAAGATCGCCGTGTACGCGGGCGCCAGCTGTCCCACCGGATCGGCGTTGGTGTGTGACGACGACTTCTGCGGCGCGGGAAACACTTCGCAGGTGACGTTCAACGGGACCGCCGGCAGCAACTACACCATCCAGATCGGCATGTGGCCGGGTTGGTTGCCGAGCCAGGGGATCTTCGACGTCACCACGCCGTGCCCGCCGCAGACGGGGACTCCCTACTGCTTCGGCGACGGCACGGGAACCGCGTGTCCGTGCGGCAACAACGGCGCAACGGGCCAAGGCTGCGCGAGCTCCGTGAACGCGAGCGGGGGCTTGTTGACCGCGATCGGCTCGTCCGCTCTCGCGAACGACACGCTCGTCCTGCAGGGTTCAGGGATGCCGAACTCCTCGTGTCTGTACTTCCAGGGCACGACGCAGATCAGCGCGGCATTCGGCGACGGCCTGCGCTGCGCAGGCGGAGCGGTCGTGCGCCTCAGCACGAAGACGAACGTGGGCGGCGCGTCGCAGTATCCGACCGGGTCCGATCAGCCGGTGTCCGTGCGCGGCGCGGTCACTTCGCCGGGTGTGCGGAACTACCAGGTCTGGTATCGCAACGCGGCGGCGTTCTGCACTCCGTCGACGTTCAACCTGACCAACGGCTTGTCCATTCTCTGGAGCTGACGAGAGCGAAATCCCTCGTCTCCGCCACGTGCGCGGGTCCCGCAATCGGTGGACCCGCGCAGGCGATAGGGACCGGCCGGCTTGCGAACCACCCTCAAGGTCTGCATAGAGGGTTCTGCAAAGAGGGCCCTTACGGCGACGGGTCGAGGCCCGTTTTCGTTCCCTGAACTATTCTCGAACTGACTGCGCACCGATTTCGCCCCGGCTCTATCCTCGGGGCACAGGAACGGGCGGTCCCTCGAAAAGTCAGTCGCGTCCGCCGGAGAAACGCCCCGTCTCCTGTTCTCTCCATCCACTCCGGTACGCGCTGCATCTGCTAGCGAGGTCGAGATGAACTGCAGTCGGATCCTTGTTCCGGTTCTCCTTACGGCTATCGGCGTGAACTGGGTCGCTACGGCGAGCGCTCAGACGCCTCCGCCTCCGATCGTCAACGGATCGGACACCTGCGCGACGCCGGACGTCCTCGTCGGCACCGGACCCTTCACGTACGACACGACGACGTCGACCACGGGAACCCAGGGTCAGACCAACGCACGTTGCTCCATCTTCGCGCAGATGGGGATCGCCCGCGACGTGTGGTTCACCTGGACGGCGGGGAGCACGGGCTGGGTGAAGCTCAACTTCTGCGGCTCGGCCAGCAACGACACCAAGGTCGCGGTCTACGACGGGAACGGCTGTCCGGCGACCGCGCCGCTCGTGTGCGACGACGACGGCTGCGGAACACTCAACGGATCTTCGCGCGCACCGTTCTTCGCGACATCCGGGCAGATGTACACGTTCCAAGTCGGTTCTTATCCCCTCGCGCCGACGCCGACAGGCACCGGCAGCTTCACGATCGATCCGTTCACGCCGGGCTTGGGTGACGATTGTGCAGCGCCCGTCGTGCTCACGGGCACGGGTCCGTGGATCTGGGACGACTTGAACACGACGACGGGCACGCAAGGCCAGATGGAAGCGCTCTGCAGCAGCGAGCAGATCACGTACGACTCCTGGTACACCTGGACCTCGACGTGCACGGCGAGCGTGACGATCTCGATGTGCCTCGCGCCGGGCAACGACACGAAGCTCGCCGTGTACAACGGAGCCGGATGCCCGACAGGGCCGGCTATCGCGTGCGACGACGACTTCTGCGGCGCGGGCAATACCTCGCAGGTCACGATCAGCGCGACTGCGGGCAGCACATACAGCCTGCAAATCGGCTGCTGGCCCGGTTGGTTGCCGAGTTTGGGCGCCGTGCAGATCATCACGCCGTGCGCACCGGGGACCGGCACGCCCTACTGCTTCGGTGACGGCTCGGGCAGCGCGTGCCCGTGCGGCAACAACGGAGCAGCGGGACAGGGTTGTGCGAGCTCGGTCAGCCCGGGCGGCGCGTTGTTGAGCGCGACGGGTGCAGCCTCGCTGGCGAGCGACTCGGTCGTGCTGGCGGGCTCGAGCATGCCCAACTCCTCGTGCTTGTACTTCCAGGGCACGACGCAGATCAGCGCGGGTTTCGGTGACGGCTTGCGTTGCGCCGGCGGCTCGGTGATCCGCCTCGCGACCAAGACCAACGTCGGCGGGTCTTCTCAATACCCGAGCGGCACGGACCAGCCCGTTTCGGTGCGCGGCGCGATCACGTCGCCGGGCACGCGCAACTACCAGGTGTGGTACCGCAACGCCGCAGCCTTCTGCACGCCCTCCACGTTCAACCTGTCGAACGGGATGTCCATCGTCTGGAGCTGATGGACACGAAGACGCCGGGCGCCGTGTGAGAGCGCGCGTCCGGCGGCGTGTTGCCTGGAACCCGTCGCGGGAGTCTGCATCCCTCGTCGCGCGAAAGCGCGCGAACGTGCGATGGGTGCCTGGCACCGCGACGCAGGTCCGACAATGAAGGAGCGGGACGGTGCCAAGCACCGTCCCGCTTCCGTTCTCGTTCACACCTTCATTTCACGGACTTTTTCGACGAGTTCCGCGGTTCCGTTCCATCCTGTCGGGCATCGCCATGCAGGACATCCCGGAGCTCTCGAGCCTTGCGGAGGACTCGCGTTGGGTCCGCGCCCTCGCGCGACGGCTCGTGCGCGACGCGGCCTCGGCGGACGACCTGGCGCAGGACGCGTGGGTGGCGGCGCTGCAAGACAGAGCAGTGCTCGGACGGTTGAAGCGCTCGTGGATCGCCGTCGTGATGCGTCGACGCGTGTTCGAGCAGCGGCGTGCGGAGGCTGCGCGGCGCGAGCGTGAAGGGCGCACGGCGCGCAACGAGGCTTTGCCCTCGACGCTCGACATGGTCGAACGCGCGGCGACCCAGCGCGACCTCGTGCAAGCGGTGCTCGACCTCGACGAGCCGTATCGCTCGACGATCCTGTGGCGCTTCTTCGAGGACTTGTCCGCGCGCGCAATCGCTCGGCGCGCCGGCGTTCCTGTCGCGACCGTGCATACGCGACTTTCGCGCGCGCTCGACAAGCTGCGTGCGCGACTCGATCGCCAGTACGACGGAGCGAGATCGAGCCTCGTGATGCTCGCGCCTTTCGTGTCGATTCGAGCGGGTACATTCGGAGCCTGGATGATGAAGACCTCGACGAAGATCGCGATCGCTGCGGTGGCGCTCGCCTCCACGCTGGCAGTGTGGAGCGTGACGCGCGGAGCACCGAATCCGCCTGCGGCTCCCGAGGGCAGCGTGCTCGCGCGTCCCGCGGACGATGCTCACGCGCAGGGTGAGCAGGGTGCAACGCTCGTCGAGGACTCTGCGCAGGCACACCGCGATGTCGCCTCGGGTGCATCGAACAAGGCGACGCCCGCGGACAAGACCACTGCGACCGCCGCATCGATTCGCCTGCACGGACTCGTGCTCGACGCGAGCGGCCATCCCGTCGCCGGCGTGCATCTCGCGACGCGACCGTCGATCGGCGCCGAGTTCACGAGCAACGGCAGCGGCCGGTTCTCCGTCGCACTCGCGCGCGAAGTGACGTCCGTCGTGTCGGCGGATCCGAGCTATGCGACCGTGTTATCCGGGTCAGGCTCGACGCAGAGCGACGCGATCGTCGTCGTCGCGCCGCGCATCGAGCTCGCGGGCACCGTCGTCGACGAAACCGGCGCGCGACTGCAAGGCGTCGGCGTCAGCGTCACGTTGCCGGCGGGCTTCGGTGCGGACTTCGGGCAATCGCTCGACACCGCGCTCGACAAGCGCTGGACGGCGGTGACCGGCGCCGACGGAACGTTTGCGCTCTCCGATGCGCCCGCCGTCGCCGGCGCCAACTTGCGTGCGGAGGTCGGCGCGTTCGAACCGCATGTCGAGCCCGTACCGCAGTCGGGCGCGCACGATTTGTGGATCGTCATGCGCCGGGCCGGTGTCGCGTCGACCCAGCTCTCCGGCATCGTGCTCGACATGTACGGCAACCGCATGCACGGTGCGCGCGTCGCGCTCGGGACGCAGACCGTGTTCACCGACGATGGCGGACGCTTCGAGGTCGACGCGGCGCAGGATCCCGTGCCGACGCGCATCGTGGCGCTGATGACGGGCTTCCAGCCTGCGATCCTCGAGCCCGCGGACGGGCACTTTCCGTCGGAGATCGTGCTGCAGCTCGGCCCCGCGCCGCTTTCGATGAGTGGTCGCGTCATCGACGAGCACGATCATCCGGTCCAATCCGCGCGCGTGTGGCTCACCGATCCGACGCCGTTCGGCATCGTCGAGAACGAGCCGTTGCACGTCGAAGCGCTCACCTCCGGCGGCGACAAGCGCTTCTGGGCCTGGGTCGAGACGGACGCGGACGGTCGCTTCCGCATCGACGGTCTGCTCGAGCGCGACTACGGGATCGGCGCGCTCGACACGCGCACTCTGTTGCAGACGCAGATGCGCGCCGCAGCGGGACGCGACGACGTAGAGATCCGTCTGCCTGCCGGTCAGATTTTGCCGGTCGTCCGCGGGCACGTCGTCACGTTCGAAGGCGTGGTCATTCCAGGCGTTCCCGTGATGGTGCAGCGTCCCGGGTTCACGTTCACGTATGCCGACGGCGGCACGCGCGACGAGTTCTCGCACCTTGCCCCCGTGACGACGGACAAGGACGGCGCGTTCGAGTTCCACGACGTGCCGCGCGCGGGGGTGGAGCTCTTCGCGAACGGCGAGACGATCTTGTTCGCGGCCGTGAACATCGACGACGTCGTGGATCCGCTCGACGTGAAGATTCGCGCGCACTTGCGTCGACACCTCCAAGTCGAGTTGAACGCGCCGCTCGATCGCGCGGACGTGCTGCGTGTGCTCGATGCGGACGGGAAGCCGATGATCCTGCGCATCATGCGCGGCGCGACGTCGTTCACGAATCGCGTGGCGGACATCGTGGACGGGCGCTCGCAGATTCTGTCCTTGAGCGACGAAGCCCGGACGGTCGTGTTGTCGAAGGCCGGCGTGGAAGTGTGGCGCGTCGGCGTCCGCTTGACGAGCGGCGACGTCGAGACCGTGCGTTGGTGAGGGCGCTGGCGTCGGTCGCGAGTAGCACGGCCACTCGACAATTCTTGCGATTCGCACGAGGGCGTTGACAGCCTGAGGGCGGCACGGCGTCCTGGTTGCGTCCGAATCCCCCCCCTGAGGCAATTCCCAATGGTCGAATGGTCGCAACTCGCATTGCCGATCCTGCTGTCGGTTGTCTTCGTTTTCATCGCCAGCTCGGTCATCCACATGGTGCTGAAGTGGCACAACCCGGAGTACAGGCAGCTCCCCAACGAGGACCAGGTGCGCGCCGCGATCGGCGCAGGACTCGCTCCCGGTCAGTACGTCTTTCCGCACTGCAAGGACGGCAAGGCGATGCAGAGTCCGGAGATGGTGAAGAAGTTCGAGGAAGGTCCGCTCGGGACGCTGTGGGTCAAGAAGGCCGGCAAGATCCAGCTCGGCCCGTTCTTGATGAAGTGGGTCCTGTACACGCTCGTCGTCAGCGCGTTGTGCGGCTACGTGGCGACGTTTTCGCTCGTGCGCGGCATGGACACGATGCACGTGTTCCGCTTGATCGCGATGACAGCGTGGCTCGCGTACTCGTGGCAGGGTCCGTCCGATTCGATCTGGAAGGGCAAGCCGTGGAGCAGCACGTTCCGCGAGATGGTCGACGGGTTGGTGTACGCGTTGATCACGGCCGGCACGTTCGCGTGGCAGTGGCCACACTGAAACCAACCGTGGGTGCCTGGAACACGCCGCGCGTACCTGCATCCTTCGTCGCACGAAAGCGCGCGACACTGCGGCGGGTGCCTGGCACCGACGGTTTGACCCGCTATCAGTGGCTGATCTGCGACCACTCGACGCGCGTGATCCCCTCTTCGCTCGCCACCTGATCCATCATCTCCGGTGCCTGAAACGTGTTCCTGCAGCGCACGTGGAACACCAGCTCGAACGGCTCCGTGGTCGCGCCGCGCCGACCCGACACGTCCTGCACTCGAATTCCGTGCGAGCCCAGTATGCCCGACACCTTGCGTGACAACGAAGGCAGCTCCGTGTGAATTCCCGTGACGATCATGCGCCGGTAGATGACAGGCGCGATCTTGCGGGACATACGATCCACTCCGGCGAGAACGAGGATGACGACCACGGTGCTCGCGACTGCGAGCGCATACTCTCCCTGTCCGATCACGACGCCCAACCCCGCGACGTACCACACCGTCGCCCCCGTCGTGATACCGCGCACGATGTCGCCCGCGCGGATCACCGTGCTCGCGCCGAGGAACCCGATGCCGGTCACGATCCCCGCAGCGAGGCGGTTGGGATCCATCACGAACTTCAGCGCCGGGTTGGAGTCCGAGAGTTCGATCGGCACGCGCCGCGACGCGTAGATCAACAACGCCGAAGCGAGGCACACGAGCATGTGCGTGCGCAGTCCCGCCGGCCGCCCGTGGATCTCGCGTTCGAATCCGACGGCGCCGCCGAGCACCACCGCCAACAAGATGGGCGTCACGTCCGCGAGCGACAGCGGCTGAATGAGATGGACCGCTGCTTCGAGCATGAGGTGCGGCATCCTATCCACGGGGACGCCAAAGGGAGTGGATCGTCCGCACCAGCTCGGAACTGAGGCGTCATCCACCATGTTCCCAACACTGGCACGTCCAACTTGATTCCGCGGCGTTCCTGACGCGCGGTCGGATGTTTGCCTGGCCGTTCGCAACGGGAGGCGCGGGTCAATTCAACTCGCCGCCACACCCCAGGCACGCTTCGCAGCGTGAAGCGGGACGTTCACTTTGCGCTGCAAAGCGTCAGGTCCGCTTGGCCGCGTGCCACACGAAATGGCGTGCCTCGATGCGACCACCTACCGGCAGAACGACGCCTTCGCGCGCCAACCGACGCCGTTGCTCGCGTGCCGAAGCACCCTCCAAGCTCGACGTGCCGCTTGCGTTGACCACACGATGCCAGGGGAGCTTCGATCCCGCCGGCAACCGCCGGAGCACACGCCCGACGAAGCGCGCGCGCCGCGGCAATCCGGCTTCGCGCGCGACGTCGCCGTACGTCGCCACGCGTCCGCGCGGGAGCGAATCGACCGTCGCAAGCACGCGCTGCACGTGCGCGTCCACGTCCACCGCGGAAGAGCGCTTCGAGTTGGACTTGGATGCACTCATCGTCCGTTTTTCCGCGTGCCTGAGTCACCGAAGTCGAGCGTGGCGGAATAGCTCGCGTTCCGCGGCTGATCCTACACGCGCGAGGGATCGCGCTGCACTTCTGCACATCGATTCTCTATGGCGCACGCGCAGTCGTACTCCTTACCGCTCGGCGACGTTGCTGAAAGCGAAACCAGGGTACGAATGAGTGGTCGACCACAAGGAACCCACATGATCACGAACATCCGATACGTCGCCGCTCTCATCGTCCTCTCGTCCGTCGCCGCTTCCCAGGATCTCGGCCTCGCCAGCGTCGACTCCGCGGGCGCGCACGGCGACGCGCCCAGCTATCGACCTTCGCTCTCCGCGGACGGTCGCTACGTCGCGTTCGGGAGCGACGCCACGAACCTGGTGCTCGGTGACACGAACGGGCTTGGCGACGTGTTCGTGCACGACCGCGTCAGCGGCACGACGACGCTCGTCACGCTGACCTCGTTCGGTGTCCCTGCCATCTTCGGCGGCAGCGTGCCCTCGATCTCCGCGAACGGCCGCTACGTCGCCTTCCAGAGCGACAGCCCCGATCTCGTGGTGAACGACAACAACGGCTGGACCGACGTGTACGTCCGCGACCTCGTGGCGGGGACGACCGAGCGCGTCAGCGTCGATTCGTCGGGCGCTGAGGGCAATCAAGTCAGCCGCGCGGCGTCGATATCGGCCGACGGGAGGTTCGTGGCGTTCGAAAGCCGCGCAGCCACGCTCGTGCCGAACGACACGAACTTCACCTACGACGTCTTCGTGCACGATCGCATGACGGGCACGACCGAGCGCGTCAGCGTCGATTCGTCCGGAGTGCAAGGCAACAGCATCAGCCGTGCGCCGAGCATCTCCGGCGACGGCCGCTACGTGGCGTTCGAGAGCTTCGCGGACAACCTGGTGCCCGTTGACACGAACGGACTGGCCGACGTGTTCGTGCACGACCGCCAGACCGGCGCGACGACGCGCATCAGCGTCTCTTCGGGCGGCGGCGAAGGCGATCTGCAGAGCAACAGACCCTCGTTCGCGCGCGCCGGTCGCTTCGTGGCTTTCGAGAGCGAAGCGACGAACTTGGTAGCGGGCGACGTGAACAACAACTTCGACATCTACGTGCACGACATGCTGACGGGGACGACCGTGCGCGGCAGCGTGGACTCGCTCGGCCTCGGGGGCATGGGCGACAGCTTCCAGTCGGCGCTCTCCGCGAACGGGCACATCCTCGTCTTCGCGAGCTACGCGCCGTTGGAGTCGGACGACACGAACGTCGAAGAGGACATCTGGGTGCGCGACCTGCAACTCGGCGTCACCACGCTCGCGAGCGTTTCGGCCGACAACCAGACCGTGCTGCTCACGAGCTCCTTTCCCGCGATCAGCGACGACGGCATGACCGTCGCGTTCTCGAGCCTCGATCCCGACCTGGTTTTGAACGACACGAACGGCGGCGAAGACGTGTTCGTACTGGTCTGGCCTCATCCGTTCGAGAGCCTGTGCCTGGGCGATGGATCCGGAACCGCGTGTCCGTGCGGCAACGTCAGCACCCCGGGTCAGCGCTCGGGTTGCACGAGCTCGCTGGGCACCGGCGGACATCTCTCCGCGCACGGCAACGCGAGCGTGACGAGCGACACGCTCTTGCTCAATGGCTCGGCGATGCCCAACAGTTCAGCGCTGTATTTTCAGGGCACGACGTCGCTCGACCCGGGAACCTTCTTCGGCGACGGCTTGCGTTGCGCAGGCGGAACGATCGCGCGTCTGGGGACGAAGACGAACGCGAGCGGCGCATCGCACTACCCCGTCGTCGGCGACGCGAGCGTGTCGGTGCGCGGCGCGTGCGCCGCCGGCGCAACGCGCGTCTACCAAGTGTGGTTCCGCAACGCCGCGCCGTTCTGCACGAGCTCGACGTTCAACATGACGAACGGCGTGCGCCTGACCTGGCAGCCGTAGCCGCTCGCATCCGACCTTGGCCTGATCCTCCGGCGAGCGCGCACCGGGACGACGTGAGTGTGTGCCAAGTACGGATGGCACCCACGGAGGTCTGCGCACGCGCCGACTTGCGACTCAGCGACCGCTGCGGCCCCCGCTCGATACAGCCAGGGCCCTCTGTTTTGCGGTCAACGTTGGACACAAAGGGTGGTCGACGACGGCTAAGGGACTCGATAGAAATACAATTTCGAGTGCCAGACGAACTCGACTTCATTTCTCGAGAGTTGCGCGAATAGTCCCCTCGACTGTTTCGCGCTCAGGTAGATATCCACCTTCTCTTCGAGGATCTCTCCAAGTGCCGTTTGATGAAGAGCCGGCGCGCAGGTCGCAAAGGCCTTGGCTCAGCTCGACTCCAGCTTCCACACAACACATGATCCAATTCCGATTCGCCCGTCGCGTCGTATCCGTATTTCTCGTGCCGGTTCTCCTCGCCTCGGCGGCGTCGGCTCAGGTTTGTCCTCCCGAATGGTCGGCCGCATTCGGCACATCGGATATTCAGGGAAGCAGCGCGCGCGCCGCGGTCGTCTGGGATGACGACGGTCCCGGCCCGCACGCACCCGCTCTCTACGTCGCCGGATTCTTTGATTCTGTCGGAGGCTTCTATTCGCCCGGAATCGGAAAATGGGATGGCAAGGGGTGGTCGACGGTGGGCGGCGGCCTGCAGAGTTTCTCGGGGCAGCCTGCGTACGCCCTCGCCGTGTTCGACGATGACGCCGCAGGTCCGCACCTTCCGGCGCTCTATGCCGCGGGCGATTTCTTTCAGGCAGGTAGCACGCCCGCCAATTGGATCGCCAAGTGGGACGGTACGAACTGGACCGCGCTCGGGACGGGGTTGTCCGGCGGTACGGCATCGTTCCCGGCGGCACGCGCACTCGCGGTCTTCGACGAAGACGGAGCGGGCCCGAATCCTCCCGCTCTGTTCGTCGGCGGCGACTTCACCACCGCAGGAGGCGTGACTGCCAACCGCATCGCGCGCTGGAATGGCACGACGTGGTCGGCGCTCGGAACCGGGACGGCGGGCGGTTCGAACTCCTCCGTGTTCGCCCTCGCCGTGCACGACGCAGACGGCACCGGGCCGCTGGCCCCGGCCTTGTACGCGGGCGGCATGTTCGGCTCGCTGGGCGGAGGATCAGGCTCGAACCTTGCGCGCTGGAACGGCGTTGCATGGACCGCTGTCGGCGCATCGAACTTCAACTCAGTGACCGCGATCGCGAGCGTCGATCACGACGGCAACGGTCCTGCCGCTCCGACTCTCTACGTCGCCGGCTTCTTCCTCTCGCCGATCAACAACGCCATCGCTCGCTTCGACGGAACATCATGGTCGGCGGTCGCCGGCGGAACCGACGGGTTCGTGTGGGGCATGGCCGCTGTCGACGACGACGGAGCGGGTCCGCTGGGAGAAGCGCTCTACGTCGGGGGAGAGTTCACGCATGCTGGAGGAAGCCCGGCCAACCACGTCGCACGCTTCAACGGCACGAGCTGGTCCGCTCTCGGCAGCGGCATCGACAACAGCTTCCCGCCGGTCATCGTGTACGCCTTCGCCAAATACGACGACGGCGGAGCATTCCCTGCAGGCTATCTCTATGCAGTCGGGTTCTTCGACAGCGCAGGCGGCAACCGAGCTTCCAAGTTCGCGCGCTGGGATGGGCTGAACTGGTCCTCGTTGCACGGGGGCGTCGACTCCTCGATCCGCGCGCTGCAAGTGTTCGACGAGGACGGAATCGGGCCGAATCCGGCAGCATTGTTCGCCGCCGGGGAGTTCACGGTGGCAGGCGGACAACCCGCTGCGCACGTCGCGCGATTCAATGGATCGGGATGGAGCGCGCTCTCCAGCGGCATCGACGGCAGCGTGTACGCGCTGTGCGAGTTCGACTCTGACGGCGCGGGTCCAGCCCCTTCGGAGCTCGTGGCCGCGGGGTCCTTCGGCACTGCAGGCGGAACGGGCGCAAACAACATCGCCAGATGGAACGGCTCGAGTTGGCAGGCTCTGGGGAGCGGCATCTCGGGCTTCGTACTCGCGCTCGCCGTGTTCGACGATGATGGTGCCGGCCCTCAGTTGCCGGCACTCTACGCAGGCGGCGTCTTCACCCTCGCCGGAGGCAACACGGTCAGCAACATAGCTCGCTGGGACGGGACGACGTGGAGCTCCCCTGCGGGCGGAATGAACGACGCAGTGATCTCGTTCGCGAGCATCGATCCTGATGGAGCGGGTCCGCTTCCGCGCACGTTGGTCGCCGGCGGATGGTTCACCCTCGCTGGCGGAACGCCCGCATCTCACATCGCGTCGTGGAACGGGACAGCGTGGTCTGCTCTCGGCGCGGGAATCGGCGGCCCCAATCCTTATCCGGACGCGTGCGTCGCGTTCGATCCCGACGGAGCCGGTCCTTCGGGTGAGCAGCTGATCACGGCGGGTCGGTTCACGTCGGCAGGGGGTTCGCCGGCGGCACACATCGCGAGTTGGAACGGTTCGACCTGGTCGACGCTGGGCAGCGGCTTGGACAATGGCACATGGGCTCTGCTCTCCTTCGACGCTGACGGAGCGGGTCCCATTGCGCCGGTGCTCTATGCAGGCGGACAGTTCTCGAACGCCGGTGGGAACCCGGCGTCGTGCATCGCAGCTTGGGACGGTACGGCGTGGTCCCCCCTCGCGGGCGGGGTCCAATTCCAGTTCCCCTTCAACAACGGCGTGTACGCCTTGGCGCAGTTCGACGACGACCAGGGCGGCCCGCTCGCGCCGGCCGTCTACGCTGGCGGCGGCCTCGAGGTTGCGAACGTCAACCTCTCCTCGCAGCACATCGCGCGGTGGGGAGCTCCGTTGTGTCCGACAATCCCCTTCTGCTTCGGCGACGGCTCCGGAACAGCCTGTCCTTGCGGGAACACCAGCGCGCCCGGGGCGAACTCAGGTTGCCTCAATTCGTTGGCGATGGGCGGCCACCTCACCTCGATCGGGAATGCCAGCATCGCCGCCGACACGTTCACGCTCGTGGCGACTGGGATGCTGAACGGCTCGGCTTTGTACTTCCAAGGGACTACTCAAGTGAACGGCGGTCTCGGAGTGGTGTTCGGCGACGGATTGCGATGCGCCGGAGGGACCATCTCGCGACTCAGCGCCGGTGTCATGAACGTCGGCGGTGCGTCTCAGTATCCGTCGCCGGGAGATCCGCTGATTTCTGTGACGGGCTCCGATTCAGCCGGAAGCGTGCGTACGTATCAGTGCTGGTATCGCAACGCAGGTGCATTCTGTGCTCCCGCGACGTTCAACCTCACGAACGGATTGCAGACCACTTGGCAACCATGAGGAGCGGCGCCGGGGACGTCTTCGCCTCGTGCTGCGCAAGGCATTTCGTGGGCCCGTGATGGATCCGAGGCGGGTCGGCGCGATGTAGGCGAGCACGGATGCGGTTACCATCCGGCGAGCATGACGACGCAGAACAAGAGACCGGCGGACGCGAAGGCACTGCTCGATTCGAACGCCGGCTGGAGGTACCTCGACGTGCGCAGCGTCGAGGAGTTCGACGCAGGACATCCGGCGGGAGCGTGGAACGTGCCGATCTTCCATCGCGGTCCCTCCGGGATGATGCCGAACCCCGAGTTCGAGAAGGTCGTGCAACGCGTGCTGCCGAGCCCTTCGAAGCTCGTCGTCGGCTGCGGTTCGGGTCCGCGCTCCCTGCGTGCGTGCGAGGTGCTCGCAGCGGTGGGCTACACCGACCTCGTCAACGTCGAGGGCGGCTTCAACGGCGCGCGCGACGAAATGGGGCGCGCGATTCCAGGTTGGGTTGCCGCGGGGTTGCCCGTCGAAAAAGCCTCGCCGCCCGAACGCACATACGCGCAGTTGCTGAAGCCGGCGAAGTGAGCGCGGGATGAAGAGGCTTGGCGTCGCGTTGCTCGCGCTCAGCAGCGCGTGTCATTCGGACGTTCCCCCGCACGATGCACTACGTGCCTACGCGCAACGATTCGCCACGGCACAGCCGCAGGGCCCTGCACAGGAAGCTCTCGAGCAAGGCCTCGCGAAGGTGCACGCAGAAGATCCTGCCGGCGCGATCGCGGACCTGACGCGCGCCATCGAGCTCGACCCGACGCTTTCGATGGCGTTCAACTGGCGCGGTCATTGCCTCAACGTGCTCGGAGTGCCGGCCGAAGCGTTGAAGGACTACGACCGCGCGATCGAGCTCGATCCGGAGTATGCGTGGTCGCACTACGCGCGCGGGATGGCGAACCACAACCTCGGTCGCTACGACGAAGCGATCGCGGGGTACACGCGTTCGATCGAGCTCGATCCGAAGTTCGTGAAGGCCTGGTTCTGGCGCGGTTTCACGCGCAAGCTCGTCGGCGACTACGCGGGCAGCGCTGCCGATCTGCGTCACGGGCTCGAGTTGCAAGCGAACGACACGTGGGCTCTCTCGGAGCTGGCGAAGGTCGAGCAGGCACAGGGTCACCTCGACGCGTGCGAGGAAGCGCTCGACGAGATCGTGCGCAACGATGAGTCGAACGGCAGCGCGCACGCGCACCTCGGTTTTCTGGCGGCGACACGCGGCGATCCGACCCGATCGGTCGCGGAGCTCGCGAAGGCCTGTGACATGAAGGCGCACGAGGAAACCTACGCGCGCATCTGGACGTGGATGCAGAACCACAATCGTGCGGCCGCGGATGCCACGTTGCGCGGCTGGCTCCTGGAATCCCGCATCGACGATCCATGGGAGGAGCAGCTCGTCGCTTTCCTGCTGGGCGAAGGCACGGACGATCAGCTCGTCGAGCGCGCGCGGATCGAGACGGAGGGCCGCGTCGCGCGCGGTGCGCCCAAGGACTTCCTCGTGTGCGAGGCCGCGTTCTATGCCGGCTTGCGGCACGAGCTCGCGGGTGAACGCGATGCCGCGCGAACGATGTACACGCGCGCTCGCGAGCAGAAGGCGCCGGAAGCATGGGAATGGGCGATGGCGGAAGTGCGCTCGAAGGCCCTCGACGGCTGAGGTCGCCAGCTGCCCGACGTACGTTTCGTGCCTGGATTTTCTCTGGTTTTCGCCGACGCTGCGATGATGGCCGTCGTCTCGGTGGCAGAGATGAAACAAGGTCACGCACTCAGGCGATTCAGATTCGCCTGGTCCCCGCCCACTTTCCCGGAGAATCTCGCCAACGCCACCCGCCTCGGCGGTGTGAGTCTCTCCGGACATGAGCACGCACGAGTCATCCCTGCCCGATCCGCGCCACGCGAGCGCGGAGGAGCTCCTGGCTCATGCGGCTTGGCTGCGTCGACTGGCGCGGTCGCTCGGCGCCGGCGCCGCCACCGCGGACGATCACGTGCAGGACACGTGGATCGCGGCGATGCGCAAGCCGCCGCGCAGCGACCAGCCGATCGCGCCCTGGCTCGCGCGCGTCGTGCGCAATATCGCGAACAGTCGGCATCGAGGTGAACAGCGCCGTGTGGCACGCGAGGCGGCGCGCTTCGTCGAGCGTCACGAGCCCGGCTCCGACGAGACGGCAGGTTCGCTCGAGATGCAGCGCGTGTTGACCGACGCGGTCGAGTCGCTCGACGAGCCGTCGCGATCGACGCTCGTGCGCCACTACTTCCACGCGAAGACGTCGGTCGAGATCGCGCGCGAAGACGGCGTCGCGGAAGGCACTGTGCGCTGGCGCATGAAGCAGGCGATCGACGAGCTCAAGCTGCGGCTCGACGCTCGCCACGACGGCGATCGGCGAGCGTGGTCGGCGATCCTCCTTCCCTTGGCGCACCGCGCCGACGTCGGGCTGACGACGGGAACCGTCGCAGCAGGTGCAGCAACCGGAGTCATCCTCATGAGCACGTGGATCAAGGTCATGGTCGCGGCGTCGATCGTGATCGCGGCATCCGTCGGAACCTGGTTCGTCTTGAAAACATCGACGAACGCTGAGCCGTCACGTGTGGCTGACGCGTCGCAGGCTCACGACCAGCTCGATGCGCCGCTTGCTTCGAAGTCGCAGCCGCTCACGAAGGTCGACAACGTGCAGCCCGCGCGCGAGGTCCTGCCGCAGAGCGCGCCGACCGCGGCGCCCGCTGCAAAGCAGGACTACACCGCCTATGTCGAAGTGCGCGTGCTCGACGCGCTCGGCACGCCGATCTCCGGCGCCGTGATGACGTGCATCGACAACGTGCAACGCGACGGCACAGGTCGCGACGTGGCCCCCACGGCCAAGAGCGCCGAGGACGGGCGCATCCGCATGTCCCTCAAGAAGTCGGACGCCGCCCGCAACCGCGGCCGTTCCGTGCTCGCTGCGCCGGACACGTGGTCGCACGATCTCGAGCTCAGCGCTCCGGCGAAGGCCGCGCAGGTCGTGCGCGTCGACGTCAAAGCGGAAGGCACGTTTTCTCTCGGCGACGTGCACCTCGCCGATGGCGGAGAGATCGCGGGCCGGACGGTGGACGCGAACGGCGTCCCCGTCGCAGGGGCAGAAATCATGCTCTTCCGCTCCGACCTGACCCTCGCGGAGCGCGACGGAATCCCGGCGCACGGTCTATCCGCGAAACGGCCCGTCAGCACGACGAAGTCAGCGACGGACGGCTCTTTCGCGTTTCAAGCGATGCCGACGGGACCGTACTGCGTGTGGACCAAGTCGACGGGCCGCGTGAACTTTGTCAGCGATCCGTTCGAAGTGAAGGCCGGCCAGACGACGACGCTCGACGACCTTGCGCTGCAGGAGAACACGCACGCCATCCGCGGCGTCGTGATCGGGCTGGACGGATCACCGGCTCCCCGATCCGAGGTCGAATACACCTTCACGGATTCGGGAAGCGAGTTCTGGTTGGGTGTTTCCACGAACGAGAAGGGCGAGTTCGTGATCGAGGACCTCACCACTCCGGTCGTCGACGTCTACGCGATCGGGCCTCGGCCCAAGTCGGACAAAGGCTTCGCGAAGGACTATCCGGATCGCGGTCAGGTCCTCGTGCGCGACGTGAAACCCGGAACCCGCGATCTCGTCTTGCGACTGCACGCGATCCCGTCGACGCGCGTCGTCGTCAAGGACAGCACCGGCATCGTCGACGAGCCCGTGCGGCTGGGCATCTACGATCTGTCGGGCACCGGAGAGGCGACCAGAGTTCCAGGTCCGGATCGCAGCGTTCGCCTGCTGGCCAAACCGTGCAAGCTCGTCGTCGGCGGCGCGGGGTTCGACGAGAAGACGCTCGGGCCATTCCAACCGGGAACCTTGCCGACGGAGCTCGAGGTCGTGCTCGTTCGTCAAGCACGCGTGAGCGGTCGCGTCACGTGCGCGGGACAACCTTGCGACGGTGCGTGGATCAATGCATGTCGCGTGCTGCCCGCCGATTCTCACGTCACGTGGAACGGCATCCCGATGCGCTTCCAGCAAGACCACGAGGTCATGGCATCTACCGGTGCAGACGGCAAGTTCGTGTTCAACGTCAAGAATGCCGGCACCTGGGTGATCTTCGTGCGACATGCGGGGCTTGCGACGTGGGAGTCGGAGCCTCTCGAGCTGGGTCCGACGCAGGGCAAGGAAGGTCTCGAGATCGCGTTGACGCACGGTGGCGCGGTCGAAGGACGCGTGACGGGTGACTTCAGCGGCGCGCCCTACGTCACGATGTCGAGGGGCGCACCGGACGGTGCGAGCACGCGCATCGAAGCCGACGGTGCATTTCGTCTGCACGATCTGACGCCTGGAATGTGGAAGGCGAAGTTGACGCGCCGCGATTGCACGGAGGGCACTGAGTTGCGGACCGACGTGCCCGTGGACACGGCTGTGCGCGAGATCGAAATCGTCGAGGGAAAGACAGCGCACCTCGAGCTCGACGCTCGCGCGTTCGCGCTGCCGACGCTCGCCGGTCGCATCGCGATCCAGGGTGTCGACATGCAGACGTGGTCGGTGTTCCTCGAGAGCAAGGGCTCCAAACGTGTGCGTGATCCGGCGGTCGCCATCGATGCGGATGGGACGTTTCGGTTGACGGCGGACGGAGTCGGGCCCCATCACCTCGAGCTGACGTCGTCGATGTCGGCGGAGCGCACGGAGACGATCGGGCAGGATCTCGACCTCGATCGCGGCGCGAAGAGTTGGTCGCTCGACCTCGCGACGGGCAAGCTGGAGTTGTCGCCGCCGACAGCCGGCGAGCTCGTGCTCACGTTGGATGCGACCAACGGCGCAAGGTGGACCGCACACATCCGCAAGCTCGCCGGGGCAAAGCTGGTGATCGATCGCGTCCCCGAAGGGCGGGTCCGAATCGTCGGCCAGGACAACAAGGAGTCCATCGC
>JBBQNP010000007.1:0-64991 GCA_038330085.1 Planctomycetota bacterium | reverse complement strand
TGCGCATCTCGGTCACCGACAAGTGCAACCTGCGCTGTGCTTATTGCATGCCGGAGGAGGAGTACGTGTGGCTGCCGCGCAAGGACATCCTGACGTTCGAGGAGGCGTCGCGACTCGTCGATGCATTCGTGCTCGTCGGCGTCGACAAGGTGCGGCTCACGGGCGGCGAGCCGTTGATGCGGCGCGATCTCGACCAGCTCGTCGCGCTGATCGCGAAGAAGCCGGCGATTCGTGACTTGGCGCTCACGACGAACGGGCTGTTGCTCGCTGACCAGGCGCGCGCGTTGAAGGAGGCGGGCCTGCACCGTCTCACGGTGAGCCTCGACACGTTGCAATCGGGGCGCTTCAAGGTGCTCACGCGTCGCGACGGGCACGAGAAGGTGCTCGCCGGCATCGAAGCGGCGGCGCACGCGGGCTTCCACGGCACGAAGATCGACACGGTCGTGCTGCGCGGCATCAACGACGACGAGCTCGTCGACCTGATCCGGTTCGCGCAAGGGGTCGAGGCCGAAGTGCGCTTCATCGAGTACATGGACGTCGGCGGCGCGACGCAGTGGTCGATGAAGGACGTCGTGTCGCGCGCAGAGATGCTGACGACCATCGAAAGCGCGTTCGGCCCCGTGACACCGCTCGTCGAGCACTCGAGCGCGCCCGCAGAGCGGTTCCTGCTCGCCGACGGCACCGTGTTCGGCATCATTGCTTCGACGACGGCGCCCTTCTGCCGCGCGTGCGACCGCAGCAGGTTGACTGCCGACGGTCATTGGTTCGCGTGCTTGTACGCGGCGCGCGGCATGGACCTGCGCACGCCTCTGCGCGCGGGCGTCTCGACCGAGTTGCTCGCGGAGTTGCTGACGACGCGCTGGCGACAACGCGACGACCGCGGCGCGGAACTGCGGCTCGCACAGCACGAGCGCGGTGCCCTCGCCGGGCCGGACACACTGCGCTCCGATCCGCACCTCGAGATGCACACACGCGGCGGTTGATCACGGTCTCGCGGCGAGCAGTTGAGCCGTCGAGCCGCGTGCTTTGATTGGGCAGACAAATCGCGGTGCTTGGACTGCGCGTGCGTCAACCGTCCACGTCACGCTTGAGAAGCAGCCCCGATCCGCGTGCAATCTGCGCCGACCATGTCCGACACACTCGCAACTCGCACGGACGGCGAACGCGCGCGATCGACGCGCATCGCGTTGCTCATCGCGCTCGCGATCTGCTTGCTCGGGTGGTTCATCGCGTCCGGTTCGACGCTCTTCGATCGTGACGAGCCGCGCTTTGCGCAAGCGACCGTCGAAATGCTGCACAGCGGCAACTGGCTCTATCCGACGTTCAACGGAACGCTGCGCCCGGACAAGCCGATCCTCGTCTACTGGCTGATGACGCTCCCGATGAATTGGTTCGGCGCTTCGGCATGGAGCGCGCGTGCGTGGTCCCCCGTATTCCTGTCAGCGTCGGCATTTCTCGCGTTCTTCGTCGCGCGCAGGCTCTTCGGCGCACGCACCGGATGGCTCGCAATGCTCTTTCT
Organism: Planctomycetota bacterium; assembly: GCA_038330085.1. GTDB lineage: Bacteria > Planctomycetota > UBA1135 > UBA1135 > JAEUIA01. The sequence goes on along the minus strand of JBBQNP010000007.1, from coordinate 63,472 downwards.
TGGCATCGCGCCGCTCACGTTGTTCGAGGGGACCTTCGCGACCACCGACGCACTCCTGCTCTTGTGCATCACGGGCGCGCTGACGAGCCTCGCGTTCTCGATCACCGACGGCTTCCGAATCACGCATGCAGTCTGGATGTCGGTCGCGCTCGCGGGCGGATTGCTGGCGAAGGGACCGGTCGGCCTCGGCGTGCCGTTGCTCTCCGCGGCACTCGCGATGTGGCTGTTGCGCAAGGAGCGCGCGCTCGACAAGCGTTTCGTCGTCGGCACCACGATCGCATCGCTCATTGCGATCGGCGCATTCCTCGCTTGGGGCATCCCCGCCGATAGCGCGACCGGCGGCGAGTTCCTGCGACGCGGCCTCGGACACGACGTGCTCGAGCGCATCGCGACCCCACTCGAGAGCCACGGCGGCCGATGGTTCGCCTCGTTGCCGTACTACCTGCCCGTCATCGTCGTCGGATTCTTGCCGGGCTTCCTGTTCCTTCCGCCGGCGCTTTCGATGTTCTGCCGTGGGAAGCTCGGCGACCGAAAGTCGAACACCATCGTCGTCGCGTGGATCGTGCCGTGCTTCTTGTTGATGACGGTCGTGTCGACGAAGCTCCCCCACTACGTGCTCCCGATGTGGCCCGGTCTCGCGATCGCGTGCGCGGCGGTCGTCACGCTCGCCGAGCGCGGTGAGCTGGACTCGACCGGCCGGCTCATGCTTCGTCACGGCGCGTGGTACTTCACGTTCGTCGCGTTCGTGCTCGTCGCCGGCTTCGCGGTCGCGCCGTTCTTCATAAAGCTCGAGGGCGTTCGTACCGGTGGGATCGTGCTGACCGTCCTGTTGGCGACCACGTTCACGCTCGCCATCGTCGACCATGTTCGTGGTCGCTATCGACGCAGTGCGTACGTGCTCGTCGGCGGTTTGGCGGTGTTCTGGTTGGCGACAGCGACGCTCTTGTTGCCCGTCGTCGAGCACACGAAGGTCGCGCCCGAGATCGCGGCGGCAATCCGCGAGCACACGGGCGTCAGCGTTCCCGTCGCGCGCTTCAAGTTCGTCGAGCCCAGCCTCGACTTCTACCTCGACCGCCCGCCGATCCAGGATCTGGCCGACGAAGACGCGTTGCGCGCGTACGCGAATGCCGACACGCCGGGCGTCCTCGTGATCCCGCGCGAGCGTCTCGACGCGTTGCGCGACGTATTGCCGGCATCGCGCTGGACCGAGATCGCTTCGGCGCAGGGCTTCAACCTGTCGAAGGGCGAGCCGCTCGAGCTCGTCGCGCTCGGTCGCAACCTGCCGGAGTCGTTGTCGCGATGACCACGTTCGAAGTCGCCGTCGTCGGCGCCGGACCCGCCGGTTCGATCGCGGCGTTGCACCTCGCGCGCGCCGGCAAGCACGTGGCCTTGATCGACAAGGCGCACTTTCCGCGCGTCAAGGTGTGCGGCGGCGGCGTCGTGCATCGCGCGCTCGAGCACGTGCCGGCCGACATCCTGCTTCCCGTGCAGCGCGATTGCCGGCGCATCGACCTTCGCTTCCTCGACCGCGACCGACGCTTCGAGGTGAAGCGCGACACGACCGTCGTCGCGATGACGATGCGCGCCGAGCTGGATCAAATGCTTGCCGACGCGGCCGTTCGGTCCGGCGCGCAGGCATTTTTCTCGCGCGAAGTCCGCTCCATCACGCGCGCCACTGACCATGTCGAGCTCGAAACGAACCAAGGAACCATTCGCGCGGGCATCGTGATCGCCGCGGATGGTGCGACCGGGCGTTGTGCGAAGCTCGCGGGCTGGAACGAACCGCTCGCGACGATCCCCGCGCTCGAAGCCGAAGTGCGCGTCGACGAGCCGGCGTTCGAGCGACACTCCGAGTCCGCGATCTTCGACTTCGGCGGCGTGGTCGAGGGCGGATACGGCTGGGTCTTCGGCAAGAACAACCACCTCTCGTGCGGCGTGCTCTCGATGCGACGCGGACAGTCCGGCTTGCGCGCGCGCCTCGACCGCTACCTCGACGCGGCCGGAGTGCACGCGGTCGAGCCGTTCGAAGCGGATGGCTACGTCATCCCGATCGCTCCGCGCAGGGACGGCTTCACGCGCGATCGCGTGCTGCTCGTCGGCGACGCAGCCGGCCTCGCCGATCCCGTGACGGCCGAGGGCATTTCGATCGCGATGCACAGCGGTGCACTCGCTGCACGCGCGATCCTCCACGAACCAAGCTCGCATGACGTCGAGCGTGCCTATGCGAGCGACCTCAACCGCTCGATCCTCTCCGAATTGCGCGTCGCGCGCCTCGTTGCACACGTCCTCTACCGTCGTCCCGGCTTCGCGCGCTTCCTCTTCGACCACGCCGGCACGCACCTGTGCGAAGCGATGGCCGACGTCTACCTGGGCCGGCGCACGTACAAGAGCCTGGTGACGCGCCCGCACAATTGGTGGCGGCTTCTGCGCGGACGTTGACCGTGCGGTCTCGAAAGCAGCATTGGACCGGAGCCGCTCCACTTCGCACCATTCCCGCGCAATGACTGCAGTCCAGCGCTGGCACACGGAGAAGCAGTCGGCTTGGCTCTATCGGGTCCTCGCGCAGATCGAGAAGGATCACGCGCACTCGAGCATGTTCGAATCGCTCTCGCAGTCGGCCGAGGAACAGGCCGCGATCCTGCGCGGCGACGTCAAGAAGTCCGGCGCCGACACGCCCGCGTTCACGCCGAGCCTGCGCGCGATCGTCGTCGTCGCGATCACGCGACGCGTCGGGATCCCGCGCGCGCGTCCGCTGCTCGCCGCACTCAAGGTGCGCGGGCTGTCGGCCTACCGCGGCAAGCTTTCGCCGGAAGGTCATCCGATGCCGGTGTCCGCCGATGGCATCGGTGCGCGGCACAAGCGCGGTGGCACCGGCGGCGTGTTGCGCGCCGCGGTGTTCGGCGTGAACGACGGCCTCGTGTCGAACACGAGCTTGATCCTGGGCATGACGGGCGCCGAAGGTTCGGCGTCGACCGTGCTGCTCACCGGGATCGCGGGTTTGCTCGCGGGCGCGTTCTCGATGGCCGCGGGCGAGTACATCTCGATGCGTTCGCAGCGCGAATTGTTCGAGCACCAGATCGGCGAAGAGCGCGAGGAGCTCGAGCGTTATCCCGACGAGGAGGCCGAAGAGCTGGCGCTGATCTACCACGGCCGCGGCGTGCCGCTGGTGCAGGCGCGCGAGCTGTCGCGCACACTCTTGAAGGACAAGGAGACGATGCTCGACACGCTCGCGCGCGAGGAGCTCGGCCTGAACCCCGACGACCTCGGCTCGCCGTGGGGAGCGTCGATTTCGTCGTTCTTCGCGTTCAGCTTCGGAGCGTTGATTCCTCTCGTGCCCTTCCTCCTTCATGGCGTCGGACATGCTGTGTGGATTGCATGTGGACTGTCGGCCGTCGGATTGTTCGCGGTGGGTGCAGCTTTGGCGCTTTTCTCCGGCAAGAGTGCCGTGTTCGGCGGATTGCGCATGCTCTTGATCGGGGCCGCTGCGGGTGCCGCGACTTTCGGAATCGGCCGGCTGATCGGCGTTTCAATCAGTTGACAACCGGCGGTCCGCGCGTGGATAGGGTCGCGCGCGAGGAGATCCGATGAAGCTACGCACATTGGGGATCGTCACGTTGATCCTGCTGATCGCCGGACTGTTGTGGACGTTGCGACCCCGCGGATCACAGCCCGCACCCGTCGCGCCGACCCCCACGCCGATCGTGGAGAAGCAGGTCGATGCGGCGCCATTGGACCCGACCGTCGCCGCGAACCCCGCGCGCGAACGCGCTCAGACTTCTGCCGTCGCCGAAAGACACACGACTGCCGACTTCGCGCTGATCAAGGTGCTCGTCGTGAACAAGGCGACGCAAGCTCCGATGCCGGGCATCGACGTCGACTGCATCTGCGAGGCCGTTCGGGACAAGCTGAACAGCAGCACGATCGAGGACACCCATCGTTCGCACGGCGTGCCCTTCGAACTGCTCGATACTGATGAGAACGGACACGTCGAGATCGAAATCCCACCCGGTGCCGAAGCGACCGTCACTGCGACCGGCATGAAGCAGGACTTCGGTTTCGATCGCGCCAAGATCCCGCCGTTGAAGGCCGGCGACGTGCACGAGGTCACGCTGCAGTTGCCGACGACGATGGACATGCCCTTCTGGATGCAGGTCGTCGACGAAGCGACGCAGGCACCCTTGGCTGGCGTTCACGTGATCGCCGAGATGCTTAGGAAGCCGCCGCAGACTCTCACCACCGACGCTCGAGGGCTCGTGTTGTTCGAAGGGCGAACATGGTGGATGTCCGATCTGTGCATCCGTGCGCCGCAACGCGCTCCGCTGTTCGTCCAGCCACAACCAGGACACGGCGAGATGCAAGACGCGCAGGTCGTTGGCGTTCCACTCGGCGCGACGTTGCGCGTACACGTCGTCGACGGCGCTGGCGCCGCGGTTTCGCAGGCTCACGTCGAGCTCACGACGCCGGGATACAACCTGTGCCTGCGCGGCGGTGGCGCGAGCCAGTTCGACGCCGGCGACGTGACGTGGCGTGGTGACACGGATTCAAGCGGCACCGTGACGATCAGCGCATTGCCTCCGCGTGTTCCGCTGCAAACGCGCATCACACGCCCGAAGAAGTGGAGCAGTGACGATCACCTCGTCCTCGAGCCGGGCGAAACGCGCAGGGTCGAGTGGAAGCTCTCGAACGGATGCGACGTCCACGGCCTCGTGCTCGATCAGAACGAGAAGCCGGTGACGGACCACGAGATGTGGTTGCGGAGAGCGGACAAGAAAGTTCGCGCGTCACTTCAGTCCTACTCGAGCGATCCGACGGTCACGGGCAAGAGCGACGCGCAGGGTCGCTTCCACTTCGACGGCGTCGAGCCCGGCATCTGGTGGGTCGGTCCGAGCGTTCACCCGCCGGGAACACCGCTGAGTGCGGATGACGTAACTTCGATGGCTGAGGTCGTGGAAGTCGCAGATGGACAGTCCGATGTCGACGTGACCCTTCATGTCGACCGCGGACTTTTCATTCGCGGGCATCTACTCGATTCGAAGGGCAATCCGCCGTCTGCGGGCATGGTCGCGGCGGTCGAGATGTCGCAGCACATCTACGAGAGCGCGAGCCTGATGGGCGGCAAGAGCGAGTTCACAGTCGGGCCGCTGTCGGCCGGTCACTACAGGCTCGTGGGAAGCTCCGGCTTTTCGGCCGAGGCCGAGTCGTTGCCTGTGGAAGCTGACGCGGGCGCAGAGAACGTCGAACTGCGCATGCGCGCCGGAGCCTCGCTGTCAGGACGCGTGATCGGCGTGGATGACAGCCCGGTGCCCGCCAAGATGTGGATGACGCAACGCGATTCGAAAACGTTCGGTGTGCATGGCGTCCCGTGCAAGAAGGATGGAACGTTCGAAGCGCAGGGGCTGCTCGCCGGCGTGTACGACATCGCTGCGAGCTCGACCGAGGGCGCTGTCGGGCTTTTGGAAGGAGTGGAGTTGAAGACCGGCGATTCGCTGACCAACTTGAAGATCCGACTGCAGCCTGGGGGTCATGTTCGCGTGCGTCACGACGGTCCCGAGCGGTACGCGAACATCGAGATCATCACTCACGGGATCGTCGTCGACCTCGAAGGGCTCGAACGCGGCGCGAGCCAGGAGTTCGCGGCACCTGCGGGAAGCGTGATCGTGCAGGCGGCCTACCACGAGGGAGAGTTGAGGCTAGCGCAGCGCACGGTCGAGGTGAAAGCGGGTCAGACCGTTGACGTGAAGTTCGAGAAGGACGCGCACTGAGCGGAGGATGCGCGTGAAGCCGCGCGCTCGTTCCGGCGGCAATCCGCTGTGGGCTTGCGTGTAGGATGCAGAGGGAGACTGCTCGAGAGGAGAGCCGATGAAGCTGCGCACGTTGGGCATCGTCATGTTGACGGTGCTGATCGCCGGACTGTTGTGGATGTTGCGACCGCGCGGATCGCAGCCCGCTCCCGTCGCGCCGACGCCCGCGCCGATCGTGGAGAACAACGTCGACGCGACGCCACTGGAGTCTGTCGCCGCCGCGAGCCCGGTGCGTGAGAGCGCTCAGCCCGCTCCCGCGAACGAAGCGCACGCCGCGACCGACTTCGCGCTCGTGAAAGTGCTCGTCCTCAACAAGACGACTCGCGTGCCGCTGCCGGACATCGACGTGTACGCGATCTACGACACAGGGTCGGGCGGTCGGACCTTCGACGAGACGACGCGTTCGCACGGCAAGCCCTTCGAGACGCTTCACACCGATGCCGAGGGTCGCGTCGAGATCGAGATGCCGCCGAACGTGTCCTCGATCGTGAACGCGAACGGAACGAAGCACGGTGCGGGCTCTGAAAGGGCAGACATTCCCGCGCTGACACCGTGGGACGTCCACGAGGTCGTCGTCGAGCTCGCGACAGGTGACGAGATGCCCTTCTGGATGAAGTTCGTCGACGAAACGAGCCATGCGCCGATCGCGGGCGTGCACGTGAGCACCGGCAAGGGCGGCGAGTCGAAGGTCACGAGCGATGCACAAGGGCTCGCCCTTTGGCCGGGTCGCACGTTGGCGCCGGAATTCCTGCAGGTCGACGCCGATGCGTATGCGGGCACTTACCTCAAGTCCGAACCTGGCCACGCCGAGTCGAGCTCGCCCTTCGTCGTGACGCTTGCCAATTGTGCGAACGTGAACGTGCACGTAGTCGACGCATCCGGTCAGGCAATCGTCGGTGCGAAAGTCGATCTCGTGACCGGCGGCTACGCCGAGACCATCAAGAGCGCCAACTCGATCAGGTCTTTCCACACGGGTGATCTGCACTGGCAGGGCGTCACGGATCCTTCGGGCCATGCCACGATCACCTGCATTCCTCCGCACGTCCCGATCAACGCGGGCCTCATCAGCCCGACGAAGTGGATTGCTCCCGACAAGCTCATGCTCGAGCCAGGCGAGACGCGCGCGCTCGAGTGGAAGCTCGGAGTGGGTTGCAACGTGCACGGCATCGTGCTCGATCAGTCGAATGTGCCCGTGAAACCGCGCGAGATGTGGCTGAGCAAGACCGAGCGCAAGCTCACCGTCTACTTCGACACGAACCCGAACAGCGAATCACGCAGCGCGAAGACCGACGAGCAAGGCCGCTTCCGTTTCGATGACGTCAGCACCGGCATGTGGCGGTTGGGCCCGAGCGCACCGCAGGACGGCAAGAAGATCGCTGACGACGACGTCGCCGCCATCGCGCAAGTCATCGAGATCTCAGACGGTCAGAGGGATCTCGACGTGACGGTCCGTGTGGATCGCGGGCTCTTCATCCGCGGCGCGCTCCTGAATGCGAAGGGTGAACCGACCAAGGACGGCTCCATTTGGTGCGTCGACCCGACGAACAGCCTGTCCACCCGCGCTCGGGTCTCTTCGCAGGAGGGTTCGTTCGCGCTCGGACCGCTCAAGGCCGGGCACTACGTGCTCACTGCGCTCGGCGATGGCAGCAACGCGGTTTCGGAACCCGTCGAAGCCGACTCGGGCACGTCGAACGTCGTGTTGCGATTACGAGAAGGAGCCTCTTTGTCCGGCACCGTGACCGGCACCTCGGGCGAACTCGTTCAAACCGATGTCCGCGTGAGGATGAGGAATGATGAGTGGCAAAGCGTGCACGGCGTCAACACGCACAACGACGGGACGTTCCAGATAAGTGGCCTCGAAGCCGGCACGTACGACATCTCCGCGCGCGGTTCTGGCGGAGCGTTCGCCTTGCTCGAAGGTGTCAAGGTAGGCATCGGTGAATCACGGACGGGGCTCGACGTCCATCTGATCCGGGGTGGACAGGTTCGTGTCCGACACGAAGGCCCGGATCACTACATCAACGTCACCGTATTCGTGAATGTCATCACGGTCGACATGGACGGCGTCGAGCGCGGCACGAGCCATGAATTCGTGGCGCCCGCGGGGACCGTGATCGTGCAAGCGAGCTACTACGAAGCGGAGAAGCGCACGGTCGAACGCACGGTCGAAGTGAAAGCGGGTGAAACCGTCGACGTCGTGTTCGAGAAGGACGCGCACTGAGCCCGAAATACGTGCGGAAACGCGCGCTCGATCTCGCAGCAACTCGCGACGTAATTGCGTGTAAGATGCAGCGGGAGATTGCTCGTGCCCAAACGCCTTCTCGTCCCGCTCGTTGGCCTGGGATTCGTGTGCGTGCTCGCGATGTGGTTCGTTTCGCGCGACGGAAGCACGACAGCGCCGGGTGTCACACGGACCGCCGATGCTTCGAGGAGCGCGGACGCGGACGACCTGTTGTCGAAGCCGACTGCGCAGCCCGAAATCCGCCGCGCAGCAGTTGTCTCCCCTTCCCCGCCTGCACTGGCTGAGTCGACAGCGGTTTCGATTCCAGTCGGAAGTGCGCTCGTGAAAGTCCTCGTCGTCGACAAAGCGACTCGCGCAGCGCTGACGAACATGGAGGTCTACTCCATGTGCGACGCACCGAACTTCGGCGACCACGGCCTCGAGAAAACCCAGCGCTCGCGCGGCCAACCCTTCGAGATCCTCGTCACCGACGCGAACGGGCGCGTCGAGATCGTGACGCCGGCAAACGTGAAGTCGAACCTCGTCGTGCGCGGCCCCGGAGGACACTCGAGCTACGCGACACCCGAGATCCCGCTGCTCGCCGAGAACACGGAGTACGACGTGACGGTCGAGCTCAGCTCTGGCCTCGACATGCCGTTCTGGATCAAGCTGGTGGATGCCGAGACCGGGGACCCTCTGTCCAACGTGAAGGTGAAGACCGAGCTCGGAGTCTGTGCGGTCCCGCCCGCGACGAGCGACGCACGAGGTCTGGCGAGAATCGAGGCATGTTCATGGCAGCAAGCGGCGATGAGCTTCGAATCCGAGGGTCATGCGAGTCTGCACGTCTGGACGGAATCCGGTCACGAGCGGGGGTCGACCGCGCTCCTCGTCCCGTTGCCGCGCAGTGCGACGTTGCGCGTGCATGCGATCTGGGCCGGAGGCAGCGCGGTCGTGAAGGCCGAGGTCGGGCTCACGGCGAATGGCTACGATCTCGACGCAGTCCGTCAGTTCGGAGCTTTCGGGTCGACCGTCAACTCTCATTGGTTCGGGATCACGGACGGGTCCGGCCATCTGACCCTCGAACAGCTTCCGCCGAACGTTTCACTCGACGCCGACGTGCGCGGTCCGTGCAAATGGAAGCCCGCCGAGCCGATCCGGCTCGCCATCGGCGAGGTACGCGACGTCGAATGGACGATCACGCAAGGATGCGAAGTGACCGGTTCGCTCACCGATCAAGCCGGGCGTCCCGTCACAAACCAGGCGATCTGGTTGCGCAAGGCCCAAGTGGGCACCGCAACGCTTTTTCGTGCCTACTCCGAGCAGAGCACGCTCAAGTGCTTCACCGATGCAACTGGGCGTTTCGAGATCACGGGGGTCAGCTCGGGTTCCTGGTCGGTCGGCCCGGCAGCGAAGGGGCTCGAAGAGGAGACACGTGCTGACGACGTAGCCCCATTGGCGCAGCTCGTCGAGATCGCCGAGGGACAGCGCGCGGTCGAAGTGAACTTGCGCGTGGATCGCGGACTCTTCATCCGCGGTCATGTGCTCGACTCCTCGGGGAAACCGGCCAAGACCGTGTTCGTGAGCGCGTACGAAAGAACACTCAGGCTCCAAGGAGAAACCAGCCAGAGCCCAGGCGACGGAGCATTCACCATCGGCCCCCTGATGGATGGCAGCTACGAGGTGGCTGCGACCGGTTTTGGCGACGACGCACGCTCCGATTCGGTCACGGTGAGACCCGGCATGGACGACGTCGTGTTGCAATGGAAGAAGGGTGTTTCCATCTCGGGTCGTGTCGTCGGCGAGGACGGCAATGGGGTTGCGGGCGAGGTGCACATCGCGAACCGATTCGCTGGGGAGTCCGGCACGAGCATGCTCTCGGTCGCGAACGACGGAGCGTTCTCGCTCAGCGGTCTCGATGCGGGCACGTACGACCTGTCTGCCATGACCAGCAACGGTTGGATCGGTTACATCGAACCGCTCGCGATCACGGCGGGCGGAGCGGCGAAAGACCTCGTGATTCGTGTGTCTCCGGGGGGACGAGTGCGCGCGCGGCATGAGGGTCCGGAGAAGTACGCGCTGATCAACGTCGTGCGGAATGGCGTGCAGGTCTCAGGCGAGTACGTAGAACTCGGCAAGTCTGGGGAATGGCCGTCGCCGCTCGGGACCGTCGTCGTGCGCGTGCATTACTACAACGAAGCGTTGGGCAAGTTCGTGCGCACGGCGGAGAAGTCGGTCGAAGTGGGTCCCGATACGGTCGTCGAAGTGGAGTTCGAAAAGGGGGCGAAGTGAAATTCGCCGCGTCTCCTGACTTCGCGCTCGCGCGATTCGACGATCCCGCGTAGGCCGCGCAGGTACCTGGGGAAGAGCATGAACTCACGCGGCTTGCGACGAACGATTCTGGGCTCCGGAATGGCCGTCGGCGCACTCACGTGGTGGGCCTTGCGACCGACGGCGACCGAGCCGACGCGTGTCGAACCGTCGACGATCGAGCACGCATCCAACCTCGCGGCGCCTGCGAGCCTGGATATCGGTGCGGATCCCCTAGCGCTCTCGCGCGCGCCCGCGGAGCAAGTTGCGCAAGTCGTTCCGGACGCGAGCGTCGATGCGCCGACCCAGGTTTCACGCGATCAAATCAGCATCCTCGTCATCGATCACGCGACGCGAGCACCATTGGCCGGCATGGGCGTTCAGATGCAACGGGGTCCGCAAGAAATGAGCGCGTTCAGCAACTTGAGGCACTGGGCCGGCCCCATCGAACACACCGACGCCCGTGGACGCGCCAAGTTGAATGGTGATCCGTGGTCCGACCGGGCGCTCGTCGCCGCCTGGGATCCCGCTGGTCACCTCGGCAGCGCGAGCGTCGAGATCAATCCCGGCTACACGGCCGATCACAACCTCGTGCTCGAACTCTCACCCGACAAAGATTTCGTGCTCTGGATGCGAATCGTCGACGAGGAAACCGGCGATCCGATCGCGGGCGTGAACGACAGCGTGGCGATCGACATGAGCTTGCCGACACCCGGCGGCATTCCGTCCTACATGCGCTTCCTGTACGACGGCACAAAGCAAGTGGGCAGCAACGCGGACGGCTTGCTGCTCTCCTCCGGACCCGAGTGGACGACGCACGCTCCGAAGTTGAGGGTGCCCGAGCACGCGACGGTCTGGGTCACGCCCGAAAAGGGCCACGAAACCGCCGACAAGGCGCTGCGCATCTCAACGCCGCGCAGCGCGAGCTTGCGCATCCACGTGGTCGACACTGCGGGTCTGCCCGTGCGAGATTGCAGGGTGACGTTGCACTCGGGATCGAACCAGATGATCCGCCCACTGCCCACGCAAGAGAGCGACGACGGCTGGGGTCCGAGATCGGAAGGCATGACGGACGCATCGGGGTTCGCGCTCGTCGAGGGGCTGCCTCCCCACGTGGAGCTGCGTGGAGAAACCTCCGGCGTTTTCAACTACCGGATTCCGGCGAAGGTGAAGCTCCAACCGGGTGAGGTGCGCGACGTCGAGTGGGTCGTCGCCGGTGGCGTCACGTTGCGCGGGACGTTGAGCGACCAGACGGGCGCACCGATAGCCGATTGCGAAATCTGGTTGATGCGCACGAGCCACGAGCGACCGGCCTATTTCGATGGCGTTTCGGAACAACCGGGTCGCCGCGCGCGCACCGACGCGTCCGGACGATTCGTCTTCGCGAGCGCCGAGATCGGACGCTTCTGGGTCGGTCCGGGACTCTTGACCTACAACCCCGAGTCGTTGCGCGCGGACGTCGCGCCGGTCGCGATCATGGTCGATCTCGTGCCGCGCGCCGAAATGAACGTAGAACTGCGCTCCGCTCGCGGTCTGTACGTACGCGGACATGTCATTCCGCCGGCTGACGAGGCGCTGCTCGACGGCGTCGTCGTCGTCGAAGATCGCGCGCGCGGTGTGTCGATGCGCGCGCCGTGGAAGGCCGATGGCTCGTTCAGCGTCGGACCGTTGACGAGCGGACCGCAGACCGTCGTCGCGCAGAGCACGTCCGGTCATGCACCTTCGGAGCCGATCGTTCTCAATGCGGGCGCAGACGATTTGAAGCTCCAGTTGGGCGCTGGTGCCACGATCTCCGGGCGGGTCCTCGACGTGAATGGAGAAGGTGTGCAGGCCTCGATCCTCTTGACGGTACATGCATCTTCGCCCGCCGTGGCCGGCACTTGGGCGACCTCAGCCAACGGGGACTTCTCCTTCACCGGCCTCGAGCCCGGGATGTACGACCTCGCGGCATCCAAGGCATCGGGCATGAACCTGGCCGTGCTCGGCAACGTGGAGGTCGCGTCGGGCGCGAGCGTGAAGGATCTGGTTCTGCGCCTCGAGCCCGCGGGCATCGTGCGCGTTCACGACGAGCAACCTCACTGGTCGTGCGAAGTACAGGTGGAGCAGAACGGACTGCGCGTCTCGGCCAGGCAGTTCGAGCAGTACGAGCTCGACTGCTACCTCGTAGCCCCCGCGGGAAGCGTGCTCGTGCGTCAGCGAAACACCGACACGAATGAGCAGCGACAGATCACGGTCGAGGTCGAAGCGGGCAAGGTCAACCGCTTCGCGTTCGGCGAACAAGGCCACTGAGTCGGATGCGGCATGGTGATTGGCACCGTGATGCCATTCCGGCACAGAGCGGAGCGGGCCACGCTAGGCGCCGATGGGCAATCGGCGCCAGGCACCACTCGCGCGTATGGGCGGCTAGCATCGTTCGAGTGAACCAACGCTCGCCGAGAACGAAGGCCCTGCTCGCGCTGGGGTTGCTGGCGGTGCTCGTCGCCGGATTGTTCGTGTGGATCACGCGCGATCGGTCACGCGCGACAGAGTCGCTCGATCGCACGACTGGATCCGGACCGCGCGCGGAGCAAGATCGCTCGAGCCTCGCCGTTGTGGCGCCGTCCGCACCGTCGCGTGCTCCGCTCGCAACCGAGCCGAAGAGTAACGAGAGCCCCGCAGCTTCCCCTTCGGCCCCTCCGCAAGACGACGACGAGCTGCCGTGCTGGTTGCAGACCTTCGACCTCGACTCCGGCGCGCCACTCGAGCACGTCAAGATCACGGCGGAACTGGGGATCGATCAGGCGATCTCCTACACCGACGAACACGGGCTCGCGCGGATCGAAGGTCGCAAGACGCAGATGCGACTCTTGCAGCTCGACTCGTTCGGTTACTCGTCCGTCTTCCTCGACACGCAAGAAGGACACGAGCGTGCAGAGCGCGCCTGGCGCATCCCGATGTCGCGCACCGCGACGCTGATCGTGCACGTTCGCAACGCGACGGGTGCGGTCGTGCCGGATGCGCAGGTCACGCTCGAATCGGTGGGAAACGAGTCGCGCACCCGTCACCTCACCCGACTGGATGCCGTCAGCCAGGGGACCATCACGATCGACTCGAACACCGATGCAACGGGGACGGTGACGATCGCTCTCTTGCCGGCGGCCATCTCGTTGCAGGCAACCGTTTTTCAACCGAGGCCTTGGTCCCCCTCCGAGCAGATCGTCCTCGATCCCGGCGAAGTGCGCGACCTCGTGTGGACCGTGTCGGGCGGATGCTTGTTGCGTGGCCTGCTCCTCGATCAGGACGATCATCCCGTGGCACTGCGCAACGTGTGGCTGAGCCGCGAAGACATGAGCGAACCCATGTACTTCGATGCAAGGCTGGACGGACACTCGCTCAGCGTCATCACCGTCACGACGGACGAGGCCGGACGCTTCGTCTGCACCGGCCTGGACCCGGCGACTTGGTGGATTGGACCGGCTGCGTCGAAATCCGATCCGGATGCAGATCCTCGTGCGTCACCGGATCCAGCGTTCGACGTCGCGCCGCTCGCGCAGCCCGTGCGCATCGAGGACGGTCAGGCTTCCATCGACGTGACCTTGCGCGTCGATCGCGGTCTCTACATCCGCGGACATGTCGTCGATGCTGCCGGAGCGCCGGCGATCGATGCGCGCATTCACGCAGCCGAGCTGGAACGAAGGCTTCACTCCGGCGGGCGGACGAACGATGCGGACGGTTCCTTCGTGATTGGGCCGCTGGCTCGCGGCACGTACACGATCTTCGCATCCAGGTTCGCTCGCGACGCCGATTCGGAGCCGCACGTTGCAACTGCAGGTGAGTCGGGCCTCGTCCTCCACCTGCGCGCCGGTGCCGAGTTCTCGGGGCAAGTTCTCGGCGAAGACGGAGTCGGCGTTTCGGCAATGATGAGCGTTTGCGATCGTGAGTCCTCTCCTCGGCAGGGAAGGGGGATGCACACCGATCAGCGCGGACACTTCGTGATCCGCGGCCTGTCACCCGGCGCGTTCGACGTCACGGCGACGACGGACGACGGACGCATCGGACGGCTCGAGCGAGTCGGCATCGCCGAGGGTTCCACTGTGAAGGACGTGATCCTCCGTGTGGCGCAAGGTGGCCGCGTCCGCGTGCGCCACACGGGTCCGGAAACCGCCGTGAATCTCGAGGTGCTTCAGAATGGAGCGCTGATCCAGTCGAGTTCGGCCATGCGCAACATGCCCGTCGAGCTCATTGTTCCCGCCGGCACGGTCGAGATCCGCGCGCTCCACGTCGAAGGCGATCGCCGCACCGTCGAGCGGTCAGTTTCGGTCGCCGTGGGAGAGACGGTCGACGTCGTGCTCGAGGCGGGCGCGCACTGAATGTCACGGGAGGAGTGCATACGACACTCGACGTGCGAGCCGGGTAATCATCAACTCCGCTGCATTCCGAGCTGTTCTTCGCGCGGCCCGGACATGCGATGCTGCTTCGGGGGCGCTGCGTGAAACCTCGCTGGATCTTCGTGATCGTCCTCGTCGTGTTCATCGCGGCGATCTGGGTGTTGTGGATGTTCCATGTGAACACAGAGCTTGCTCCGATTCGCGTCAGCGCACCGAAGCCGATCGCGCAGGTCGACGCGCCGCAACCCGCACTGGACGCGGTCGCGAAACCGGATTCCGTGCGCGAGCGGGTCCATTCAGAGGCAGCGCGTGACGAGCACTCAGACGCAACAACGATTTCGTCTTCCGCGAAGCGACTGAAGGTCCTCGTCATCGACGCCGCGACGCGTGCTCCCCTCCCCGGCATGCGGGTGGAGATGCACCTCGGCCCCGCCGAACAGCACTTGAGCGACGAAGATGCGAAGTGGCTCGAGTCCGAGCACTCGACCGGCGCGGACGGACGCGTCGACTATCCGCGCGATGTCGAAGGGGCTGTCGACGTGCGTGCGTACGATCCCGACGAGACGCTTGGCAGCGCCGTGCGCAGCATCTCCTCGTTCGCGGATCTACACGAAGATGAGATCACGCTCGAACTCTCGCCGCGCAACGACGTCGTCTTCTGGATGCGCATCGTCGACCAGAACACGCACACTCCGATCGCCGGTGCGCACGACACGCGCTTCGCGAGCCTGAGCCCCGTCGATCCGACGCACCGATTCAAGACCGACGCGAGCGGGCTCCTCTTCGTGCGCGGGCCGGCCTGGACGAGCCAGCCCGTTCAACTCGACGTCCCCGACCATTCGATGGTCTTCGTTCAGCCCGTCACCGGTCACGAAGTGCCTGAAAAGGCGCTCGAAATCGAGGTCTGGCACAGCGCGACCGTGCGCGCGCTTGTCCTCGACATGAAGGGTGCGCCGGCGGTGAATGCGCGCATTCAGCTCGAGACCGAGCCCTTCCGCTTGTGGCGTCCCGACCCGACGTTGGGCTGGAGTGCATTCACGTTCCCTGATTGGACGCGGATCACCGATGACGCCGGCCGCGCGACGTTCGTCGACCTGCCGGCGAACGTGCCGGTTCGAGTCGAGGTCCAGTCCAACCCGAGGTGGTCACCAGGAACGCCGCTCACGTTGACGCCGGGGGAGACGCGTGACGTGCTCTGGAACTTGCGCACGGGTTGCCGCGTAGGCGGACGCGTCATCGATCATGCCGGCGTGCCGGTCGCGCGCTGCGAGGTGTGGGCGCTGAAGGCGAACATGACGAACGCGATCTACTTCGAGGCCGAGGCATATGGAGCGCCTCAGCACACCGCGCGCACGGACGAACAAGGTCGCTTCACGTTCCCCGCCGTCGGTGCCGGCAAATGGTGGATCGGTCCGGGCCGCGTCAAGCAGCGTGCGGAAGGCCTCGTCGACGACCTCGCACCGTTCGCGCAAGTGGTCGCGATCGCCGAGACACAGACGGACGCCGAGGTCGATCTGCTCGTCGATCGTGGATTGTTCGTCACGGGCCACGTCCTCGCTCCGGCGGGGAAGCAAGTCGGGAAGGGCGTCGTCGTCGCGCAGGACATGACGCGCGGCGGCGTGATGCGCACGACGTGGAACGAAGACGGCTCGTTCAGGACAGGGCCCTTCATGGACTGCAAGCTGAGCGTGTACGCGCAGAGCTACTCGGGCCTGACCGATTCCGAAACCGTCGAGATGCAGGCTGGACAGTCGGACGTCGTGTTGCGCCTGAACTTGGGCGCGTCGCTCTCCGGGCGTGTCGTCGACGAGAAAGGCGATCCCGTCGGGTGCAGGGTCTTGTCGGGGCTGCGTGACGAGTTCGGCCACAGCCAACAGACGATCGCCGAAGTACCCGCCGGCGAAGAGTTCGAGTTCACCGGCCTCGATGCCGGCACTTACGACCTCGCTGCGACGACGGGCGACGGCAAAGTGGGCACGCTCGAGGCGCTCGAGGTCGCCGAGGGCACGGCGCGACACGATCTCATCCTGCGCGTCGTGCAGGGTGGCCGGGTGCGCGTGCGCTACGAGGGCTCGCAGGACTCAGGCACCGTCGAAGTGCTCGTGAACGGCGTGCCCGTGTCGGAGGGAAGCATCGAACGCGGCCAGGCGACGACCTTCACAGCGCCCGCCGGAAAGGTGCTCGTGCGCGTGCAGACGTGGGGCGCGGACCCGATCCGCGAGCGCACCGTCACCGTCGACGTGGGCGTCACGACGGACGTGGTGATCGACTACGGCGCGCACTGATGGCGAGTCGGGCGCGGATCCGGCAATCTGATCAGCGTGACGTCGTCGACCGAGATCATCCGTGACCTGCGCGACAGCCGTGTGCGGTTGCGCTGGCTCGTCGACGATCTGTCAGACGAGCAGTTGCTCGTGCCGCAGATGGACATCGTCAACCCGATCCTGTGGGAGATCGGGCACGTGGCGTGGTTCCAGGAATACTGGACGTTGCGCAAGCTGGCGAAGCGCGCGTCGATGCGCTTGGACGCGGACCGGTTGTACGACTCGGCGGCGGTCCAGCACGACGTGCGCTGGGACCTCGTGCTGCCTTCGCGCGCGGAGACGGTTGCATACCTCGACGACGTGCTCGACGCAGTGTGTCAACGCCTCGAAGCGCGCACGATCGATGCGGGCGACGCGTACTTCCACCGCCTGGTCACGTTCCACGAGGACATGCACGGAGAAGCGCTCGTCTACACGCGTCAGACGCTTGGCTACGAAGCGCCGCGCGTGCGTCAACGGCATCCGCCGGCGGGTGGTCCGTGCCCGGGTGACGTCGAGATCCCCGGCGGGACGTTCGAGCTCGGTGCGCGTCGCGACGCGCCGTTCGTTTTCGACAACGAGAAGTGGGCTCATCCGATCCGCGTCGAACCCTTCCGCATCGCGGGCGCTCCGGTGACGCAAGCGCAGTTCGCCGAGTTCGTCGACGCGGGCGGATACCGGCGCGACGAGTGGTGGAGCGACGCAGGCCTGCGTTGGCGCGAGTCGGTGCACGCCCAACATCCCCTGCACTGGCGCATCGATGGACCCGGGCGATGGTTGCTCATGCACTACGACCAGTTGGTGCCGCTCGCGCCGGATCAGCCGGTGGTGCATTTGTCGTGGCACGAGGCGCAGGCGTTCTGTGCCTTTTCAAGTCGGCGACTGCCCACGGAGGCGGAGTGGGAACTGGCGGCTGCTGGATCTCCGGACGGTCGCGGTGGACTCGCGCCGACGAAACGCGCTTTCCCGTGGGGCGACCAGTCCCCCAACCTCGAGCACGCGCACCTCGATCTCGAGAGCGACGGTCCGTGCGACGTCGGTTCGTTCGCGAGCGGCGACAGCGCTTTCGGCTGCAGACAGATGATCGGCAACGTGTGGGAGTGGACGAGCTCGACGTTTGCGCCGTACCCGGGCTTCGTCGTCGATCCGTACCGCGAGTACAGCCAACCATGGTTCGGGACACACAAGGTCCTGCGCGGCGGCTGCTTCGCGACGCGCGCGCGTCTTCTGCGCAACACGTGGCGCAACTTCTACACGCCGGACCGGCGCGATGTGCTCGCCGGATTCCGCACGTGTGAGCGGTGACGCATGATCAAGGTCCTCGCCGTCTACCCGGGAACGTTGACATTCCGCCAGAGCCAGATGGCGCAGCACAAGCCGATCCTCGATGCGCTGGGGCTCGAGATGGTGCTGGCCGACGACGTCATCGACGCGAAGGACATGGAGCTCTTTGCCGATGCGATCCAGTTGCCTCCGCCGACTCACGTGCGCGAAGGGCTGATCTGCATCGAGCGTTGGTGTGAGCGCAACCAAGCGCACGCGGTGCTGGCGCAGTCGGAGTCGGCGTTGCTGCTCGGATCGCTCGTCGCGCGCAAGATCGGCGTTCCGTGCGTGTCGCCCGAAGCAGCGCTGCTCACGACGAGCAAGCACCTGTGCCGCGTCGCGCTCGATCATGCGAACGTGCCGCAACCTCGGTTCACGTTGGCCGGCTCGGCGGCCGAAGTGCGACGTTTCGCGGGCGAAGTCGGCTATCCGGTCGTGCTCAAGGGCGTCGCGTCGGCTCTGTCGCGCCTCGTGACGCTGGTGCGCGACGAGGCTGCGATCGAAGCGGCGGTCGCATTCGTGCAATCCGGACTTCAGACCTCCGTCGACATCGCGCGCCTCGTCGATTTCAGCGCAGCCAGCGGACTCGACCTCGGTGGCGATCCGCGTTCGCAGTTCCTCGTCGAAGCGTTCGCGCGCGGTTCACCGATCGAAACCGACGGCGTCGTGGCCGGCGACGAAGTGCGCTCGTTCGGCGTGACCGAGCAGGTCATGACGGCACCACCGCTCTTCTTCTTCGAGGGCTACCTTCTGCCGGCGGATTTCTCGGCGGTGGACATCGACGCGATCGAGCGCACTTCCGACGCCGCTCTGCGCGCACTCGGCGTACGTGACACCGGCTTCTCGATCGAGATGCGCCTCGAGGCCGGGCGCGCAAGCATCATCGAGGTCAACGGACGCCTCGGTTGGGACGAGGGCTTCGGCGACCTCTTCGCGACGGTGACCGGCGCGCAGCCCGCGTTCCAGGCTCTCGAGGTCGCGCTCGGTCGCGCGTTGCCGTTCACGCGCCGCACGGACGTGCGCGCAGCGCTCGCGTACGCGTGCACCTACGCAGACCGCATCGTCACGCGCGTGCCGACCGCGGAGGAGATCGCGCGCGTCGAGCAGGATCACGGCGTGCGCTGCGGCCTCGCGGTGCACGTCGGCGACCGCACGTACGCACCGCCCCATCCCGACGCCACGCCGCACCTCGCGTACGCGCTTGGCGTCGACGCGCACTCGAGCCGCGCGGCTTACGCGCGTGCGCGCGCAGCGGTCGACGCACTCTCGTTCGAGCTCGCGCCACTCACTTCGGCGGATCTGTAGGCGGAGCAGTCGGCAGCGCGGGCGGCACCTTGAGCGTGAGCACGTAGGCGTACAGATCCGCGAACTCCTGCGGGCTCAACGTGCGCGCCAAGCCGTCGGGCATCACCGACACGTGGCTCTCCGATCGGCTCAAGATGTCCCGGGTCGGTACTTCGTGCGGCTGCCCGTTCGTGTCGGACAGCGTGATCGCCTTGTCCGTCTCCTTCAGGATGCGACCGAACACATCGAGACCGCTCGTGAGCTCGAGCGACACCGCCGCGTAACCACGCTCGATCGACATCGACGGCGCGAGGACCGCGTCGAGGATCTCTTCGGGCGCGAGACGACGCGCAACCCCCGACAGATCCGGTCCGACGTCGCCGCCGACGCCGTTCGCGCGGTGACAGCGGAAGCACATCGGCCCGCTCTCGCGCCGGAAGAGCTCGAAGCCCTTTGCCGCGTCACCGGCGTGCGTCGACGCGAAGTCGCGGTACGGTTGGTCCTGCTTCGACAGCGTGGGTCGCTCCTCTGCGCGCATGGACCAACGCAAGCCGCCCGCGAGGAGCTTCAGGAAGCGCTCGTCCTTCCACAACGCCGGTTCGTGCCCCAGCGCCGTGTAGAAAACGCGGCCTTTCCCCACGGGCTTTGTCCAGCAAAGTGCGAAGTCGCGGTCGGCCCGGTGCACGCCCTCCTTCGCGAGGTCGACCGAAGCCGTGTCGAGCGACAACAACACGTGCATCCGCGCGCGGTCGAACGGCGTCGTGAATTGGTAGATCTCGTCACTGAGCTCGAAGCGCATCCCGAGGTGCCGCGTCGCGACGTGCGAAGTGTCCTCGACCACGACACCCACCTTCTCGTGCCAGGGATGTCCGTCGAAGCGCGCGCCGATCATCTCGCCGTACTCCGGCACCGACGGGAACGTGTCGGTCGCGCAGTGCGCTCCCGCGAACCCGCCTCCGCCCTCGACGTACGCGAACAACGCCGCGCGCTGCAGGTCGGACAGCGGCAAATCTCCCGTCGTGTAGAAGAACACGGCGTCGAACTTCGCGAGGTTCTGCGCTTCGAACGCGGCCGCATCGCGCGTCGGCACGACTTCGAACGCACCGCTCGTCCGGCCCAGGTCGACGAGCGCCTTCTCCACGATCGAGAGTTCGTCCCGGCGCATACGATGCGCGACCTCGTGCTCGTAACCCGCGGAGACCGTGTAGACGAGCACGCGCTTCGCCCGCGCCGATTCCTGTGCAGACGCGAGCGGCACCAAGCCCGCCGCCGTGATCACGATCCGAAGTGCGAACTCCCTCACGACACGCGAGGATACCGTCGGCTACAGTGGAACGCTGGAGCACCCATGGACCACGACCTCACCTTCCTCACGGGCCACACGCTGGCCGTCTACTCGACGCACGGTTGCCCGGATTGCACGCGGCTCGACCAGTGGATGAAGCGAAACAATGTCCCGCACCAGAAGGTCTGGATCGACGACGACGAGGCCAGCGCCGAGAAGCTCGAGTCGGAGACCGGCAAGCAGGCCGTGCCTTTCATCCTGATCGACGGCAAGACCTGGGTGCGCGGCTACCACCGTGAGGAACGGTCGCGCTTGTCGGAGACGCTGCTATTGAAAGAATTGCACGACGCGTTGGCCGGCTGATCCGACGCGGTGAATCTCAATCGTGCGCGAGTTTCGTGCAGCGCTCGCGGGCTGATGGGCAAGTGATTCCGAGGGTTCGTGCGCACGGACCACGATGCTCGGTGTGCTGGTTCGCTCGATCGAACGCGATGATTCGGCACGCTGCGTTCGTTCACGCCCACGCGAGGAATATGACGGGTTCGTCAGTCAGTTTTCGACGGGAGGTCCAGCCTGTTTCCATGCGAATGCGACTGGTAGCCTGCGTCTCGACAACCCCCCCTCGGCGCCTCAGCAGTGCATCTGTGACGCGTCGGACCCATCGAGAACTTGTGTCGATCCAAACCATGCCCGCAGTAAACGTTCGTGTCCTCGTCGTCGACGACGAACCCGACGTTTGTCAGTACATGTCGGCCCTGCTCAACGGAGCCGGGATCGACAACGCAGTCGCCATCGACGGTTTGAAGGCCATCGAAGAGTTGAAGGCGCATCCGCCAGGATGGTTCGGGTTGATCCTGCTCGACGTCGCGATGCCGCGAAAGAACGGGTGGGAGTTCCTCGACGAACTGCGACAAGCCGGAGATGAAGTTCCGGTGATCTTCGTGTCGGCGCGCGACTCCGCGGAGGAGCGCGTGCGCGGCCTGCGGTTGGGCGCAGACGATTTCGTCGTCAAGCCGTTTCTGTTCGACGAGCTGCTCGCGCGCATGGAAGCGGTGTTGCGTCGGCGTCGTTCGCTCGCGCCGATCTTGGTCGGTGGGTTGAAGCTCGATTTGACGCGGCGCAAGACCGAGCGCGAAGGCAAGGCGATCGATTTGTCGCCGCGCGAGTTCGATTTGTTGCTCGCGCTGACGAAAGCGGATGGCCGCACGCTGTCGCGCGCACAGTTGCTCGAGCAGGTGTGGGACATCCACTTCGATCCGGGCACCAACTTGCTCGACGTGCACCTCGGTCGGTTGCGCAAGAAGCTCGATCGACACGGTCGCCCCGGCATCCAAACGGTCCGCGGCGAAGGCTACCGGCTCGCCGTCGAAAACCTGGGGTGACGCCGATGGTGCCTGGCTCCTGTTGCGCGTAGGTCGCGCAGCAGGTGCCTGGCACCGTTCGGCCCAGTCCATTCCCGACGCCATCTCGACGAGCTTGGGAATGGACTCTGTGGAGCGGTGCCAAGCACCTGCTGCGCGACATGCCCGCATCAGGAGCCAGGCACCCGCGCTACTTCAGCGCACCGCGCGGGCCAAGCCGTCGCAGCCTGACCCCCGTGCTCGGTCCCATCGTGACACTCCGCCTCACCGGCACGACATCCCCCGCTTCGCACAGCTCGTACTCGTTCTCTCCGAGCGCCACCGCGAGCACCTGCTTCATCTCGTACACCGAGAACGCCGCACCAATGCACCTGCGCGCACCCCCGCCGAACGGTAGGAACTCCCAAGGCTTGTAGCTGCGCTCGAGAAACCGCTCCGGCCGAAATTTCAGCGGCTCAGGCCACACGACCGGGTCGATGTGCGCAAGCGCCGACACCGCCGCGACGCCGACGCCCGCCGGGATCTCCCAACCGCGCAACGTGAACGGCTTCGCGCACATCCTCAGCGGATCGGGCACGATCGGATGCAGTCGCAACGTCTCGTTGCACACCGCGTCGAGGTACGGCAGCGTCGCGATCTTGTCTGGGTCCCCCGCCGCCGCGTCGAGTTCGTCGCGCAGTCGCTCGAGCCGCTTCGGGTCGCGATGCAACCAGTACATCGCCCACGACAACGCGAGCGCCGTCGTCTCGTGGCCCGCGAACACCAACGTGACGAGCTCGTCGCGCACATGGTCGTCGCTCATCGGCTCGCCGTCTTCGTACCGCGCCGCGAGCATCATTCCGAGAATGTCGTCACCGCCGGCGCGCCCACGACGCGCGCGGATCTGCTCAGCCGTGAGCGCGTCCCACTCTTTCAAGGCACGTTTCGTCTTCGCCCACGGGCCCAAGCCGAAGAACTCGTGCTGAAGCATCTTGGTGAACATCACGAACGGGCTCGCGACGTCGACGAACTTCTTCACGGTCGCCGCGAACCTCTCGACAGCCGGGTCGTCTTCGACGCCGAAGATCGCGCGCAAGATGATCTCGAGGGAGATCGCCTGCGCGGAGTCCTGGAACACGAACACCTTGCCGTCCGCGCGCGCCTCGAGATGCCGGCGCGCTACGTCGGCCATCACCGTGCCGTAGTTGCGCATGCGTTCGCCGTGGAACGCCGGCATGAGCAGCTTGCGCTCGCGCCGATGTCGTGGCCCGACGAGCAACAACAGCGACCCTTCACCCAGAATCGGACGCATCGTGTCCACTGCCCACGGCGAGAACGTGTCGGGGTCCGCGCTGAAGATCTCGCGGATGCCCTCGGGGTCGCCGGTGCACACGACGTCGCCGTTGAGCGAGGGACAGTTGTACGGGTCGCCGTATCGCTCGCGGCATTGCGCGTGAAAGCGGTACGGATCGCGGATGAGCTTCGCGGTCTGGAGGATCGCGATGGAGGGTCCGGGGGGCAGCTTGGGCATGACAGGTCGGCCGGTTTGGCGCCTCGTTTCGAAGCCCGCATTCTAATCAGTCGCCGCCTGTCCTCAGCGCGAAGGTCCGGCATGTCGACCCAAGCGCATCTTCAGGCGAAGATGTGCCTGGCCGGCCCCGCTGAACATGAAACGACGGCACTTCTACCTGCTCTCGATCGCAGCCGTCGGATGCAACGCCGCTTCGGCGTGGTTCGCGTCGACGCGAACAGGCTCGCCGGTTCCGTTGAACATTTCTGCGCAATCAAGTTCGACCACGACGAGCGTGCAGAAGGAACTGAGTTCGCCCGAAGAGCAACTCGCCCGCGGCGCCGCGCTCGAGGACACGGACAGCGAGCCGATCTCTTCAGAGCCTGCGTCGAGAAAGCCCGCACCTCACAAACGCGTGTGCGTCATGTCCTTCGTCCTCGTCGAGGACACAGGCAGTGAACGCACGCTGTTCGAGGCGTCCTTCGAGACCGCGGGATTACCCCCGGTGCGCGCTGGCCGCCAATCGCTCAGAGTGTCGCCCAGATCGGCAACTTGGCTTCGTGCACGAGGTGATCGAGCCAGAGGTTGCTGAGCTTCTCGCTGAGCGAGTTCGACTTCAGGCGCTGCATCAGGTTGTCGAAGTCGACGTTGTCGAGGTGCTGATCCTGGTTGAAGCACGAGAACACCGGCGCGATCTCGGCACCCGTCACGGGATCGACGTGCTTGCACAGGCACTGCGCGCAGATCTCCTTCATCATGCACTGCATCGGCGAGTTGATCGATCCGATCGCGACGTGATCGGGCTTCAAGTACGGCTTCAAGACGCCGCGACGTGACTCCTTGATCGCGTTCATCATGCGATCCGATCCGATGCAGATCAGGCGCTCGCACTCGTCGAGACCGACGCGCGTTTCGTACAGTTCGCCCTTCGCATACGCGACCATCGCCTGCACTACGTTGCCGCGGAAGTGCTTGTCGTACGGGCGCAGACGGCTCGGCTCGATCTCCTTGCCGTTGTCCGTCGACCAGATCACGACGTCGGCGGCGGACTCGATCTCCTCGCGCTTGAAAAGGTCCTCGCCCTTGCGGAACGCGGCGAAGTAAATGACCTCGTTGCCGTGCGCACGCAACGCGCGACCGATCGAGAACAACACGGCGTTGCCGAGACCGCCCCCGGCGAGGATCACCTTCTCGCCCTTCGGGATCTCCGTCGGCGCGCCCGTCGGGCCCATCACGACCACTTTTTCGCCGGGTTTCAGCAGCGCGCACAAGCGCGAGCTCGCGCCCATCTCGAGCACGATCATCGACAGCAGGCCCTTCACCGGATCCGTCCACGCGCCCGTGAGCGCGAGCCCTTCGAGCGCGAGCTTCGTCCCATTGACCGTCTCCGAGTTCACCTCGAAGTTCTGCAGGCGATAGAACTGCCCCGGTTCGAAACGTCGCGCGGCCGCGGGCGCGTGCACGACGACCTCGACGATCGTCGGGGTCAGGCGATTGATCTCGTGCACGACGGCTTCGATCTCGTAGTCGAGCTTGCGCAGGAGCTTGCGCCACGCACCCTTGCGCTCCAGCACGGCAGTCGGCGCGTTCGACACGGCCGCGATGCGCTCGGCGAACGCACCCACGACGCTGCGATATCCGTCGCGCGCCGAGGCCATCGCCTTCACGACGTTGCCCGCGTAAGCCGGATGGTTGTCGCCGTACACCGACACCGTGTGACCGCTGGTGTTGTACGAAGTGAAGAACGCCGTGCCCTTCTCGTCGCGACCCTTGCGCACCGGCTGAAACGTCCCGGCGTCGACGCGTCCGACCTTGAAGAAGCTCTTGCGATCGTCGAGCTCGAACGTGCCCGGCTTCTCCTTCTCGTACGTGATGTTCGGGCTCGTGCCCGCCGCGACGAGGACGCTGTGCGCCTTCATCTCGACCATCTCGCCCGTGGCCGACCACTTGCCCGCGTCGTCGCGCTTTTGGCGCTCGAAAACGAGCGCGCGCACCGCACTGTGATTGTCGAGCAGCGCTTCGACCGGCGACATGCACTCGACGAACGTGATGCCTTCCTCGAGCGCCTTGATGACCTCTTCGTGGTTGAGGCGATACGCGGGCGAGTCCTCCATGCGCTTGCGGTACACGAGGCGAACTCCGCCCCATCCGCGCACGAGCGACACGAAGTCCGGCTGTTCGCCGCGAGCTGCCGCGCGCTCGCGTTCGGCCGCGACCGCACATCCGTGCGCGATGAACTCGTCGAGGTCCAACTGCTCTTCGTCGCTGAAGAACCGGCGCACGATGTTGTCTCCGAAGCGCCGGCACAAGACGTCGTAGCGCCCCGCGATCTTCTCGACCTGCAGCGGGTAGTACGCCAACGCCTCGGTCGCCGTGTCGATGCCCGTCAGTCCACCACCGATCACGATGACCGGCATGCGCAACTGCAAGCTCGCCAGCGAGTCGCGCTTGAACGCGCCGGTGAGCTGCAGCGCCATCAGGAAGTCCGACGCCTTGCGGATCCCGCGCGACAGGTTGTTCTTCATGTCGACGATCGTCGGCTTGCCCGCACCCGTCGCGATCGCGACGTGATCGAAGCCCAACTTCCACGCGTCGTCGAGGTCGAGCGTGCCGCCGAAGCGCACGCCGCCGTGCAGCTCGAAGTTCTCGCGCCGCAACAACGACAGGTACGGCAGCGTCAGGAAGTTCTTGTCCCAGCGCACGGTGATGCCGTACTCCGACACGCCGCCAAAACCCAGGAGCACGCGCTCGTCGAGCTCGCTCTTGATGCCCGCGTACTGCTCGATCGCGATCGGCGGCACGTCTGTCTCGCCCTTGCCGAGAAACCCGGTCCACCCGCTCGGCAGCGGCTCGACCTTCAACCCGTCCACGCCCACGACGCCGAAGCCCTCGTTGCAGAGGTAGTGCGCGAGCGTGTACCCCGCCGGTCCCATGCCGACGACGAGCACGTTGATCCCGTTGTAGGGCAACGCGAACGGCCGCTTCACCTGCAGCGGATTCCAGCGCGTGAGCAACAACCAGATCTCCGGACCCCACGGCATGTCGAGCACGTCGGTGAGGGCCTTCGTCTCGGCCAGCGGGATGTTGACCGGCTCCTGCTTCTGGTAGATGCAGGCCTTCATGCAGTCGTTGCAGATCCGGTGGCCCGTGCCCGGGCACATCGGGTTGTCGATCGTCACCATCGACAGCGCCGCGAGCGGATCGCCCTCGCCGTACAACAAGTGCATCTCGCTGATGCGCTCGTCGAGCGGACATCCGTTGAGATCGATGCCGAGCGCATTTTTCACGATCGCGCCGGTCTTCTTGTCGTGCAGCCCGCGCGAACACGAGTCCTTCTCGCGCTCGTGGCAGAAGATGCACATGTCGATCTCGTTCAAGACCTGACCGTCGGTCCCGCGCGGATCGGTCAGACGAAATCCGTCGCGACGGCGGCGGTGTTGCTCGAGGCCTTCGATCGCTTCGGGCAGATCCGGGATCGGGCGCACGTGATGAACGAGGCCGTGCTCGAAATCGAGCTCTTTCAGCTCGCGCAGGCATCTCCACCCCTCGATCTCGCGCGCCTGTTCCGCGCGCTTCAGCCGCAGCGAAAGAGCGAGCACGTCGAGCGCCTGCGCCACCGTCAGGTCGAGCGACGCAATCGCCTTCTCGTCCTGCGGCCGGTCCAGCAACACCGCGACGCGCGAGCAGAAGCGCTCTTCGTCGTCGATGTCGACCGTGCGGCCGGGCAACGCGACGAGGAGGACCGCCGCGAGCGCGTGCACCGAGTCCGGCGTCTGACCCTCGCTCAACTGGACGCGCCGCACGTGCTTCTTAACGAACCGATCGCGCACCTTGTAGACGATCTGCCGGTCGAGCAAGGTCGAGCGCCGGTTGCCCACATCCCCTTCGATCGCGAAGAGCTGCGCGATGAACGCCGACTGGTGGCGCGCGACCGCGATCAAGAGCTCCGACTCGGGCGGCCCGGTGAGGCGCTCAGCCCCCTCGCTGTGCTTCGTCCACTGCGCGTGCAAAGCCTGATCGCGCTTGTGCAGGAACCCGAGGAAGCTCGCGTGCAGATCCGCCAGCCGCTCGGGCCGGTGCAGGTCGAGAAACGTGAACCCCGGCACGCCCAGCCGCAGATCGCGCGGTCGCGTCGGTTCGTGGGTCGTGGTGGTGCGGGTCGAAAGATCCATGAGCGCGGAGGGTAGGTGTCCTGCCGACCTGAAGCGTGCAGGAAAAGGCCGACCAGTCTACGGCATGGCCGGTCGGCGCTGAAAGCACCCGCCTTTGATCGGGCGGACAAATTCGTCGATCCTCGGCGCAAGCATAGGGTCCGGGTTCAGCGCAAGTGGACCGCATCGCTCCGGGACCGTCGAGGTGGATCCCACTCGCCCGAGGTCCTGGCATCACGGGACTGTCCCGGCCGGCGCGGTCCGTGAGGAGACACGCGAGAGCGGATCACGTTCCGCGCGGAGGCCGGACCACGACGCCCGCCGCCGCCGCGCGCACGCGCTTGGGATCGAGCGCTCTCGGAGCCATCGACTCGAGCACGTGCTCCTCGTCGTCTCGTCCACGCAACTTCCCGCGATGGATCGCGGCTGCGTTGCCGCTGAACCAGCCTTCCGGTGTCACCGTCACTTCGTCGTTCTCGTCGAGTTGCGTGCGCCGCCACATCTCACGCAGCGTCACGTTGTCGAGGCACCGCACCACCGGTCCATCCACCATGATGAAGCGTCCGAGCTTCACCGACTCCACGTAGCGCGTGCCCCACTGCATCGGCACCTCGTCCATGTGCCTGCCCTTCGCGACGTCGAACAGCCCCGCGCGACAAGGTTGCCCCACGAGTGCGACGTGCTTCCCGTCGTGCAACACGACGACGCGCATCGGCCATTCGTCGCCGCAGGTGTCCGAGACCCACGACCACTTCATGGCTCCGGCTTCGAGGTCCCATTCGTACAGCTCGCCGGTGCACGTCGAGAACAGGAACTCTCCGGTCGGGTCGTGCGCGAGCGTCTGCACGACCGAGTCGAACACCCACGGCTGGCGCATCGTGGTCACCACGTCTCCCTTCGTGAGATCGACGCTCTGGATCAGGGCGGCCGAGTGCCTGCCCTCGACTGCATGGCCGATCGCGAGGCGGCGCCCCGACGAATCGAAGTCGAGCGCGCTCACGAATGGAATCCGGCCGGCCTCCACCAGCGCGCGCACGTGTCCCCCATCCGCAGCATCGCAGATCCAGACGCCGCCCGCTTCGGTTCCGAGCGCGAGCTTCGAAGAGTCCGCGCTCCAGGCCGTGGTGTTCACCTTGCCTGGGATCAATTTCAACTTCGCGATTTCGAGACCCTTCGTGCAATCCCAGAGGGTCGCGAGACCCTCGCGGTCCCACGTCACCGCGCGTCGCGCGTCGGCGGTGAAGACTCGATCGGTGTCCCCGCAGGCTGCGTGTCCGACCGACCATTGCAGCTTCGGAGTTCCGCCCTCTGCAGACCACCTCGCGATGCTCGCAGCTCCGATCGCGCAATCCTCGCGCTCCACGGTGAGGAGCTCGCCCTGCCTGTCGAGCACGGCGAACTCGCAGTCCTTGGCTCCGCCCTGCCAGCGTCGCTCACCGCGTCCGGTGGTCAAGTCGACGGCGAACACGGTCCCGTCCGGAATCGGAACCGCGAGCATCGCTCCCTCCGCGGAGAGCGCGGGAGTAGGAGCCCTGTAGCAGCGCCCGCTCTTGCGCGCGGATGCATCCAATGCCACGTCGAGCAACGTGGGATGCGCCTGCGCGTCGGCCGTGATCGCCGCGACTCCGAGCGCGATGGCTCCGAGAACCGTGTCGAACTCGTGCGCGTGCCTCACGAAGTCGAGGTCAGGATCCCAACGCGCGAGCGCCACATCGTCGAACCCGAAATCGACTGCGCCTCGCAAGTGCGCGACCGCATCCGCAGTCGATCCCTGCCGAGACGCACAGCACGCGAGCGCGTACTCGCAGTTCGCATTGGCCGGCTCGAGACGCTCGCATTCGCGAAAGCTCTTCTCCGCTTCCTTCACGTTTCCAGATTCGAGCGCAGATGAGCCGGCGAGAAAGGACTCGACGTACGCGCTTCCGCTCGAGTTGAACGCGACGAACGCCGCGACGATCCAGGGCTCGAGGAACATCGAAGCCTGGAACGGACCATGACGCGCTTGGTTCCGTTAGCCATCGCGGACCGCGAAAATTGTCCGCCTGATCAAACTCCAGACAGGGCGAGCGCGCGCGCCCATTCATCGCGTTTCGCGCGCATGGCGGGCCCCTCTTCGACGCGCGGCGCACGCATACACGCGCAGACGCGTGACACAAAAAAAGAGCCGCCCCTGGCCTCCACGACCAGGGGCGGCCCCCATCGGACCGTCAACGCGAGTCGACGGTTCACGCCTTCGGGATCACGGGGTCCAGGTGATTTGCAGACCGTTCGTGAGGTTGAACGTCGAGGGCGTGCAGAACACCGCGGCGTTGCGGTACCAAGCCTGGTACGTCCGCACTCCGGGCGATGTCACGGTGCCCTTGACGCTCACATGAAGCTGCGCACCCGCCGGGTACACCGAGCTACCCGCCACGTTCGTCTGCGTGCCGAGGCGGGTGACCGCGCCGCCCGCGCAACGCAAGCCGTCGCCGAACGTCGAACCCAGTCCGCCGTTCTGTTGCGTCGTGCCCTGGAAGTAGAGCGCCGAGCTGTTCGGCATGAGCGAACCCTGCAGCACGACCGTGTCGTTCGCGATGCTGGGGGTGCCCATGGCCTCGAGCTTGCCGCCGTTGCCGAGCGAGTTCAGGCAGCCCGTGTTCGAGCCGACCGCGCTGTTGTTGGCGCACGGGCAGCCCGTGGCGCTGCCGTCACCCAAGCAGAACGGGGTGCCGATCGTCACTGGACCGCCGGAGTTGCAGGTTGCTTGGAGGAGCAGCACGCAGTTCTGCGGCACGCCACCGAGCACGAGGTTGTCGAACGCGAGCGGAGGCACGCCGTTGTTGGTGAGGGTGTTCAGGTCCAAGACCCCGCCCGGTGCTCCGACGATCCAGGCCACGCCCGGACGATAGCCGCATCCGTTCTCGTCCATCGGCGTCACGAACTGGTTGGCAGCGTGAGCCACCGAGGCTCCGATGAAGAACACGCCGCTGAGCGTGACCGGCGTCGTGAGGGTGACGGTCTGCAGCATGTCCGTACCCGGGTTCTGCACGGTGGTGGCTTGCGCCGTGATGAGCACCGCATCGCTCGGGTTGCCGTCGTTGTTCGGGTCGTTCCACACTTCGACGGTCGCCGGAGATCCAGCGGGGGGCGCCTGTCCAGCGCCGCCGAGGTTGCCCCATGCGGTCGAGATGGCGGTGACGGTCGTCGTCGCGCCGATCGAACCCAGCCGCTGCATCCAGCCGGTTTCGCCACCGTTCGTGAGACCGATCGACTGCTCGGTGGAGCCGTCGTCGTACATGCACGTGTCGCTCAGATAGTCGATCGAGAACGTGCCGACGCCCGGAGTGGCGGGAGGCGGAGCGGGCGAGATGCCGACCTGGATCAGGAACTGCTGTCCGGCGGTGACGTTGAAGAAGAGTTGGCTCGCGAGCGAGAACGCGGTCATGTCGTCGTTGCACGCCGTCGCCGTCGAGCCCGAGGCCGGACATGTCGTGCCGGGGTACACCGCGATCTTGGTGTCGACCGTGGTCAGACCGCAGTCGGCGAGCAGGACGCGTCCTGTCTGCGGAGCGGTCCACGTGAACCACACGTCGTTCGGGATGCCGATCATGTTGAACTGGATGCAGTTCACCGTGGTCTGGCCTTCGGTGCCGGTGGTCGCAATCGAGTTGTCGAACGCAAACGCGCCCGTTCCCGTGATGACGTCGGGCGTCATGCACGAATCGGATCCGCCGACGAGCGGGGCCGGCGGCGGGTTGGCGATCAAGGGTCGCGGGATACGGCTGCGGTTCTGAGGCGCGGTGTGAGAGGAGGAGAATTGAGCCTGAGCACTGCCGGCGAGAAGCGCCGGAATGGACAGGAGGAACATGGAGGATTTCATGAGGCGTGATTCCTGAGTTGCAGGCAATGAAAGGGACCTTCCGATGCGTCGATCCCCCTGCAAGTGGATCGATCGCACGCGTTGCCGGTCGGTCGGCTCTAGAAAAGGTGTACCCGAAGGTTGCGCATGGTGTGCGTTGGGCTTGTGCAATTACCGACACGAAAGTCGTGCACATCACCACACAGGCCGCTCCGACTGTGCAGTCGGAGCGGCCTGTGGAATGAAGTTCCGGCTCGAGCCCGGAACTCGGCGTTCAGCGAGGAACTTTCAGTGCGCGGCTTGAAAGGCTCGCGAGGCTCACGGAGCCCAGCTCACCTCGAGACCGTTCGTGAGGTTGAACGTGCTCGGCGTGCAGAACACCGCTGCGTTGCGATACCACGCTTGGTAAGTGCGCGTTCCGGGCGCGGTGACGGCGCCCTTGACGGACACGAGCGGGTCGCCCGCCTCGGGGAAGTTCGAAGCACCCGCGACGTTCGTCTTCGTCTTCAAGCGGATCACCGCTCCGCCCGCACAACGCTTGCCGTCGCCGAACGCCGATCCCGCGCCGCCTGATGCTTGGATCGTGCCTTGGAAGTACAAGCACGAGCTGTTCGGCATCTGCGTGCCGTGCAGGACGAGCGTGTCGTTCGCGATGCTCGCCGCGCCGGTCGCGCGCAGCTTGCCGCCCGTACCGATCGAGTTGAGGCAACCTTCGTTGGCCCCGACGACCGAGTGGTTCGCGCACGGGCAAACGGTGCCCGTGCCATCACCCGGGCAGAACGGAGTGCCGGTCATCGGCGGAGGTCCGCCGCCGCCGCAATCGGCCCGGAGCAGGAAAACGACGCCGAGGTCGCCGTTCGTCGCGTTGACGATGAACGGGGGGAAAGTGTTCGCGGCCAGGTTGATGGGATCGAAGGGACCGGCAGAGGTCGTCGAAACCCAAGAGTCGGCCGTGATGTCACCGGAGCAACCGTTGGCATCGATCGGGACCGGGAAGCCGGTGGTGTACGTCAGCCAAGCGCCGATGAAGAAGACGCCGTTCGTCGTGATGGTCGAACCGAACGGGATCTGTTGAAGGGCGTTGGTGTGCTGACCGACCATCGGAGCCGACGCTTGCGCGAGCAGCACGCCGTCGTTCGGATTGCCGTCGTCGTTCGGATCGTCCCACACGCCGACGTTGACTGTGAGGCCCGCCGGAAGCGGGTTGCTGGTTCCCGTGAACCCCCATGCCGATGCAACGTAGGTGAGGGTCGTCGACGAACCGATCGCACCTTCCTTCTGCATCCAGCAGACGGCGCGGGTCGTGCCTGCCGTGCCATAGCTGAAGGCTTGCTCCGTGGTGCCGTCGTCGTACTGGCAGGACGGGCCCGCGTAGTAGCTCACGTCGAAGGTTCCGACGCCGCCGGGTGCTCCCGGGAACGTGCCCACCTGAAAGACGTACTGATTTCCTGCGGTGGCGGCGAATGACGCGCGCGTCTGGTTGTTCGTCGGGAAGCTCGTGCCATTGATGTCATCGTTGCAGCCGAGTGCGTTGCCGCCCGCGGTCGGGCAGTAAGGCCCGCCCGTCGGCGCGGCATACACAGCGATCTTGGTGTCGATGGTCGTCAACCCGCACGTCGTGATGACAACGGTTCCGGTCTGCGGCGCAGTCCAGACGAACCACACGTCGGCGGAGATGCCGATCGCGTTGAAGAAGATGCAGTTGATCGTGGACTGACCGTCGGGGCCCGTCGTGGCGATCGAGTCGTCGAACGCGAACTGGCCGAGGCCGGTGATCGGATCGGGCGTCGTGCAGCTGTCCGAGCCGCCGACGAGCGGTGTGGGCGGAGGGTTGGCGATGGGAAGGACTTGACTCGCGCGCGAAGGCTGACGATCGAACGAGGGTTGCTGGGCGAGAGCCAGCGAAGTCGTCGATGCGAGCAACGCGCACGTGAGCAGTTTGGTGTTCACGGGATTCCTGAGGTTGGAGCTTGTGCGACGACTTGCAAACACGCTTGGACGCGCTCGCCCTGGACGGCAGGGCCTCATCGGGACTGGAGGAAGCGCATCCGGAGTCGGGGCGTGCGTCGCGACGCGCCCGCGGCTGCCGATGAGGCCCCAAGCTACCTCGCTTTGCGTTTTCCGCCTGCACGGAACGGCGTTCCAACATCATGAATTACCGGAGAGTGCGGTCCGCATCCACCGACTGCCGGATGGACTCCATGCACTTTCAGCACATCCAGGTTCGAGCAGTGTCCTGCTGATCGAAACAAACGAGGCTGGCCGAAACGTCGGCCAGCCTCGCAAGAGTCTCGGTGCAATCAGGTCGACGCGGTCATCGACCTGACGCTCGATGTCAGGGCGCCCAGCTCACGTCGAGACCGTTCGTGAGGTTGAACGTGCTCGGCGTGCAGAACACCGCCGCGTTGCGATACCACGCTTGGTAAGTGCGCGTGCCGGGCGAAGTGACGGTGCCCTTGACGGACACGAGCGGATCGCCCGCCTCGGGGAAGTTCGAAGCACCCGCGACGTTCGTCTTCGTCTTCAAGCGGATCACCGTGCCGCCCGCACAACGCTTGCCGTCGCCGAACGCCGATCCCGCGCCGCCGGAGGCTTGGATCGTGCCTTGGAAGTACAAGCACGAGCTGTTCGGCATCTGCGTGCCGTGCAGGACGAGCGTGTCGTTCGCGATGCTCGCCAGACCGTTCGCGCGCAGCTTGCCGCCCGTCCCGACTGAGTTGAGGCAGCCTTCATTGGCTCCGGGGGCCGAGTTGTTCGCGCACGGGCAGGCGGTACCCGTGCCGTCACCCGGGCAGAACGGCGTGCCGGTCGTCGCCGGCGGGCCGGTCATGCAGTCGGCGCGCAGCAGGAAGACGAGACCCAGGTTTCCGTTCGTGATGTCCGGAGCGAACGGAGGGATCGAGTTGTTGGTCAACGTCACGGCGTCGAGCGTCGTGGAGGCATTGCCGAGCAGCCATCCCGTGGGAACGATGTCGCCGCCGCAACCCGAGATGTCGTCCGGCGCAGGGAAGCCGTTCGTGTACGACAGCCAGGCCCCGATGAAGAAGTAGCCCGAAGCGCTCACCGTCGTTCCCAGCGGGATCGCTTGGAGCGCGTTCGTGTGCTGACCCACGAGCGGAGCAGAGGCTTGCGCGAGGAGGACGCCGTCGGTCGGATCGCCGTCGTCGTTCGGGTCGTCCCACACACCGACGTTGGCGGTGAGACCGGCCGGAAGCGGCGTGCCGGTTCCCGACCAACCCCACGCCGACGAGACGGTGGTCACGCTCGTGCTCTGTCCGATCTGACCTTCGCGTTGCATCCAGCCGGTCACGTGAGGCGTGCCCGCCGTGCCCGTCGAAGTTCCGTTCTCGGTGGTGCCGTCGTCGATCTGGCAGTTCGTGTTCGGCACGTAGTAGCTCAGGTCGAGCACGCCGGCTCCGCCCGCCGATCCCGGATACACGCCGATCTGGACGACGTACTCGTTGCCCGCAGTCGCCGCGAACGAGATGCGCGTCTTGAAGTTGCCCGGTGCCACGATGCCTTGGATGTCATCGGCGCACGCGAGCGCGGACACACCCGAACCCGGGCAGTAGGGACCGCCGGTCGGTGCGCTGTACACCGCCATCTTGCTGTCGACGAACGTGCCGATGTTGCACGTCGAGAGCACGACCGTTCCGGTCTGCGGCGCAGTCCACTTGAACCACACGTCGTGATCGAGCGCGATGAGGTTGTAGAAGATGCAGTTGAGCGTCGACTGACCGTCCGTGGTCACCGTCGCATTCGTGTTGTCGAAGTTGAACGAGCCGACTCCGGTCAACGGATCCGGCGTCGCACAGTTGTCCGAGCCGAGCGCTTGGGGCGACGGCGGAAGGGTCGTGACGGGCAGTGCCCGGTCTGCACGCGTAAGCGGACGTTCGTTCGAGTACTGCTGAGCCAGCGCCAGCGATGTCGTCGAGGCCAGCAACGCGCACGTGAGCAATTTGGTGTTCACGGGATTCCTGATTTGAGCTTGGGCGACGACTTGCAGACACGCGTGGAAGCGCTTGCCCTGGACGGTCAGGGCCGATCGGTCATAGAGGAAGCGCATCCGCAGCGCGGGCGTGCGTCGCGACGCGCCCGCGGATACCGATGTCACTTCAAGCTACCTCAACTCGCGCATTCCGTCCGCGCCGAACGAACACCTGTTCCAAGTCTGACGAGGCAGCGTGCACTCCCGCGCACTCGGGCGCCGCGTTCTGGTCTTGAAGGTGCCGGGAACACGTGCAGGCGTGCAGCGAGGCCCACATTTGACCTGGATTCTGCCGTTCGAGCCCCGGCGGACGCTGAATCGTCCCGAATCGCGTCGTAAGCTGGCGCCCGCATCCTCATCGGTCCGGCCATGAGCCGGCACTGCTCACCCCGTTGGAGTCCAACATGTCCATCCTCCGTCTGTCCGCCCAAGCAGCCCTTCTGCTCGGCCTCGCCTCGTTCACGACCGTTCCCGCCTTCGCACAAGCAGGCCAAGCGGCGAAAGCAGGCCAGACACCGAAGGCCGGTGACGCCGACGAGAAGCCCGAGGTCAAGCTCCCCGCGCTCGTCGTGGGCAGCAAGGCGCCGGCGCTCTCGATCGAGAAGTGGATCAAGGGTCAGCCCGTGCCCGCTTTCGAAAAGGGCAAGGTCTACATGGTCGAGTTCTGGGCGACGTGGTGCCCGCCGTGCATCGCGAGCATGCCGCACATCAGCGAGCTGCAGAAGAAGTTCGCCGCACAAGGCCTGACCGTGATCGGCGTTTCGGCGCTCGACAAGCGCGGCAACACGCTCGAGAAGGCCGAGAAGATGGTCGCCGACAAGGGCGACGGGATGGGGTACACGGTCGCGTGGGACAAGGACCGCTCGACGAACGAGGCGTACATGGAAGCAGCCGAGCAGGGCGGCATCCCGTGCTCGTTCCTCGTCGATCAGAACGGAATGATCGCCTACATCGGCCACCCGATGCAGATCGAGAAGACGCTCGAGTCCGTGATGGCGAACAAGCACGACATCAAGGCGCTCGCTGCCGGCTACAAGAAGGACATCGAGATCGAGGCGCAGTCGAAGCCGATCATGGGGGCGATGGACGCAGCCGGTCAGAAGAAGGACTGGGACGGCGTCCTCGCGCAGATGGACAAGCTCATCGCGCTCGACGGCGAGAAGTTCGGCGGGTATGTCGCCGGGAAGTTCCAGGTCACAGCGTTCCAAATGAAGGATTCGGCCAAGGCGTACACGGATGCGAAGGCGTGGTACGCGGCCGCCAAGGATCCGAGCTTGGATGCGTTGAACGCGATCGCGTGGACGATCGTCGATCCGGAGAGCCAGATCGACAACCGCGACGTGGACTTCGCGCTGACGCTCGCGAAGCGTGCGAACGAGATCAAGAAGAACGAGGACCCGGCGATGCTCGACACGCTGGCGCGCGCGTGGTTCTTGAAGGGTGATCTCGACAAGGCGGTCGAGACGGAGACGCGCGCGGTCGCGAAGAGCGGCGACAACGAGAAGCTGAAGAAGGACCTCGAGAAGTCGCTCGAAGAGTTCAAGGACGCGCAGGCCAAGAAGACCAAGGGCTGAAAAACGGGGGTGGTGGTGCCTGGAACGCGCCGTGGGTATTCCCGCGGCGGGTGCCTGGCACCGCCACCTTCCCCGACAGTCCGTGTGTTCGTCACGGACTGCCCGTGCTGCCTCCAGTCCCGGCAAGGCCGGTGAAACGGGTGGTGCCAGGCACGCTCCGCGGGAATACCCACGGCGCGACCCAGGCACCGCCCGTTATTTTGTGAACAAGTGGTCGCTCTCCTGCGACCAGGCCGTGAAGCGATACAGCGGAATCAGCCGCTTCATCTCCTCGACCAGCATCCGCGGCACCTCCGGCGCAAACAGCGCGGACCTCGTCGCTGCAACCGCCGGCCACCGACGCTCCACGCTGAGCGCGTGCTCGGCCGGCTTGTAGTACTTCAAGAACTCCTCGAGCTTCTCGCGCGTCAACGCACCGCACGGCCACTCGCCCTTCCAATCGCCAAGCTTCAACCGGAATCCCTCCAACCGATTGAGCTCTGTCTTCCAGCCTTCGGTCCCCTCCTTCTTCACCCGGTTCATCAAGTTCGCGCCGTCGAACCACGCATCCGCGTGAATCCGCAAGGACACCTCGAGCGCATCGCTCTCGACCGCGACACACAGATAGGCATTGCGATACGCCGCATCGAGATCCTTGGCGAGGTCCGCGCCGATCTCGCCCTTGAGCCGCTTCTTCTCCGCCTTCGTGCGACACGCGTAGGTCCAGATCCGCTTGACCTGATTGTGGTTGAAGGAGCTGGGCGCATGCAGGCTCGTGCGCACGTCGAGCTCGAGCCCGGCCGCCTTCGCCTCCGCCGCGAACACCTTGGACAGCGACCCGAGCTTGCGCCGCAGGACCAACCTCCGGTCGTTGAACTGCGGATCGCGCGCCAAGCCGGGCGAGAGGGAGTGGAAATCGCCCTCCTCGAAGGGCACGAGCTCCGCCTTCGAGGGCGGCTCGGGGTCGGATCCGATCGTCTTGGACATGGCGCTGTTGTGCCAACCATGGTCCCCTGCCGCCAGAGAGGGGTCTCCGGGGGCCCGCACGCCTGGAATGGGGACGAAAGACGCTGCGCAACCGGAGCGCGTCGTTCCGATAGGATCTCCTGGCCGTAAGCTGCTCCCTCCACCATGAAGTTCGCCCACTTCGAGTTCGAACCCGAGACCGACAAGCTCGGGGAAGGCCCCCTCTCGGAGGTGTACAAGGCCATAGACCTGCAGTTGGGGCGCCGGGTGGCCCTGAAGATCCTGCGCTCCCACGTCGAGATCGACCCGGCGGCGGACGAGCGGTTCCAGCGCGAGGCCAAGCACACCAGCAACCTCATGCACCCCTCGATTGCGACCGTCTACGAGTACGGCAAGGAGGGCGGGCAGTCCTACATCGCGATGGAGTATCTGGAGGGCCGCACCCTCGATCGGATCATCAAGGATCAGACGCTCGGCTACGAAGAGTGTCTGCGCATCGCACTCGCGGTGTCGAACGCGTTGGCGCTGGTGCACCGCTCGCACTTGATCCACCGCGACTTGAAGCCGGGCAACATCATGGTGCAGGACGACGGCGCCGTGAAGCTCTTGGACTTCGGCATCGCGCGCGCACGCGACGAAGCCAACATCACGCAGCACGGCATGCTCGTCGGCACGGTGTTGTACATGAGCCCCGAGCAGGTGCGCGGCGACGAGCTGGACGCGCGCTCGGACGTGTTCGCGCTCGGCTCGGTCTTCTACCACTCGATGACGGGAGCCTTGCCGTTCCCCGGCAAGAGCTTCCCCGAAGTGTGCATGGCGATCCTCGACGGCAAGCCGCGTCGGCCGTCGGAAGTGCGCCTCGGTTTTCCGCCGGCGCTCGAACAGTTCATCTTGAAGTGCCTGCAGGCGCGGCCGGAAGACCGCTATCCGGATGCAGATTCTGCGCACGGTGCGCTGGCTGCGGTCGCGGACGGCATGGGCTCGACGAACGGCAGCTCGAACGGCACGGGCGTGTCGGGCGCGATCGTGATCCCGCGCATCTTGTGCGGCGGCGAGAACACGGACGACTGCAGCGTGCTCGCCGGGTCGCTGCGTCGCGACCTGACGAGCGAGCTGCAGCGCGTGCGCGGCCTGACGGTCGAGACGAGCGATCAGGAAGAGCTGCCGCACGACAAGCCCTTCGACTTCGCGCTGCGGTTGCAACTGTCGGTGGTCAACAACGCGGGCGGGCTCGACATGTTCCTCGAGCAGTACGAGAAGAAGAACGGCTCCGCGCCGAAGCTGCGCGAGATGTGGAAGGACCGCATCGAGTACAAGGGCGAGGACGACTGGGACCTGCAAGCGGGTCTGGTGCGCGGCGCGGTGAGGACGGTGCGCAAGCGCTTGTCCGACATCTCGATGCGCCCGATGGACACGTTCAAGCGCAACGTCGAGGTCAGCCGCCAGCACGCCGCGCACGCGCACGAGATCCTGCACCGCGGGACGACGAAGCACTTGTTGGCTTCGATTTCGAGCTTCCGTCGCGCGCTCGACGCCGATCCGTACTGCGCGATCGCGTACGCGGGTCTGGCCGAGGCGATGGTGCGCAAGTACTTGTACTGGGACGGCGACACGACGTTCCTCGACGAAGCGCGCGAGAACGCGGCGCGCGCGCTCGTGCTCGAACCGAACTCGGCCGAAGCGCACACGTCGCTCGGTTTCGCGTGGCACTTGTCGGGGCATTCGACGGATGCGCAGCGCGAGTACCAGCTGGCGTTGCAGCTCGACCGCAACGAGTGGCTCGCGCACAGGCTGCTCGGAGCGGTGAGAGCGCGCGCCGGCAACTTCAAGAACGCTGCGCCGATGTTCCAGCGCGCGATCGCGCTCAAGCCGACGCACATCGCGAGCTACGACCACTTGTACTGCGTGCTCCAACGACTGAACCGCTACGAAGAAGCGATCCAGATCGCTGATCAGGGCATCGGCGTCGCGCGCCAGCACTTGGCTAAGGTGCCCGACAACCAGGAAGCGCGCTTGCACCTGGCGATGTTGCAAGGCCGGATGGGGCTCGCCGACGAAGCGCGCGCTCAGGTCGCGAAGGCGCGCGAGCTGTCACCGAAGGACGGCTACACCGCGTTCCATTCCGCGTGCGTGTACGCGATCGTCGGCGATCTGCCCGAGGCCGTCGAAGCGCTGAACCAAGCGCAACACCGCGGCTTCTTCATCCAGAGCGAGCTGGTGCGGAACACCGACCTCGACGTCTTGCGCGGCTTGCCGGAGTTCCAGCAGCTCGCGGGTTGATCGCGGGCCGTTTGCGGGCAGCGATATTGGTGGCCAGGGGCGTCTGGCCCTATCCTCGTCTCGTCGAATTCCTCTGCATGACCTCCAACCCGGAACCTGGCTCGGTTGACATCTACGGCGGCGAAGAGCCGTCGATGATCCCGTTCTGCACGTTGCGCGAGTGTGCGGATTGGCTGAGCCTTCCCCACAGCACCGTCCGCGCTTGGTTCTTCGGACAGCGAGGATTCGAGTCCGTTCTGCATCCCGCGGATCGCGCGAACAAGTTGCTCTCCTTCGTGAACGTGACCGAGGTCTTCGTGCTGGCCGCGGTCCGACGCAAGCACGGCGTGCCCCTGCCGCAGGTTCGCGAAGCCGTGCGGTACTTGAGTGCGCGGTTCCAAGATCCGCATCCCCTAGCGCGTCGCGAAATGTTGACCGAGGGATCTGCCCTGCTCATCGAACACCTGGGAAAGCTCGTCAGCGCTTCCGAGCACGGTCAGCTCGTCTCCGAGGAACTCGTACGCGCGCACCTCGAGCGGATCGAGAGGAGTTCCGCGGGCGCACCGCTGCGCCTGTATCCGTTCACGCGCACGATCCGCGAGGACCAACCCGCGAGCGCGCAGAAAGCGCCCACCAGCGTGGTCATCGATCCGCGCGTGCAGTTCGGGCGTCCCTGCCTCAGCGGCACTGGCGTTCCGACTTCGGTCCTCCACGAGCGGTGGCTGGCGGGCGAGGACATGCAGGAGATCGCGGAGGATTACGGGAGCAAGCTCGCGGATGTCCAGGAAGCACTTCGCTTCGAAGACCGGCGCGCAGCCTGATCCCGTCTTCTTCGTCGATCGCTCGCTGGGCAGTCGCAAGGTCGTCGAGGCACCGCGAGGCGCGGGAGCACGCGTCGAGTCTCATGCGGATCACTTCGAACCGGATGCCCCCGACGACGAGTGGCTGACCGTCGTTGGAGCTCGCGAATGGGTCGTCCCCACGAAGGACTCGCTCAGAGCGCGGCCGAATGAAATGCGCGCCGTGGCGGCAGCCAACGTGCGTGTGTTCATCCTCACCCGCAGGAACCTCAGCGGCGACGAAATGGCGAGCCAATTCGTCTCCCACCTCGGCGCCATGATCCGACTGACGAAGCGCCAACCGGCGCCGTTCGTCGCGACGCTCAGCGGCCGCGGGGTGCGGGTCCTTCGACGTGCCGAAGGGTTCCGTCGCTGACCCGCACCTTGCAAGGCCTCGACGCTCGAGAACGTCGCGCACGCCGGTAAACGTCTCCCGGCTCCGGGCTCGAGCGGACGCTAATCTCCTGCTCGAGATTCCAGCGTCCATGTACCGCACACTCGACTCGAGCAAGATCGTCGAAACGATCACCACGCTCCACGGGCGCATCGTCGCGCGCTTCCCCGAGTCAGGGCTCGGGCGCGTGTGCGCCGAGATCGAGTCCCTCGCCCAAGCCAACACGGAGCGAGCGCGCAAGTTGGCGCTGCCCAACTGGCGACTGCGTCTGGGTGTCGGAGCGCTGCTGCTGTTGGGCGCGCTCCTCTTGGGGCTGGTCGTGAGCGCAATCGCTACGAAGCAGGCGACGCCCGACATGTTCGGACGGCTGCAGGGGCTCGAGGCCGTCGTCAACATCACGGTGCTCGTCGGCGCGGGCACTCTGTTCCTCGTCACGATCGAGGGTCGCGCGAAACGCACGCGCGCCCTCGAGGACCTGCACGAGCTGCGATCGATCGTCCACGTGATCGACATGCATCAGCTGACCAAGGACCCGACGCTCGTGTCGTCTGCATCGTCGACTCCTCCCGCGGGATCCCGGCCTTCGCGACATCTCGGCGCGTTCGAGCTGACGCGCTATTTGGACTACTGCTCCGAGATGCTGTCCCTGACCGCCAAGGTGGCGGCGCTCTATGCGCAGAGCTCGACGGATCCGATCGTGATCGATGCCGTCAACGACCTGGAGCGATTGACGACCAACTTGCGGCAAGGCATCTGGCAGAAGATCACCTTGCTCCGCGCGGTGCCGCAGAGCTGAGTTCGGCCGCTCGAGCGCCTGGATTGTCGCTCGAGAGGCTCGGATCGAGCCGGCGTGTCGTGGGATGGTGAGCGGCGGATCGCAGGCTTCGAAGCTCGACCCCGCGACTCCGCCGAACTCCGTCTATGACTGCCAGGTGATTTCGTATCCGTTCGTCAGGTTGAACGGCAGCGTCGTGCAGAACGTCGCCGGGTCGCGGTACCACACCTGATACGTGCGCACGCCCGGTGACATGATCTGTCCACGCACGTGCAACTCTGGATCGGTCGAGCCCGGATAGTGCGACGTGCCGTTCACGCTCGTGCGCTCGGCCAGACGCACGATCGAGCCGCCCGCGCAGCGCAGTCCGTCGCCGAACACTTGTGCGCCGATGGCGACCTGGTTCGTGCCCTGGAAGAAAAGATGCGGGCTCGAAGCGCCCATGTCCGACGCGTACAGCACGACTGAATCGCTCGTGAGGCTCGCAACGCCGCCGGCCGTGAGGCGCGCACCGTGTCCGCTCGAGTTGAGG
Source organism: Planctomycetota bacterium (assembly GCA_038330085.1). Lineage (GTDB taxonomy): Bacteria > Planctomycetota > UBA1135 > UBA1135 > JAEUIA01. Next base: position 20,436 of record JBBQNP010000007.1, on the reverse strand, counting down.
CAGCCGCGCGGCGCGTCCGCGCTCGTGTTGTTGCAGGGACAAGCGTGAGCGGAACCGTCGCCGCTGCAGAAGGGCGTGCCGGTCGCAAGCGCTCCGAACTGTGCGACGAGGTCGTCGAGCGCGAGCCCCGCGCCGGAACCGTTGCCTGTGCCGAGCTCGATGTGCTTGATGAGCGGGCCGCTGCTCACGTTCCATCCGTTCCAGGTCCAGCCGCAGTTCACCATGCACGCGGTCGCTGCGATCGGTTGCATGCCGATCAACGCGTTGCCGGAGTCGTAGAAGCGGGCGCTGCCGTTCGAGCTGCTCGCGATCGTTCCGAACCAGCCGCCGAACGACTGGACGGGGGCGTCGAACGTGATCACCATCCCCGCGGTGCCGTCGGCCGCGCACTGCACGCCGCTGTGCGCGAAGATCGTCCCGCTCAGGCCGAACCCTCCTGCGACACCGAGGCCGAGGCCCGACGCCGCGCACAGGTCGGCGCGCTCCCCGAAGATGCGCGGCAGGAGACACTGCACGCCGTTCTGCGGCGGCTGCGCCTCGAAGTTCTCGGCTGCGTCGCCGGTGAACGGAGCGACAGGGACGATCTGAGCAGCTGCGGGAAGCGCGAAAGCGGCGAGAACGAATGCAGACAATAGTTTGTGCACGAGAGGATCTCCGAGAGCGGTGGCGGGGGGACCGCTCGCGAGTCTACCCACACATCTCATCCTTCGCTGGGCCGTTCGGCGTGACGAGATCCCACGAGCGTCACGTAGGATCGCGCGCGCATGGTCAAGAAGTTCGCCTTCGTCCTGATCGCGCTGTCGATCGTCTGGTTCGGCGGCCGCGCGCTCGTGCATGCGTTCGCGTCCAACGAGACGTTGATCCGCTGGAAGCTCGAAGACGCTTGCGAGGGCTTCAACAACACCCGCATGTCTCCGATCCTCGACTTCATCGCGCGCGATTTCGTCGACCAGTCCTCGGGTGCTCATCGTGACGACGTGCGCGGGGGCGCTGCGGGGGCATTCTTCACCGAGAAAGACCCGAAGACGCGCGCGTTCCCTCTCCGCGCAGAGGTCGTGCCCGACACCCTCGCGATCGAAATCGACCCCGCCGACAAGAAGCATGCGCACTTGGGTTGCACGATCAAGATCATCGACACGAGCGCTGGTGCGCAGAGCACGAGATGGGAGTTCGGCTTGATCGGACAGCTCGTGAACGGAGACGACGGCTGGCAGCTCGTCGAGACGACGCACGACGACAAGAAGGGCGACTTCCGTATGCACTGAGGCGCGCCTCCGTCGCACCGAGCGGGGGAAGAGCCTTCGTCACCAGATCGCGCGGTTTCGCGAGTGCGAGCGAGCGGTCTTTTCCGAGCGGCGGCAAAACGACGTAGTCCTGTCGACTACGATCCACGCTTCATGTCACGTCCCCTCGTCGTCTTCGACACCGAGTGCGCCACGGCGCGCGGAGCCCCGCACCTGCTCGAGATCGGGGCGGTGCGCGCGGTCGACGGAGAGATCGTCGAACACTTCGAGGCTTTGGTGCGGCCGGATGTGCCCATCGAGGCCGAGGCGCTCGAGGTGCACGGCATCGACGATGACATGGTGCGCAACGCGCGCACGGCGGCGGAGGTGATCGCGGATTTCACGACCTTCGCCGGCGAGGATTGGCTGGTCGCGCACAGCGTCGCGCAGGATGCGCAGGTCCTCGGGTTCGAGGCGGCGAGGCACGGGCTCGTGCTGCCGGACACGACGACGATCGACACCTTGAAGTTGGTGCGGCATTGCGTGCCCGAAGCGTCCGATCACAAGCTCGACACGCTCGTCAGCCACTTCGACATCGAGAGCGACGTGCACCATCGCGCGCTGGCGGATGCGGTGTCGTGCTGGAGGGTGCTCGAAGAGTGCCTCGAGTTGCTGAGGGTTCCGGACGGCGTGGAGAGGGATCGCGAGAGGCTCTTGCTCGAACTTGTTGCGCGTGCGGGAACGCGGATCACGTTGGCGACGTCCCGGCCGAAGTTGCCGAAGTTGTCGCAGAGGTTGCGTCGACTCGAGCGGGCTTGCAGGGAACGTGAGCGGGTGACGCTCGTCTACGGTGTCGAGGAGGTGCCGGCTCAACTGTTGGTTGCACCGCGCATTTTGTATGCGCTGGGTGACAAGGGGTACCTCGAGGCGGAGTGCATGCGTTCGGGGTTGATCAAGACGTATCGACTCGATCGGGTTCAGCGCGTGCTAGTCACGTAGCGTCGGATTGGGTTTTCGATTGCGTGGTTTTGGGGCGCGTGTCTCTGTCGGAGGCGAGGGTGTTGCCAGGCACCCATCGCGGGAGGCGGGATTCTTCGTCGCGTGAAAGCGCGCGACAGTGCGGCGGGTTCCAGGCACCGCCCTCGCGCGTGTTTCGTCGGTCTCGCGGTTGTCGTCTTGCCGGCGCGCGAGTACCCTATTTGCCCTAGTTTTTCGCCGAGCCGAGTCCTCGCAGGGAACGCTCTCACGGTGAAAACGACGTCTCTGGCCCGAATACCATGTCTCATCCGAAGAAGCAGATCCGCAACATCGCCATCGTGGCGCACGTCGACCACGGCAAGACCACGCTCGTGGACGCGATGTTCCAGTTCGCGGGCACGTTCCGGAAGAACCAGCAGGTCCAGGAACGCGCGATGGACAGCGACGCGCAAGAGCGCGAGCGCGGCATCACCATCCTCGCCAAGAACACGGCGATCGACTACCACGGCTACCGCATCAACATCGTCGACACGCCGGGCCACGCCGACTTCGGTGGACAAGTCGAGCGCACGCTGCGCATGGCCGACGCGGTTTTGTTGCTCGTCGACGCGGCCGAAGGGCCCATGCCGCAGACGCGCTTCGTCTTGCGCAAGGCCTTCGAGAACGGGCTGCGCGCGCTCGTGATGATCAACAAGACCGACCGCCCCGACGCGCGCACCAATGCGGTGCTCGACGAAGTCTTCGAGCTCTTCATCGAGCTCGGTGCGCACGACGAACAGCTCGACTTCCCCGTCGTGTACGGCTCGGGCCGCTCGGGTTGGGCGATGGCCGACCCCGACGACGAGAAGAAGGACCTCAAGCCCCTCTTCGACATGCTGCTCAAGCAAGTTCCGGCGCCCGTGCAGGACGACGCCGGCTTTCTGCAGTTCCAGGCGGCGACGCTCGACCACGATGATTTCCTGGGCCGCATCGCGATCGGTCGCGTCAAGCGCGGCGTGATCAAGAACGGCATGCGCGTCGCGGTGTGTCACCCCGACCGCTCGAAGGCCGTGCTCGTGCCGATCAAAGGTCTGTTCCGCTACGAAGGCCTCAACCGCGTCCCCGTCGAAGAAGTCCACTGCGGCGACATCGCCGTCGTCGCCGGCATCGAAACGATCAGCATCGGCGACACGCTGTGCCCGCCCGACCAGCAGGACCCGTTGCCGGCGATCCACATGGACGAGCCGACGATCTCGATGGAGTTCTTCGTCTCGAACTCGCCGTTCGCCGGACAAGAAGGCCAGTTCGTCACGAGCCGTCAGATCATCAATCGGCTCGAGAAGGCGGCACTGCGCGACGTCGCGCTCGTGCTCGTGCCGCCCGACGCGGCCGGAGCGGGCGAAGGTTACGAGCTCAAGGGCCGCGGCGTCATGCACCTCGGCGTGTTGATCGAGAACATGCGCCGCGAGGGCTACGAGTTCAGCGTCGGCAAGCCGCGCGTCATCGTGAAGACGATCGACGGCAAGCAGCATGAGCCGTACGAGCGCACCGTCGTCGAAGTGCCGGCCGTGCACGCCGGCAAGATCATCGAGTACTTCGGCCGTCGCCGCGGCGAGATGACGCACATGGAGCCGTTCGAGGCTTCGACGCGCGTCGAGTTCCTGGTCCCCTCGCGCGGCCTGATCGGCGCGCGCACGGCGCTGATGACGCTCAGCCAAGGCATGGCGATCCTCAGCCACGTGTTCGAGGAATGGCGTCCCGACGGCGGACCGCTGCCGATGCGCCAGAACGGTGTGTTGATCGCGGACCGCGGTGGCGATGCGATCCCCTACGGCATGTTCGGTCTGCTCGACCGCGGCACGTTCTTCGTCCCTCCGGGCACGGGCGTGTACGAGGGCATGATCATCGGCGAGAACAACAAGGACAACGACCTCGGCGTGAACGTGTGTCGCGAGAAGAAGATGACGAACATCCGCTCGGCCGGTAGGGATGAGAACGTCAAGCTCCCGCCGCCGCACGTGATGTCGCTCGAAGAGTCGCTCGAGTACCTCGAGGACGACGAGCTGCTCGAGGTGACGCCGAAGTCGCTGCGCCTGCGCAAGCGCGTCCTGTCCGAGGGCGAGCGCAAGAAGCAGACGCGCAAGGACAACAAGGCCGCGCGGACGGTTTAGGTCTCTTTTCGGCCAGGCCTGATTTTCTTAGGTTGGCTTACTCCGCCGGCGAGTACACACTTCTTCTGCCTTTGCGGCAATGAATGCTCTCCATTCCGTGTGCGAGACGACGGGCTTCAAACTCGGCAACCCAAGGAACCGCTGTAGCAAGATGGATTCCATCTCCCGGGCTTCCACTGAACGATGGCTATTTGCGCCACCGATCACCCCGTTAAGTACTGGCCGCAACCGTTGGTGACATGGGTCAGCCTCAATTAGTTCCTTAAAAATGGCGTCGAGTATTTCCTTGGATGATCTTGATCCAACGGGCTGCGACGTAACCGCATCAATTGCAAACTGTGCAACAACAAGTGTCGATGCACCGCAGTCTGCCGTTGATACTGTCCCGCCAGCATCGGAGATTTGCGCCCTAGTCGAGTCGTCCCATTCCTTTGGGACTCTCGCGACTGTACCTGGAGAACTCATCGGATAACTCACTCGACCGGATTCACTCGCCAAGAACATGATTGTTCCTGGGTCGCACGCTGGAGCAGCCGCAATTACTGCGACTATTGGTGACACCTCTGCCTCCATGGCTGCCGCTACGACGATGTTTGCGACGGGGCGGTCAGGACCTGCGACCAACGATGCGATCCAATAGCGAGGAAACAGGAGCTCACTCGCAAACCTATTCGCCTCAGCCTCCAACGCCGAAATCAAGGAGTCGTGCACGTGGACTGTGTTCTCAGCGTGACAGAAAGCGGTGCCGGGGAACCAGGGTATGATCAAGTGACCGAGTTCGTGAGCGAGCGTAAACCGGCGGCGGTTTTTTTGTCCTTGCAATTGGGAAGAAACTATGACGGTTGGTCGCTTCTGTTTCCCAGTGAGAAGCAATGCATCCCAGTCTCCTGGGAAACTCGCAAACTCGATATCTGCGTATTGTCTAATAAGGGCATCGATATCCACAGGGGGGCGCAAATTGTCCCGAACAGACAGCAGTTCTGCCAGCCGGGCCTCTGGCTCATGCCTCAGAGGCGACCGGTTTTCTGTAGCCACGTTCGAATATTCTGCACGTCTGCCGCTGACGCACCTCGAGCCGCGAGAGAAGTCGCATTCTTGTCAATACTGGAGACGAGTGTAGCGACGTCCAGGCCGTGCTTTCTGGCAAGCAGGATCAGCCTAAGAGATTCCGGACGCTCCACAAACAGTTGGTATTCAGGCCAAGTCATTCCAAGCCAGTCGTGTAGTTCAAGCGTGCTGATTGAGGAGTGCCATGCATCGACATCATGGTCAATGCTCTGAAGATCCAGGACCTCTCCAGCCAGAGCCCTATCCATAAATGTTGCTTGCCTAGACATCAATACTCCTCCCCTTGATAGCAGGCTTGATCACCACTCCAGTTGTGGGTTCTGCGACACCCAGGTGCTTTCCACGGGCATCGTATACTTCAAGCTCCCCATGCAATCCATCCCACTCGTACAAGCGCGCACCGTCTTGGCTCTTCCACCTCTTGGGTTTGGTCGTCCTCCGCACTGCTTCCAGAGTAGCGATAAAGCCAGTCTTCGGGGGCGGCTTCACCTGGATGAGAAGGTAGCTGTCGTGACCATGAACGACCAGTTGGATCTTTCGAGTCAGCATCTCTCCCCCTTGGCGGCGACCAAGTAACCTCGTGCCCATGAATTTCCCCATTTCCTTGATCGCCTTCGCGATCATCAGTTCCTCCACGGCGCGCGCCGAGGTCAAGCTCGTCCCGATCGAGTACCAGCACGCGGGCACGACGCTCGAAGGGTATCTCGCGTTCGACGATGCGCTCGTGAGCGCGAAGAAGCCCGCACCCGGCATCGTCGTGTGCCCCGAGTGGTGGGGCACGAACGACTACCCGAAGGAGCGCGCGAAGCGGTTGGCGGCACTCGGTTACGTCGCGTTCGCGATCGACATGTACGGCAAGGGCGTCGTCGCGGACACCCCGGACATGGCGCAGAAGCTCGACCAGGCCGTGATGGGCGACGTCGCATACATGCGCGGACGGGTCAAGGCGGGCTACGACATCCTCGCGGCTCGACCGGAAGTCGACAAGAAGCACATGGCGGTGATTGGGTACTGCATGGGCGGGACGATTGCGCTCGAGCTCGCGCGCAGCGGTGCTCCGCTCGACGCGGTGATGGCGTTTCACGCGGGACAGTTGAGCGCGGGCGGTGACGACAAGGCCGCGTTTGGCGACAACCAGAAGATCAAGGGCCACCTGGTCGTGTGTCAGGGCCTCGACGACGGCTTCGTGCCGGCGGCGGAGATCGCGAAGTTCCACGCGCAGATGAAGGCAGCGAAGGTCGACTACGAGTTCGTCGGATATGCGGGCGCGGTGCACGCGTTCACGAACCCCAAGGCGGACACGTACGGGATCAAGGGCGTGGCGTACAACGAGAAGGCCGACAAGCGCAGTTGGGAGCTGCTGAAGGCGACGTTGGCGGAGGCGTTCGCGAAGAAGTGAGCGGGTGGGTGGTGCCAGGCACCCTCAGTTTTCCGGTGCGAGATCGAGGCCCGGGTGCGCGGCAAGCAAGCGCGTCACCAGGAACTGCCGCTCCTGCTCGAACTCCTCCGGCGTCGACACCATCGGCGCGAGCTCGGCCAAGAGCGCCTGACGCAACTTGCCGCGCGCGCGATGCACCGCGACGTGCACGGCGTTGTCCTTGCGTCCACCTTCCTTCGCGATCTCGTCCCCGCGCGACGCCTTCACGCCGCCGATTCCGTAGAAGCGAACGAGCAGCTCCGCATCCTTCGCCGACTCGCGACGCAATCGTTCGAGCGCGTGATCGAGCACGGCCTCGGCCCAGATCAATTCCTCTTCGCGCTCGAGCTCGCCCGACATGCCATCCGTGCCGACGTCGAGCTCGTCGACGTCCTCGAGACCACGCGGCATCGACGTCGCACGCTGCCATGAACGCGCATAGCGCTTCATCACGCCCTGGATGTAGCAGCGAAAGCGTCCCTGCTCAGGATCCGCCTTGGGCAGGATCTGCTTCTGGAACAAGTAGCTGAAGAACTCGTCCGCCGCGTCGTCGGACGTCGGGTCGTCGCGCAAGAGACGCCGCAACAGTCGCTTCACCGGAATGCGGTAGCGCTCGACGAGTTGCAGCCATGCTTTTTCAGGATCCACGTCCCCACCACGTCCGCTCACCCTGCGGATCAGATCCCAGTCGGTCTCGCCGCCCCAAGAGTCAGGAGCACTGCCAGGGATCGCGCCATCGGGATCTTTTGCCACGTTCCGGCCATTGTGCCGGTTGGCGACGGTCGCGCGAGGGGAAAGCGGGGTGCACCCGTGTCCGCGGGCACACCCCGGGGAAGAGTCGTTGGGTCAGAACGCGCAGCGAGCTACGCGGCCTGGCATCGACGCCCCCCTCCTTGCGATTCGCGATACGGGCACGGCGGATCGCGCAGTCCGGGAAGATCTGCGTGAGCGCCGTGCTCTCTCGTGTTTGGCAGGGAAGGGCGGCGGCCTTACCGAACTTCTCGGAAAATGCGCGGGAGGCCGACGAATCCGGGCGTCTCACGGCGGAGGAGCGTGGCGCCCGGGCTGCTGTCGGGACCCCGGCCGCTCGTGGAACCAGACCGCTCTTCCACGCGCGCCTCGCATCCAAAGCGGTGCGAGATCAGGGCGACGCCCTCCTCCGCGCCGAGCACGCCGCAGGCGGTCGCGAGCGCGTCGGACACAGCTCCGTCGGGGGCGACGACGATCGACGTGCAGCGCGTGGTCAAGCCGAGGCCCGACCGCGGATCGATGACGTGCGAGCGGCGCACACCTTCGATCTCGATCCACTGTTCGCTGTCGCCGGATACCGAGAGCGCCTCGTGCGCGAGCAGGACTCGTTCGACGCGAGGTTGTGTGTTCGGATCGGTGTGCGCGGGATCCGAAGTCGACCGTGGCAGGTCGACGGACCAACCGGCCGTGCCCGGCGGCGCATTCGAGCACACGAGGTCGCCGCCCATCTGCACGAGCGCGCTGTCGATCCCTGCGTGCGCGAGCGTCTCGATCGCGCGCTGGCACGCGAAGCCCTTTCCGATCGCGCCGAAGTCGAGCTGCATGCCCGCCTGCAGGAGCTCGGCGGTTCGCGCGGCTGCATCGAGGATCACGGCGTCGACGCCGACTCGAGCGCGTGCGCGCGCGATTTCCGCGGGATCGGGCAGGTGTCCGAGCGCGCGTGCGCGTCGCCAGAGTGCGACGAGCGGTCCGACCGTCGGATCGAAGGCGCCGTGGGTGAAGCGTGCGAGCTCCAAGCTCTGCACCAGCACGTCGAAGAGCTCTGGGTCCACTTCGATCGGGCCCTGGCCGGCGTGGGCAGCGAGCTGCGAGGCGCCGCTGGTCTCGGTCCAGTCACTGAGTGTTTCGTCGAGACGCTGGATCGTCGCGAAGGCGGCCTCGGCAGCGGCATCGGCGACCGCTTGTGAGCGTGCGTACAGTACGATGCGCGCTTCGACACCCATGGCGAGGCGCGAAAACTCGAAACGCGGCGGAGTGTCTGCGCGCGCGATCGTCGCAGGAGCCGCGCAGGATCCGACGATGCACGTGAAGCACGCGACGATCACGGACTGGGCCCGTCGAAGCGTGGTGGTCGCCTGCATGTCGCTCGTGGGCGGCATGTTCGCCGCGTCCTGCGCGAGCGAGCAAAACGCGGGCGCTGCTGCATCGCAAGCACCATCCGCAAAGACGGGTGCTACCCCGGCTGTGGCTCCGGGCGTTCCGCCTGCCGCATTGCCGCGTGCACCAATCACGGTCGCAGTGCCGGGCACGACCGCCGTTCTCGTATTGCAACCGGTGCCGAGCGGCGTCGTCGAGCTCGCTCCCGCCGAGGACGGAGCCGCGCCACAGCGCATCGACGTCGGGAGCTTCTCGATCGCCACGACCGAGACAACGTGGGACATGTACGACGCTTTCGTGTTCGCGCTCGACCGCAGCAAGGACGAGACCGATCCGCCCGATGCCTGGGCGCGTCCGTCGAAGCCGTACATCCTGATGGACCGCGGCTTCGGTCACGCGGGCTATCCGGCGATCTCCGTCAGCTTTCGCGGTGCGACCGAGTTCTGCCGTTGGTTGTCGGCGAAGACACAGCGCAAGTTCCGTCTGCCGACCCAAGCGGAATGGGAGCGCGCGTGCAAGCTCGGCAACGAGAGCACGAGTGGCCTCGTCGAGCGCGCGTGGTGCGCCGAGAACTCGGAGGTCGAGATGCGCTTGGTCACGCACCCGGTCGCGCAGAAACAGGCCGACGCGCTGGGCTTGTTCGACCTGCTCGGCAACGCCGCCGAGTGGACGACCAGCGCGGACGGCAAGGGCATCGCGCACGGCGGCTCGTTCAAGGATCACGCCGCGAACCTCACGAGCGCGACGCGGCGCTCCGACGACCGCGCGCTCAACGCCACCGACCCGCAGATCCCGAAAAGCGTGTGGTGGCTCGCGGACGGAGGGTTCGTGGGGTTTCGTGTCGTGATGGAGAGCTCGAGCCAAGGCGCTGAACTCCCCCGCGGATCGCCGCCGGGGAGCACAACCACGCATTGAACGCTGACGAGCCGGACATCACGGTTCGGGCTGGTACACTGCGGAGCCCCCCTCGGTCGCAAAGCCCCACGAGGCGCGCTGCGATCGGCCTTTTTTCGAGGACTGCCATGACTGCATCCCCTCTCGATCGCCGCACGATGATCCTCGCTTCCGCCGCGACGGCAGCGTCCGCGCTCGCGGTCACGCGCGCATCCGGACAGCCCTTTTCGAGTGGACATTCCCAAGCTGCGGCAGCGCCGGCGACGAAGAAGCTCGACCCGATCCGCATCGGCCTGCTCGGCTGCGGCGGTCGCGGCACGGGCGCCGTCGTCAACGCGTTCGACGCGGACAGCGGCGTCGTGCTCACCGCGATGGGCGACTGCTTGCGCGACCGGCTCGACAGCAGCCACGCCGAGCTCGTGAAGGAGCGCGCCGATCGCGTCAAGGTCGACCCCGATCACATGTTCGTGGGCTTCGACGCGCTCGAGAAGATCCTGGCAACCGACATCGACGTCGTCTTCCTGACGACGCCGCCGCACTTCCGTCCCAAGCAGATCGAAGCGTCGCTCGCCGCGAACAAGCACGTGTTCGCCGAGAAGCCGATGGGCGTCGACGCACCGGGAGTGCGCTCGATCATGGCTTCGGGCGCGGTTGCGAAGCAGAAGAACCTGTCGTTGATGTCGGGCTTCTGCTGGCGCTCCTCGTCGCCCGAGCGCGCGATCTACAAGCGCATCAACGAAGGCGCGATCGGCGCGATCCGCACCGTCTATGCGACCTACAACGGCAGCCCGAACGGTTTCGTCGCGCGCAAGAGCGGCATGAGCGACATGGAGTGGCAGATCCGCAACTGGTACCACGTCCTGTGGCTCGGCGGCGATCACATCGTCGAGCAAGCTTGCCACTCGGTCGACAAGCTCAACTGGGCGATGAACAACGAGCCGCCCGTGAAGTGCTGGGCCGTCGGCGGCCGCGCGCAACGCACGAGCAAAGATCCCGGGAACATCTTCGATCACTTCTCGGTGACGTACGAATACAAGGGCAACCGCCGCGCGTTCTTGATGGCGCGTCAGTGGGAAGCGTGCCCGACCGACAACACCGACTGGGTGTACGGCGAGAAGGGCATCGCGCGCATCAACGGCTGGGGTCCGGAGCACTGGATCCAGAGCGATGCGGGCACGTGGAAGTACGAAGGCGAGACGCCCGACATGTACACGCGCGAGCACGAAGAGTTCTTCGCCGGCATCCGCAGCGGCAAGTTGCGCAACGACGCCGATTGGATGGCGCAGAGCACGCTGATGGCGATCATGGGTCGCATGGCCGCGTACACCGGTGAAGCGGTGACGTGGGAGCAAGCGCTCGCCTCGACGGAAAGACACGGACCCACGGAGTACGCGATGGGTCCCCTGCCGTTGACACCCGTTCCGGTGCCCGGTCCCGCTCACGTCGCCGCGGCGCCCGTCGAGGCGGCCGGCGGCGCACGCGATCGTTGAGACCGGATCAGGCTGCCGACATGGTCGAGGTGATGAGCGCGACGCACGCAGCCCCGGTTGCGTCCGAGCCCGCGGCGACGAAGCGCTTGGCCAAGCTGCGCGCGACGTGGCAGCCGGTGCTCGTCCTCGCCACGTGGCTCGTGATGACGATCGGCGCGTGGGGCTACATCTCCACGTACGCGTCGCGGATTCCGGTGTGGGACGACATCGACCTCGTGCCGCTGACCGATCCCGACGTGAATTGGACCGTCCAGGAGCTGTGGGGTCTCCACAACGAGCACCGACTCCCGCTGCCGCGCATGATCGAGGCGGAGCTGTTCGGCGTGACGAAGGACATTCGCACGCCGATGTACGGCGAGGTCGTGCTGCTGTCGGGGCTCGCGCTCGCGTCGATCCTCGTGGTGCGCAAGCTGCGCGGGCGCACGCTCCTCGCCGACGCGCTATTCCCGCTGATGTGGCTGCACACGGGGAACTCGGAGAACCTTTTGATGGGGTTCCAGATCTCCATCGTGCTCCCGATGGTGGTCGTGTGTTCGCTGCTCCTGTTCTTGTTGACGCGACCGAAGCGCGGCCTGCGATCGTGGGAAGCGGCGGTCGCCGGCGTCTGCTTGCTGAGCTTGCCGATGTGCGGCGGACAAGGCATGGCGCTCGTGCCGCTCCTGTGGCTCATGTGCGCGGGCTTCGCGTTCGTCTCGTGGCGCAGCGAGGATCCCAAGCTGCGCAGCGGGGCCAAGTCGATGGCCGTGTGGCTGGCGCTCGTCGCTGCGCTGGCAGTGTGCTACGTCGTCGGCTTCCGCTACCCCGATCAGAGCGTGCGCACGCACGATCCGCTGGTGACGCTCGGCGGTGCGTTGCGCGCCGGCTCGTTGACGCTCGGGCTGGCCGGCTTCGAGTGGTGGCCGTGGTCGGGCATCGTCATCGCACTGTTGGTGATCGCGTCGGGCGTCCTACTCGTGCTCACGTGGAAGCGGCGTGCCGCGGATCGGTTGCGCGTGGGCGTGTTGATCATGACCTTCAGCGCCGGACTCCTGCTCCTGCTCTCGATCGGATTCGGACGCGCGGGCAACGGAGTCGAGGCGGCGTTTGCGGTGCGCTACATCCCGATGCCGGGACCGCTGGTGCTCGCTGCAGTGCTGGCCTGGACGATGTACGGTCCGCGCACTTGGAGTTGGGTCGTGCCCGGCGCGCTCGGCGTCGTGATGCTCTGCGCGAACGTGTACGTCAACACGCCGCTCGGCACGACGTACGGATCCGCGCGCCAAGGTCTCTCGCAAGAGATCATCGCCGACGTGCACAACGGCATGTCGCCGGGAACGTTCGCGCTCAAGTACGCGGGCAAGATCCATCCGGCTGCGACGCGCCTGCACATCCTCTTGAGGGAGATGGCGAAGCTGAAGCTGCCGCCGTTCGACGACGTGCCCGAAGTCACGCGCCAGCTCTACTCGTGGACGATGACGAACCTGCCGCCGTCGCGAATCGAATCGGAGAAGCAGCCGGTGCAGCGCCTGCTCAACGGCCAGTGGCAGGTGCTCTTCGTGCCCGAAGGTTGCGCGCTGCACTTCGACGTGCCGCAGGATTTGGAGAAGGTCCACGGCACGTGGGGCATGCCTCATGGAGCGGTGGCGCGCGGTCGCACGCCCGGGATGCGGCTGCTCATTTCGGCCTCCGTCGCCGACGGCGGTGAGCGCGTCGTGCTCTACGACAGGACGATCGATCCCGTCCATGTGCCCGGCGACCGCGGCGGCATCCCCATGGAGGCGCACATTCCCAAGGATGCGCACCAGGTGGTGATGGAGTTCTTGGCACCCAAGGATGTCGATCTCGCGAACGACTGGGCGTTCCTGGGCGACGTGACCTTCCAGTGAGCGGAAGCGCTGTGACGACGGCGCCGCGCGCAGCAACCCGGCCGGAGAGGATCAGCCTCGTCGTGCCCGTGTACAACGAGCACGAGAACATCGGCGCGTGCTTGCGCGGGTTGTGGTCGGCGCTGTCGTCGACGCCGCACGAGATCCTCGTGTGTTACGACTTCGACGAGGACACGACGCTCGCTGCGATCGCGGCGATGCCCGACGCACCGCCGACCGTGCGGCTCGTGAAGAACACGCTCGGACGCGGTGCGGCAAACGCACTACGCGCCGGCTTCGCGGCGGCGACCGGCGACGTGGTCGTGACGACGATGGCGGACTTGTCGGATCCGCCGCAGGACATACCGCGCATGGCGGCGCTGATGCGCGAGCGCAACCTGGCCGTCGTCGCGGGCTCGCGCTACGTGCGCGGCGGGAAGCAGATCGGCGGACCGCTCTTGAAGCGCACGCTGTCGATGCTGGGCGGCGTGTCGCTGCGCTGGATCGCGGGCCTCGGCACGCACGACGCAACGAGCAACTTCCGCGCGTACTCGGGCTCCTTCCTCGACGCGGTGGAGATCGAGAGCCGCACCGGTTTCCAGATCGCGCTCGAGCTGACGGTCAAGGCGCACCTCGCGGGGCTCGGCGTCGGCGAGGTGCCGACGACGTGGACGGATCGCACGGCGGGTGAGAGCCGTTTTCGCCTGTGGAAATGGCTGCCCAGCTATTTGGCGTGGTGGTGGCGCGCGGCGTGGCAACCTCTCACGGTCGGGCTCGTGTGGCTCTTGATGACGGTCGGCGCGTGCATGTACGTGCACCGGTACGCGCCGAGCACGCCGTTCATGGACGACCTGGAGCTCGTGCCGTTCCTCGGGCCCGATGCGCATTGGACGGTGCGCGAGCTTTGGGGACAGCACAACGAGCACCGGCTGCCGCTGCCGCGCGCGCTCGAGGTCTGGGTCTTCGACTCGACGCGCGACGTGCGCTCGATGATGTACATGGAGGTCGCGCTGATGTCGGCGCTCGCGCTCGCGACGCTGCTCGTCGTGCGCAGGATCCGCGGGCGCACATGGCTCGTCGACGCGGTCTTTCCGCTCGTGTGGCTGCACACGGGAAACGCGGAGAACCTGTTGATGGGTTTCTCGACGTCGTTCGTGCTGCCGACGATGTTCGCGAGTGCCTTGATCCTGCTGGTAGCGACGCGCGCACGGCTCGCGCTCACGAGCGCGCAAGCGGTGTTCGCCGGACTGTGTCTGTGCGCAATGCCCTTGTGCGGAGGACCCGGGCTCGTGCAGGTTCCCGCACTGCTCGTGGCCTTGATCGTCGCTACGTCGTGGTCGTGGCGCAGCTCCGATGCGCGCGCGAGGCGCGGCTTCGCGATCCTCTGCGTGTTCCTCCTGCTGGCGGTGGCCATCGTCGCCGTCTATCCGATCGGCTTGCGTCCTCCCGAGCACCCTGCGCGCACGCTCGATCCAGTTCGCATCGGGGCGGCGGGCCTGCGCACGGCGACGCTCGTGTTCGGCGCAGCGGGCCGGAGCTGGTGGCCGTGGTCGGGCATCGGCGTGGGAGCGCTCGTGCTCTCGACCCTCGCGTTGCTCGTGAACACGTGGCGATCGAAGCACGCCGAGCGCAGGCGTGTCGCAGCGCTCTCGTGTGCGCTCGCTGCGACCGCGTGCCTCGTCCTGTCGATCGGTTACGGTCGCGCCGCAGCCGGCCCGGTCGCGGGCTTCTCGTTGCGCTACATCCCGCTCGTTTCACCGCTCGCTGTCACCACGGTGTGCGCTTGGACGTTGTTCGGCGGACGCGTCGGGCGCTGGCTGGTTCCCGGACTGCTCGCGCTCACGCTGCTCGTGGCCGACGTGACCGCCAACGTCGGCGAAGGCGCCAACTATGGTTTCGTGCGGCAAACCTGCGCGAAGGAGTTCGCGTCCGACCTCGGATCGGGGATGCGGCCTCGCGAGCTGATCGCGAAGTGGACGGGGCCGGTCTATCCGCAACAGGGACGTTTTCGCGAAGCGCTCGGGGAGCTCGCTCGACTCGGCCTGGCCCCGTTCGATCGCGTGCCGGCGGACGTGCGCACGCGCTGGACGTGGACTGTCTCCAGCCTCGAGCCGACGCGCACGGATCCGGACAACGTCGTCGGGCGCCGATGGATCGACAACGAGTGGCCGGCTTGGTTGGTTCCCGGCGGGACGAAGCTCTACTTCGACGTACCGGCGGCGATGACGCGACTCACGGGCAGCTTCGGCATGCTGGATGGGACGATCGAGCGCGGCAACGCGAAGGGTGCGCAAGCACGCGTTCTCGCGAGCGAACGAGAGGGAGCAGCGCTCCACGTCTTGTTCGAGCGCACGATCGATCCGGTTCACGTCGCGGCCGACCGCGGCACGCAGGCGTTCGACGTCGCGTTGAAGCCGGGTGAGCACTACGTCGTGCTCGAGATGCTCGTGCCCGAGGGCGCGCAACGCGAAGCACGTTGGGCGTACTGGAGCGATCTCGACTTCAGGTGAGAGCGCTGCGCGACCGGCGAGACGGTGCCTGACGCCTGTCGCCGGACTCTCCGGCGACAGGTGCTGCACCCGACCGCGACGTGGGGTTCAGATCCGGCCGGCCTCGACCTGCTCGCGCACCCACGGCACGACTTCGTCGAGGATCTTCTCGAGCGGCGTCGTCGCTTCGAAGCCGAGCACGCGCTTCGACTTGCTCACGTCCGGCACGCGCTTCTGCACGTCGTGCTCGAACGGATCGTCGGAGGTCCACTTGAACGGCTTGGCGTTGCCGTGGATCCGCTTCCAGATCATCTCGGCGAGCTCGAGCACCGTCGTCGAACGCGCGGTCGAGATGTTGAAGTCCTGATCGATCGTCGCTGGATGCTCGATGCACACGCGGATGCCGCGCGCGAGGTCGCCGCCGTACGTGTAGTGCCGCACTTGCTTGCCGTCGCCGAGGATGCGCAGGGGATCCTGGCCCTTGATGATCTTCTGCACGAGGTCGGGCACGACGTGGCTCATCGCGAGCTTGACGTTGCCCGAGAAGACTTCCGCTTCGCCGAGCGCGCGCCCTTCGCCGATGCCGACGCAGTTGAACGGGCGCACGATCGTGTACGGCAGGCCGTACTGCATGCGCGCGCCGCGCGCGAAGTACTCCGTGGCGAGCTTCTGGAACCCGTACGTCGAGAGCGGCGGCGGGCTCGTGAGCTCGGCCCCTTCGGGCGTCGGGAAGATCGTCGTCGACTCGTACACCATCGACGAGCTCAGCACGGTGACCTTCTTCAGGCGCTTCTGCTTGTGCGCCCAGATCGCTGCATCGAATGAAGCTGCAGTGATGCGCTCGTTCTCGGCGATCAGGTCGTAGGCGTACTTGTGGAAGTAGCTGATGCCGCCGATCATCGCCGCGCAGGCGACGAAGTGATCGCAGTCGGCGGCGAGCTTCTTCACCATGTCGACGTCCTTCACGTCGCCTTCGACCAGCTTGTACTTGGGATGGTCGTCGTACGACTTCGCGACGCGACCGTACTTGCTGAAGTTGTCGATGCCGACGACCTCGTGACCGTTCTGGAGCAGCTCGGCCACGAGATATCCGGCGATGAAGCCGTTCGAGCCGGTGACGAGGGTCTTCATAGGACGGTGATGCCTTCGCGCGTTGCGCGCCAGATGTCGACGACGGGTTTCCCGCGGAAGTCGCAGGTTTTGTACGCAGTGTGGGGCGAGCCGATGAACAAGAGGTCGGCGCGCGTGATCGCTTCTTCGAGCGTCACGAAGCCGGGCTGCTGGTAGAACGGATCCGAGCACAGCACGGACTTGGCTTCGACCTCGATCAACTTCTTGAGCTTGAACGCGAGCGAATCGCGCGGATCGTCCGAGTCGGACTTGAACGTCATGCCCAGGATCGCGACGGTCATCTCGCGCAGCGGCCAGCGGTCGAGCGCGCGCCGCACCATGTAGTTGGGCAGCCCTTCGTTGACGAGCATCGCCGCGTGCCCGAGGAAGAACGCGTTGCGGTCGTAGGCCGACAACTGCATCGTGTCTTTGAACAAGCACGGGCCGGCGGCGAAACCGGCCTTCGGGAACGTCTTCGTGCGCGGATAGTTCTCCGTCATCGCGTCGTGCACGGCGTAGAAGTCGACGCCGTGGTCGTTGGCGATCTGATAGAACTGGTTCGCGACGGCGAACTGGATGTAGCGCCAGGCGTTCGAGTAGAGCTTCGCGAGCTCGGCTCCGACCGGCTCCATCGCGATCGTCTGCTTCGTCAGCAGCTTGAAGAGCGCTTCGGCGCGGCGTTGCGCGCGCGGAGTAGTGCCTGCGACGAGCTGCGGCAGCGAGTGGATCTCCTCGAGCGCGACGCCCTGGGCCACACGCTCCGGACAAAAGGCGACGTCGATGTCGAGGCCGCGGTCGAGCAGGCTGCGTGCAACCAGCGTCGTCGTGCCCGGATACACCGTGCTGCGCAGGACGAGCAACTGACTCTTGCGCAGGAAGCTGCCGTATTCGCCGACGAGTGTCCGGAAGACGTCGAGGCGCGGGTTGAGGTGCTCGTCGAGCGGCGTGCCGATGACGGTGACGACGCAGTCGGCGTCGCTGATGACGTCGGGGTCGGTCGTGCAGACGAACGTCTCGCGCTCGAGCACCTTGAGAAGCAGCTCGTCGGCGCCTTCGTCCATGAAGGGCATCTTGCCGGAGTTCGTGGCCGCTACTTTCTTTGCGTCGCGATCGAGCGCGACGACCTTTTTGCCCGCGTCGGCGAAGGCCAGCCCGAGCGGCAGTCCGACGTGCCCGCAGCCTCCGATGATGACGATGTCGCTCATGTCTCTCTCCTTTGCGAATGGATCGCGTGCTCTTCGGCGCGCAGGATGCGCGTGACGGCCGCAGCGTCGGCCAGGGTGACACTGGCAGTGGTTCGTTCCGTGCGCACGCAGTCGAGCGCGTGTCTCACCTCGCCCTCCCAACCCGTGCCCGGTTCGAGCTGCGGCGTTTCGACGAGGCCAAAGCGCGTGATCTCGAGCGGCGGATCGCGGCGCGAATCGAACTCGGCGGTCGCCGATTCGAACACGACGACGTAGCGCATGCGAAAGGGAAAGCCGGGGCTTTGGACCCAGCCACCTTCGGCGACGACGTGGTCAGGACCGTTCGCAAAACGGTAATGCGTGGTCACGTGATCGATCGCGCCTGGCTCTGAGACCAAGCCCGTGCGTGACATCGAACCCGTGCTCGAAGTCGACACGGGATCGCCGAACAGCCAGCGCACGAAGTCGACGTCGTGCACGTGCAGGTCGAAGAGCGCGCAGCCGGAACGCTTCGCGTCGCCGTAGAACTCCGTCCCCCACGCAGGCCGGCTGCCGAGCCGCTGGAACGAGGCACTCAGCACGGCGCCGTAACGCTTGTCGTCGACGGCATCCCGCAACCACGACCAGCCCGGCCAGAAGCGCATGCACATCGCGGGCATGCACAAGCGACCCGCCTCGCGCGCGACTAGATCGAGCCGCTCGATCTCGCCCGCGTCGAGCGAAACCGGCTTCTCGACGAGCACGTGCTTGCCCGCGCGCAGTGCGGCGATCGCGAGCTCGACGTGCGTGTCGGTGGGCGTGCAGATGCTGACGAGCTCGACGTGCGGATCGCTGAGCACGTGTGCTGCATCCGTCCCCATCCGGACCTGCGCAGGGTCGAACGGAGCCGGGCCCGGCGCGCTTCCCGCCGGCAGATTCCCCGCTGCACCGGCTTCGGACCGCAGTCGCTCCGCGTTGCGATCCGACACGGCGACGACGCGGCAGCGTTGACCCGCGCGCCCAGCGCTCGCGTACGCATCGAGGTGCACACGCCCCATCCAGCCGAGTCCGATCACGCCCACGCCGATCTCGCGCGTGGAGTTCGATTTCGCCGCGGCCATCACGAGCGCACGCTCCCGGCCGGCGCGATCCGTCCCAGGAACTCGCGCGCGCTGCGCACGTCGTCGACGCGCGTGTCACCGCTCTCGCGCTCGATCATGAGGTCGACGTCGGGTTGCGCGCGATCGAGCACGTCGAAGAAACGGCGCCAGTCGACGGCGCCCGTGCCAACCGGCACTTCCTCGCCCCATTGTCCGCGCCGCGTTGAAGGCACTGCGTCCTTGACGTGGACCTGGAACACGCGCGGCGCGAGCAGCTCGAGCGCCGTGACCGGATCGCCCGTGCCGTACAGGATCATGTTCGCCGGATCGAAGTTGACGCCGACGTTCACCGACCCGACTTCGTCGAGGACGTCGAGCAGCGTCGCAGCGCTCTCCTGTCCGGTCTCGAGACCGACGCGCATTTCTGCTGCTTCGAACACCGCGGCGATGGAGCGCAATCGACCGACGAGCTTCTCGCGCTCGGGATCGCGACCGTCGTCGGGCAGGTAGCCGGCATGGAACGTCACGAGCTCGAGACTCAAGGTCTGCGCAAGGTCTGCTGCTCGACGCGCGCGCTCGAGGTTCGCTTTCCATGTCGCATCGGGCCGCACGCCGCCGGTGCGATGGATCGAATCGATCGTCGCGTAGTCTTCGCCCTCCATCGACAACATCCCGGAACGGATATCGATACCGGCGTGCTCGAGTGCACTAGCTGTGTGCGTGACGAAGGCGATCGAGGAGTCCTTCGACATGAGCGCGAGCTGGACGCAGTCGACCCCCGTGGAGCGCACCTTTTCGATGAGGTTCCGTGCCGAATCAGGTTGCAGCGACCATGAGCACACGCCCATGCGCCGCTGCCTTCTGGGCAATCCGGGAGTGTCCTCAGGGGTCATGGGGGGTGATATGGTAACGGCCCTCGCGCAAGTCGGCACCCGACAGTGCCGGCGCGCGGGCTTTTTCCTTCATCGAGCCGTGCTGCTCCCCTGTCATGCTGTGTGGCTACTCCTGATCCCGGTCCTCTTCGCCTGCTCGCAATCCGAGCCCATCGCTGCGGCGCCGTTGGGTCGTGCGATCTTCGACGGACGCACGCTCTCGGGTTGGGTCGCGCGCGGCGGTCACTACGACGGTAACGCCGACTGGACGGTCGAGAACGGCGTGCTCACGGGGCGACAGAACGCACAACGCGAAGGCGGCCTCATCTACACGGACCGGCCGTACACCGAGTTCGTGTTCACGTGCGAATGTCAGCTCGATTGGCCGTTCGACTCGGGGATCTTCCTGCGCATGGCGCCGCACGGAAAGGGCGCGCAGATCACGCTCGACTACCGGCCGGACGGCGAGATCGGCGCGATCTATGCCGACGGGTTCTTGAAGCACAATCCC
>JBBQNP010000006.1:0-66929 GCA_038330085.1 Planctomycetota bacterium | reverse complement strand
TGGGCAAGATGCAGGGAATGGACGAGGGCACGCGTCGCGATCTCGAGCGCGCGATGAGCGACCTGCGCCGCGAAGCCGACCGCCTGCGCGAAGAGATGTCGAAGCTGCGCAGCGAGGTCGAGCGCCTGCCGCGCGATTCGTCGCGCTGAACGCGGCGGAAGACTCCGCATCCGCGTCGGGTTTGCGGCCGGCGAGTCAACGCCCGGGATACCGGGGGCTGGCGCGCCGGTCGCTCCATGGGGTGCGGGTGCGCAGGTTGAAAGCGGCCTGATTCGAGCCTTGGAATCACTTTCCGAGCACGCTTCAGTCGAAGCGCACGCTGAACCGCGCGTCGTTGCGCGGTTCGACCGTCTCGATGGACACGTCCTCGACGCGCGACGAGCTCGGTCCGCGACGCAGCCATTCGATCAGTTGCTCGACGAGCTCTTCCGGTCCTTCGATCCACGCCTCGACGGCTCCGTCCGGCAGGTTGCGCACCCAACCGACGAGGCCGAGCTCGCGCGCGCGCACCTTGGTGTGATGGCGGAAGCCGACGCCCTGCACCACGCCTGAAACGACGACCCGACGCGCGACGCTCTCCATGTCGGGGCGCAGGATAGCGCGGCGGCTCCGCTACGATACGTGGATGCTGAGCGTGCTGTTCCTGCTTGTGGCGATCCAGACGCCCGCCCGAGTTGAGCCCCGAACAGGCGAATGGCACGCCGAGCTGACTTCGCCCAATGGACCCTTGCCCTTCACGTTCGATCTGAGCCGCGACGGCGAACGTCTGGTCACACGCATCCACAACGGCAGCGAGATCGTCGAAGTGCCCGACTCCCGTCTCGAGTGGATCACGCGCACATCTGCTGACGGCGGCCCGAGCGACATGTTGGGTTTTGTGGTGTTCGATTTCCCCCACTACGAAGCGCAGGTGCGCGCGTCGATCGAGGACGGCGGATCCACGCTCACGGGCGAGTGGAGAAAGCGAGCTGGGCCCGATCGGTGGACGACGCTTCCGTTCCAGGCGCGGGCCGGATCCAAAGCGCGGTTCGATGTAGAGCCCGATGAGCCCAAGAAGATCAGGCCGACCGTGGTCGGACGCTGGAGGGTTCGCTTCGAGAAAGACGACCTGCCGGCTGTCGCCATCATCGAGTCTGCATCCGGTCAGAATGGGATCACAGGCACGGTGCTCACGGCGACGGGCGACTACCGATACCTCGCGGGAAACGCCTCGCGCGGCGTGCTGCACCTCTCGTGCTTCGACGGTGCGCACGCGTTCCTGTTCGCGGGCGAAGTGCAAACCGACGGCACGTTGAAGGGCACGTTCTCGAGCGGCGACAGGTGGACCGACACGTGGACAGCCGTGCGCGACGAGCACGCGCAGCTCCCCGACGAGATGTCGCACGCGCACTGGAACGACGGATTTGGTCTGGCGCAGCTGGCGTACCCCGACCTCGACGGCAACCTCGTTTCCCTCGGCGACGCGCGCTTCGCGGGCAAGGTGCGCATCCTGCAGGTGACGGGCTCGTGGTGCCCGAACTGCCACGACGAGACCGAGCTCTTGGCGAAGCTCGATCACGAGTACCAGGGCAAGGGTTTGTCGATCACGGCATTGTGCTTCGAGCTGACCGGAGAACATGGACGCGACAGCGCGCAGGCGAAGAAGCTGCTCGGGCGTCACGGTGCGCAGTACCTGGGGCTGTTGTGCGGTCGCTCGGACCGCGCGCTCGCGCAGCAGGCGCTGCCCGCGCTCGACACCGTGTTCGCATTTCCGATGACGGTGTTCCTGCACAAGGACGGCCGCGTGCGCGCGGTGCACGCGGGCTTCTCGGGGCCGGCGACGGGAGCGGAGTACGACAAGTTGCGCACGCAATTCCACTCGATCATCGACGAGCTCATCGCCGAGCCGCAGCCGAAGCCGTCGATCCAGGCTGCACAGATCACCGGCGGGCTGTGGCGTGACGAGCGCGATCGAACGTTCACGAGCTTCGAGCGCGGCGAGGATGGAGCCTGGCATTTCACGTCCTTGGAAATGACGCGTTTCGACGGACCGACGCGCACGGACCCCGTCGACAGCGGCATCGCGGTCATCGACGGATCGACGGTGCGGCTCGGGTCGACGGTGCTTTTCTACGACGCGCACGCGGACGTCATGCTCGACGCGCGCGACGTTGCGCACCGCTACACGCCGGCGTCTCGCTCGCCGTTCCCGCACGTCGACGGCGCGGGCTACTCGGAGATGCCGCTGATCCTCGAAGGTCTGACGAGCACGGACGTGGTGCGCCGGCGCGATTCGACGTTCTATCTCGCGCTGCAGATCGTGCAGGACCGGCACACGCCGCCCGAATTCGGCGGCGGCCAACTCGATCCAGGGCTCGCTGTGAACCTCTTGCCGCTCGTCACCGATGCCGACGTTCAGGTGCGCGCGACCGCGTGCTGGGCAGCGGGCGTCGTCGGTCTCGACAAGGCGATTCCGGTGCTCGTCGCGAGCCTTGGTCACGGCTTCGCACCCGTGCGACGCGAAGCGGCACGTGCGCTCGGCAGCTTGCACGCCGTCGACGCGCTGGCGCAGCTCCAAAAGATGTCGACGGAAGACGACGATCCGCTCGTCCGCGAGCGGGCCGGCGCGAGTGCGCAGTCGTTGCGTGCTGCACCACCCGCTCGGAAGTGACCCGGCGCGTCGGAATCGCGCGCGACATCGCCGCGTGTCGAACGTCGTGAGCGCGGCCCGGTCGCGTCGAGGCGAACGTCAGCCCTGGCGCAGGCCCGGTTTCCACAGGACGTCGAGCTTGCCCTCGCCGTTCTGCACGCGCCCGAGCACGAACAAGAGGTCCGACAGCCGGTTGAGGTACCGCAACACCTCGGCGTTGACGCGATCCTTCTCCTCCGGCATCGACATCAGCTCGCTCACGTGGCGCTCGGCGCGACGGCACACGTTGCGCGCGAGGTGCAACCACGCCGCCGGCATCGTCCCGCCCGACAGGATGAACGACTTGAGCGGTTGCAACCGCGCGTTCTCGCGATCGATGATCTCTTCGAGCGCCTTCGTGTAGACGGGCGTGATGCGCAAGCGCTCGCCCGCTTCGCCCGGCACGCACAGGTCGGCACCGACGTCGAAGAGATCGTTCTGGATCGCGACCAAGTACACGCGGTACGCCTCTTCGATCCCGCTCGACAGCGCGAGCCCGAGGATCGCGTCGAGTTCGTCGACGGTTCCGTACGCCGCGACGCGCGGGTGGTGCTTCGGAACGCGCGTGCCGTCACCGAGGCTCGTCGCCCCTTCGTCGCCGCCGCGCGTGTAGATTCGATCGAGCCTGACCATGCGCTGATCATGGACACGCGCGCCGCCGCTCGCAAGCAGCGGCGCGAATCACGACAGCGAACACCGGAGTCGCGGGGATCAGCGCGGCAGGATCGCGATGTCGCGCAGCGCCTCTCCGCCGATCGCTCCGAGCGGGAAGAGCATGCCCGTCGCGAGGTCCAAGCGGAACAGGGTGTGCGCTCCGACCGAACGGCTGACGAGCGCGACACCGCGCGAATCGATGTCGAAACCGACTTCACCCGACAGGTCGACGCCCAGGGGGCCGATGGTCCGGAGCTGCCCGCTCGAGGGTCCGGAGAACGGGCCCTGCCGCACGAGCACGTCGTTCGTCGCGTCGATGTCGTACAGCGCGGTCGACGTCGCGCCTGCGAAGCCCATCGTGTGCGCGATGGAAACGACGCCCGGATCGTGGCCGAAGTTCGGGTCTCCCCCCGCGTAGGCCAGGTTCGGATCGACCCCGATCATGGCACCGCTCGTCGTGCTCACGCGCAGGTTCGAGTCGCCGTCGCTCACGACGCGCAACTCGTCCGTCGCGGGATCGACGTCCGCCGAAGTGCGCGTTCCCGTCGGCGCGGGCGCGAACGCGATCCCGAGCGGCGTGGCGATGCCGGTCGTGCGGTCGATGCGGAACACGCGGTTCTGATCGCTGGTTCCGAGCAGTTCGCCGCTCACCGGACGGAAGTCGATCGCCACGATGGATTCGCCCGCGTCCAGACCGCTGATCGCTTGCGAGCTCTGGAGCGCGCGCGGCTCGCCGGCCAGGAAGGAAACGAGCGTGTTCGTGTCGTCAACACCGTACACCGTGGGCGTTCCGGGGAGCTCGACGGCGATGTCGATCACGCGCGCCGACCCGCCGATGGGGCCGATGTCGCGCACGGCGCCCGTCGCAAGATCGATCGTGCACAGGTTGCTGACGACACCGAGGTCGAATGCCGCGAAGGCCACGCCGTGCGCGTCGATGTCGAGGCCGCAACGCAAACCGACGTTGACGCCGAGTTGTCCGATCGTCGTCAGCGCGCCGGTGCTCGGGAGATTGGGTGCGCCGCCGATCGAGCCGATGCGCACGAGCGTGTCGGCCGTCGCGTCGATCGCGAACATCGTGGAGCCGCCGGCACCGAACTCGTTGTTGTCGAACGCCGCTGCGACGATGCCCGGATCGAGGCCGAACTCGATGTCGGCGGGGCCGTAGGCGAGAGGCTGGTCGACGCCGCCGATGCTGCCGTCGAGCGGGTTCACGCGCAGGTTCTGATCGGCGTCGTCGACCACACGCGCTGCTCCGAATTCAGGCGTGAAATCCAGGTCGAAAGCAGTCCCGGACAACCCCACCGAGAAGCCCGCACCGAGCGCTGTCGCCTCACCCGTGTTCGCGTCGAGGACGTACAAGCGGCTGCCGTCGGAGATCGCATACAACATGCCGTCGGTCACGCGCTGGTCGATCGCGACGAGGTGCTCTCCACCGACGAGGCCCGACACGGCGACCGAGCTCAGCATCGTGGTCGGGGCTCCGGGGCGGAAAGTGACGAGCGTATTTTGGTCGGTGATGCCGAACACGCGCGGCGCGCTCGCTCCACGCCACGTGAGAGCGCGCACCGGGGAGCCGGATGCGATCGTACCTATCGGGTGCGTCTGTCCCGTCGCGAGGTCGAGCGTGTAGAGGTCCGATTGTGTCGCGCCCGGACTCGTCGCCGACAACAACGCGCCGCCGTCGGGCGTGACGTCGAATCCGACGTGCTCGTCGGTCGTGATGCCCAGCGCGCCGACCGTGTGGAGCTGTCCGCTCGTCGACAGCTGCGGCGTGCCGCCGACGTCACCGATCCGCACCAAGGTCCCTTGCAGCGAGTCGATGCCGTACATCGTCGTCTGCGAAGCGAACGGATGCGCGTCGGTGAAGGCAATCGCCGCGAGCATCGGATCATTGCCCGCCGCGGCATCGCCGGCCGCGTACTGCACGTGCGCGTCTTCGCTGCTGATGAGCCCGGTTTGCTCGCTCAGGTGGATGCTGCGGTCGGCGGAGTCGACGATGCGCACGTCGTCCTGCGCAGGATCGTCCTGAAGTGCGATGCTCCCCGGCGTCAACGGCGGAAAGAACGCCGTCAGACCAACAGGCGTCGCCGCGCCGGTGTTCGCGTCGATGCGATACAAGCGGCTCTGATCGCTGACCGCGACGAGCTCGCCCGTCGAAGCGCGCGCATCCAGGCCGACGATTTTCTCGCCGGCGGCCAGGTTCTGCACGACCGTCGACGTGCGGATCTCACCAGGGGTTCCGGTGTCGAACGTGATCAACCGGCCGTCCTCCGTGATCGCAGCCAAGCTGCCGGGCGTGACATTGGAGCTCGGCGGGGATCCTCCGCCACCTCCGCCACCGCCGCCGCATGCAGTTGCAACGAGCATTGAACCGAGCGCCAAAGAGATCGATTGCCGAGTGATCATGGATTGCATCCTTTGGACGCGAGGGGAGCGATTCGAGCGTAGCGGCTGCGGGGCAAGCTGGAAGCGGCCGCGATCGAATGAGCGGATGCTCACGCGCGCGTATTTCCTCCAGCGCGCATGATGGCGCGCGCGGCGCTTGCAATGCGCGTTCCGTTCAACGCAGGCCCACGAGATATCGAGGCCCTTTTCAGTCCGACTTCGAATCGCGCTTGCGCGCCTTGGCCTGAGCCGCGCGCCTGCGTCCGCGGCGTTCGTGAAGCGCGAGATCGAGATCCTTGGGCGTCAGCGTGCTGCCGAGCGCGCGCGCCATCAAATGCCACGCGCGGGCGTCGCGGTCCTCGAGCGGTGCGCGCGAAAACACGCGTTCGATCGCGCTCAGGATGTCCACCCGCGCGCTCGGGGTGAGCGCGACCTTTTCGCCGAACACGTGCTTCAGCGTGGCCTTCAAATACTCGCGGCCCTCGCCCGACAGCACCTTCGGCGGCCTCTCCTTCCTCTTCAGCCTCGGCGCAGTGAACAAATCGGCGAGCACGACGCCGACCGCCATCGCCAAATTCAACGACGAGTGCTCCGCCGATGTCGCGATGTGCACCAACTCCTGCAACAACGCGGTGTCACGGCTCTCGAGACCGGTCACCTCGTTGCCAAAAACCAAAGCCACCCGCTCCGCGTCGTCGTTCGCGCGCGTCGACACCACATCGCGCACCGACCTCCAGTCTTCCCTCTTCCGCTGTCCCCTCGAGCGCGCAGTGAATCCGATGCTCGCCGTGCAATCCGCCAACGCCTCCTCGAGCGTCGCGACGACGACACACCGCTCGCGCATGTCGGCGACACCGTGCGCCATCTGCTCGAAATCGGGGTGAACGAGCATCGACGGCCGTTCGGGCGCGACCAACCGGATCTCCACGGGCCCGAAGTTGGCGCAGACCCTGACAACCGTGCCGACGTTGCGCGGGCCCGAGGGCCGGACGAGGACGACGCGCTTCACGACGACAATCGTTCGCGTGAGCCGCCGCGCACCGTGAGCAAAGCCCGCACGCTCTCGAGCTGAGCAGGATCCGGATTGCCGCCGGAAACGACCGCCGCAACACGCAACCGATTGGTTGCACTTCGTCCCTGCAGCAAACGTTCGGGCAGCTTCCCAGACACCACGACCGCCACCGCCGCCGAGCCAGCCGGCTCGACGACCTCACCACTGCCCACGAGCACCTTCTGCGCTGCGAAGATCTCCTCGTCCGACAGCAGCACGATGCCATCCAACGTCACCCTGCAGATGTCGATGTTGATCTGGCCCGAATAAGTAGGGGTCAATCCCTGAACCCGACTCGTGATCTCGGTCAGCTGAACCGGCGCACCCTTCGCGATCCCCTTCGTCAACGAAGGAGCACCCGCCGGTTCAGCACCCAGCACGATCACCCCCGCACCCATCACCTGTCGCAGCGCGAGCGACGAACCGGAAATCAATCCCCCTCCACCGACGCAGACGATCACGACTTCGACCTCGGGCCAATCCTGAGCGATCTCCAACCCCACAGTTCCCGCGCCCTGGATCGTCCTCTCCGCATCGTACGGGTGGACGAGCGTGCG
The DNA here is from genome assembly GCA_038330085.1 of Planctomycetota bacterium. GTDB lineage: Bacteria > Planctomycetota > UBA1135 > UBA1135 > JAEUIA01. The sequence continues at coordinate 59,611 of JBBQNP010000006.1, read as the reverse complement.
GCCTCGTCCCACCAACGCAGCACAAACCTCGTCCGCCTTCTCACGCGTCGCAGCCAAAACGACTTCCGCACCCAACTCCCGGCACGCCTCGATCTTGTTCACATACGCGTTCGCGGGCATCACGATCGTCGCCGCCACACCCGCCCTCTGCGCCGCCCAAGCCAACGCCTTGCCATGGTTGCCCGAGCTTGCGCACACGACGCCGCCCCTCTTCTGCGCCTCGGTCAATTGCGACACCTGGTTCCAAGCACCGCGCGCCTTGAAAGACCCCGTGACCTGCCGATTCTCCATCTTCCCGCGCAGCTCCACTCGCGGATCACCCACCTCGAGCGCCATCAACGGCGTGCGCACAACGACGCCCTTCACCCTCTCCGCCGCGTCCCCAACCCCAATCAAATCGAATCGCTGCCAGGGCTTCGCATCACTCGGCGGACACATGCGCGCATTGTGCGCCAGCTCCCCACGCATCGCCAGCCGCGCACCCAACTACCGACGCCCGACGACGCAACTCAGCACGCAGCTTGCACCGATCGCCTGCATTCTTCCCCCGCATGCCTGCGTCTCCGCAAATGAGGCGGCCGGCTCGATCAATGCCCGGTACTCCGGGCGTTATCGAGTCGGTCGCTCGGCGCCGGAGGCGCCGAATCATCTTGCCGTGGGTGATCACCTCCCCGTTGCGCGGGGAGGAGCGCGTGTCAGCCCGACTCACGCACGCACGGAACGACAACCACCGGATCGGGCGAGTGGTGCCAGGCACCGGTTGCCGGAAATACCGGAAACCGGAGCCGTGCACCGCCCCATCACCTCTACGGCTTCTTCGTGCCCGAGAACGTGCGCAACCCGTACCCGACCACCCCCGCCGACGGATTGTCGATGTGCAGATCGACATGCATCACCCCGCCGCCCGCAAGGAACCCCGAGTCCTCCGCAACCCGCTTGTACGGCAACCCCGCCGCCGGAATCGTCACCGTCGTCCCCGTCGCATCCACCAGCGTCTGCCCGCTCCCCAACCCCGTCACAACAAACATCAACGGCGAGCGAATCGCCTCCGTGCCGAGGTTCGTGATCGTCACATGATCGACCTGCCCGGTCCCATTCACATCGCTCCCCGTCCAACTCACACTCACCACACCCGTGACCTCCGGCATGTCCAACCCGCGATCGACGCGCGACAACGCATCATCGTTCGAAGGACACTTCCCACCCAGCGTCAACCCGTCCACCGCACCCGCCGCTGCCAGCGTCGGACGGTTCAACGAGTACGTCACATCCTTCTCCGTGAGCTCGAACGCTTTCGTCGGCGACCCACTCGTCTCCACGACGAACGCCGGGTCGTACAAGCCACCCTCGAGGAACTCCGTCAGATCCGCCACCTGACCCGCGCTCAACCCGAGCCCCGCACCCGCACCCACTCCGCGCGGCTGCGTGAACCTGGTCGTCACGTTGCCCGAGGCGATCGCGTTCGCATCCGCGGGCAAACCTGCGTTGAAGTACTCCACCACCTCGCGCACTGACGAGAACAGCGCGTTGTGCATGAACTGCTTCCCGTCCTTGAGCTGTCTCAGCGTCAGCACCCGGAACTTGAAGTTGTCGCCCGAGAACCCCGTGATCTCGCCACGCCCGACGTCATGGTGCGTCGGATCCGAGAGCGCTTGCCGCGCGAGTTCCTGCAGCGGGTGATCACCGACACCGATGTCGTAGAAGTTCTGCTCGACGAGATCCCCCTCCTCATCCCCCAACTGCTTGTTCAACATCGGCCCGCTGTGGCACTGGATGCAACCCGCTCCGCCCTTCGTCGCCGACGTCAGGAACAACCTCGCCCCGCGCAACTGCGCCGCGCTCAGCGCCGCGTCGTCGCCCGCGAGGAACCGGTCCCAGGGCGTGTCGCGCGTCACGACCGTTCTCAAGAACGTCGCCACCGCGCGTGCGATCGTGTGGTCGTTGATCAAGTCGTTCAGGTCGCTCGACAGGTCCGCCAGCGCCGCTTCTTCCGGGAACGCCTCCCTGAACAACACCACGTACGCCGGCACGGCCTGAATCACCGCACTCTGCGTCGTCAACATCCTGTGAGCGTCTGATGCGATCTCCGCCAGGTTCTCCGCCGCCGGCAGGTTCATCGGGTTCGCAGCACCCGGACCGTCGCCGTCCGCTTGTCCCGCCTTGCCGCCCAACAACAGCCTGTTGTTGAATCCAAACCCGATCATGCTCGGTGACAATCGCGGCACCGAATCGACCGCGTCGAACCTGCCGCTCGCGATGAGCACGCTGCCCCTGAAGACGTCGACGCCCGTCGGGATCGTGTCGATCATTCCCGGCATGACCCTGCGATCGAACTTGTACTCGCCCGCTTGCGTGAAGTACCCGCGGCCTTCACCGGCCAGGTGCAAGTTGACGACCTGACCCGCCTTGCCCGCTGCTTCGCCGAGGTGGCACGAACCGCACGATCCGGTCTGCGCTGTCGCCGGCACGCCGCCATACCTGGGCAGGATGTGCGTCGTGCGGATCGGGTCGAAGAAGAGCTGCTTGCCGAGGTAGCGCTTCGCTTCAGTGATCGCGAACCGCGGATCGACGACGCCGCCCACCTCAGGTTGCGGCAGGTCCGCGTCGTCCCTCGGCACCTGAAGCGACTCGACGTCGCCGACGCGCTGCACGACGAGCTCGCGCAAGCTCTCCGCCGTCGACTGGGTCTGCGAGTCCCCGAACTGATGGTCGGCGCAGCCTGACAAAGAGCAGGCGAGCGAAATGGAGAAAGCGATCGAGAACGGCGAGCTCGAGAAGAGTCGGATGCGCATGGGAAACACGCTCGTGTCAAAGGAACGATGGACGAAAACGTCCCGAACTCCAACGTGAGCGAGCCACACGGTCGCGACGCCCATTGGGGGGGACTCGAAAGCCTATCCCTGTGGAGAGCGCCAGGAGGCGATCACGAGGACTCGTCTCTCTCCTCGTGCCTGTCTCGATCCATCTGCGTCGTGCAGACCCGCGCAGTTTTTTCCGATGGGCGCGCGTCCGGCCGCGTGGAGGGGTCGACTGCGCTTCTGGATCGCGAAGAATGCCGATTCAAATTTTCGCGCGGCGCAGGCGCAGCGCATTCGTGATCACCGACACCGAGCTCAAGCTCATCGCGGCGGCGGCGATGCCGGGTGACAGCAACCACCCGAACGCCGGATAGAGCGCACCGGCTGCGGTGCCAGGCACTCGTCGCGGGACACCTGGACCCTTCGTCGCGCGAAAGCGCGCGACAGTGCGGCGGGTCTCAGGCAGCTACTTCTTCTTCGGTGCGGGTTGCATCTGCACGGTGTTGACGCGAGCCCAGCTGCGCTTCGAGGGCGAGGACATGTCGACCGGACCGCGCATCTTCCAGCCGTCGAGCACGAGCTCGATGTGCTTGGGTTGCTGACGGGCTGTCACGCGGGCGATTCCGTTCGAGTCCGTGCGACCCGCTTCCTTGCCGTCGAGCATCACGGCGACACCGCCGAGCGGTTGCTGGTTGTTGCGCTTCACGACGCGCAACAGATCACCCCAACCGGGTGACATGTTGACCTCGGCCGTGCGCTGCGACCGACCGTCGACCACCGTCCTCACGTCGAAGTTCGACAGATCGCCGAACTGCGGCGGGTACCCCGGCTTGTCGAGCCGCCACCGCAACCTCTTGTCCTCGGGATATTGCTCCATCAACACCGCACCCGACCACGACCACATCGAGCGGTAGTTGTCGTACGTCTCGAGCTGCAGGTGATACCCGTCGAGCGCGAGCCCGTTGTCGGCGTCGTGCACTTGCAGCACCAGATCCGCCGCAAGGATGCGGTCGTGCACCGTGAACACGATGTCTTGCTTGGGCGGTTCGACGTCGGTCCCGTGCGAGTTCCACTCGAACCAGTCGTCTTCTTCCAACTGCACGTGGTACTTGCCCGCCGGCAGCCCGCCGAAGTCGAAGTGCCCGATCAGCGCGGCACCGCTCTTGTCCCAGCGCACCGTCACGCGCATCTGCGGCACATCGCGACCGCGCTCGCCCGTCGGCGACAGCGTGAGGTGGACGCGCCGCTCGTACGCGCCTGTTTCGCTGACGACCGCCCCGCTGATCGAACCGGCGAGCGGCTTGGCAATGACGAGCACGTCGTGGTCGACCGATTCACCCGAACGCAGGGTCACCGCATCTTCCGCCGTCTCGTGTCGCATCGAGCGCACGTTCAAGTGGCCCTGACCAGCGCGCTGATATTCGAAGCGATAGTGTCCGTCTCCACCCGTGCGAGTGGAACGTTGCGATGGGCGACCGTTTGGATCCTGAGAGTCGACGCTCAAGCGAACGACCGCATCCGGCACGGGAGCACCGTCGCACAGAACGCGGCCCTGCAACACCGCGCGCGCGTCCATGTGGATCGTCACGAGTCCGGGCGCTTCGCCTTGGATCGTCTCCACCTGCGCGTCGCCGATCCACAAACCGTCGCGCGTGCGCGCGTGGATGGAAAGCGCACGGTCGAAGCGCGGCTCCATCGCGGTGAAGCGCACCCAGTAGGGTTCGCCTTCAAGTCGGTACGGCGCTTCGGTGCGCAGCGGTTCCATCGCCGTGTTCGTGCGCTCGTCCTCGCACGCGACCTCCAAACGCAAGTCGACCAGGGCGGGATCGGGTCCTTCTTCCGGCTCGAGGGCGATGCGGTACGTGGGACCACTGGCGAGTTCGAGCGCGAACGGTCGCTCATCCCTTGCCAGGTGATCCCACGTGACCGGCGTGCTCGCGTGCGAACGGCGCTCGTGGTCGAGCGGCGTCGCGTCGACGTTGCCGACCGCGAGCGGAACGGTCGTGAACTTGCCTTCGTCGTCGCTCACGACGTCGACGCGGCGACCGGCGGAGTCGTGCAGTCGCACGAGAAAGCGCGGCAGCGGCAGCTCGGTGCGTTGATCGAGGACGCGCGCTTCGAGCGGAGCTGCCGGGAGCTTCGTGTCGATCGCGTCCGCAACGGGAGCCGGCGCGGGTGTCGCGAGCGATGCGCGTTGCTCGGCCGGTCGATCGTGCTCGTCCTGCGTCGCGAGCTGGACGTGCGACGACGCGTCAAGGGCGGTGTCCCCGCGAGCCGATTCGACAGCGCTTGTCATCCCGCCGACGTCGATGCCGCTCGTCGAGTTGGAATGCGAAGCGAGCAAGAACCACGCGGCGCCCGCGAGGAGCACGACGAGCGCAACAGCCAGTGCGAGGAGAAGCCGCATGGAACGCCTTCCAGGGTAACCCGTGCGGCGGCAAGTGCCTGGCACCGCCCATCCGGTCCATTCCCGAGATCCGGAGGTGGAATCGACCCAGGTTCAGAATGTCGCGCGGGGACTGGGCGAGCGGAATCAGGCACCCGTTGCGCCGAGCACCGCGTAACGGGAGCCAAGCACCACCCGCTACACTCCTCACTGTCGATGCGCTCGCTCCCCTTCACATCGCCCTGGCTTCTCGCGCCCATGGAGGGCGTCACCGAGCCTTGTTTTCGCGATCTCGTGCTGGCCCGCAACGCGCCGAACGAGCTCGGCGGTGCGTTCACGGAGTTCGTGCGCGTCGTCGAAGAGCCCTTGCCGCGCCGCGTGCTCCGCGAGCACCTCGGACTCGATCTTGATTGGGCGACGCACGGTCCGGACACCTTCGAGACACGCTCCGAAGCAGCGATCCGAGCTCCCGTCGGCATCCAGCTCATGGGTTCGAACGTCGCGGCGTTGGCGGAGACAGCCCGACGCGCCGTCGAAGTCGGTGCGCCGCTCGTCGACCTGAACTTCGGGTGCCCGGCGAAGGGCGCACTCCGCGGTTGCGCGGGCTCGGCGCTCTTGCGCGAACCGACCCAGCTCGAGCGCATCGTGCGCGCTTGCGTCGACGCCGTCGGAGAGACACCGCTCACCGGCAAAATCCGCGCGGGCTACGACGACGACAAGCTCCTCGAAGACCTCGCTCGCGCCGTCGAAGCGGGTGGTGCTTCGATGCTCACCATCCACTGCCGCACGCGAGCCGAAGCGTACTGCGACGTCGTCGACTGGACGCGCATCGAGCGCGCGGTCCAAAGCGTCACCATCCCCGTTTGCGGCAACGGCGGCGTCCGCACCCACCACGACCTCCAACGCATGCGCGACGAGACCGGGTGTGCGCTTGCCATGGTCGGCCGCGCGGCACTCGGCGACCCGTGGATCTTCTCAGGCCGCCGGGTCGACGCCGTCGAAGCCGCCGCCTTCCTCCTCGAGTACGCCGAGCGCCTCCTCGCCTCGGGCGACGCGGGCGTCAAGGGTGCCGCGGCGCGCGTCAAGCAGCTCTTGAACCACTGGACGGCCGGCGACCTCGTCACCGACCGGAGGAGCTGGCTTGGGGAGAGCGATCCGGCGCGTCTGCTGGAGCGGCTCGAGCGGGTGGAGCGGGAAGTGCAGGCTGAGGCACCCGCGTGACCGGCCGAACGAGCGGCGAAATGTCCGCCGCTCGATCAAAAAAGCCCGCGCTCGATCCATCTGCCGCGCCCTGTCCCTAGAATGCGCGGTCAAATCACCGGAGACGGCATGGCGAAGTGGACCCACCACGACAGCGAGACCCTCTACAACGTGCCCAAGTGGGGCCAGGGTTTCTTCAAGATCAACGAGCAAGGCAACGTCGAAGTCCGCCCCGAGGGACTCGACCGTCCCGGGCGCGCGGGCATCGACATGTACGAGCTGATCGGCCAGATCCTGCGCCGCGGCGTGTCCATGCCGATCCTCTTGCGCTTCGACGGCATCTTGCGCTCGCGCGTGCGCGCGATGAACGACGCCTTCAACACCGCGCGCAAGGAATACAACTACTCCGCACCGTACCGCGGCGTGTTCCCGATCAAGGTCAACCAGGAGCGGCACGTCGTCGAAGCGCTCCTGTCCGAAGGCCACAACTACAACATGGGCCTCGAGGTCGGCAGCAAGCCGGAGCTCATCGCGGTCATCGCGATCCTGGCCGGGCGCAGCTCGCTGATGATCTGCAACGGGTACAAGGACGAGGAGTACATCGAGATGGCGCTGCTGTCGACCAAGCTCGGCATCACGCCGATCCTGGTGGTCGAGAAGTACAGCGAGATCGAGACGATCCTGCGCGTGTCGCGCAAGCTCGACATCCGGCCTTCGATCGGCATGCGCAGCAAGCTGTCCGGCAAGGGCGCGGGCCGGTGGCAGGAGTCCGGCGGCGACCGCTCGAAGTTCGGCTTGACCACGCGCGAGATGGTGTCCGTCGTCGAAACCATGAGGGCGGAGGGCATGATCGATTGCATCAAGCTCCTCCATTTTCACTTGGGTAGCCAGATCCCCGAGATCCGCTCGCTCAAGAATGCGCTGCGCGAAGCGACGCACACGCTCGTCGGCTTGCACCGGATGGGTGCCACGATCGAGTGGTTCGACGTCGGCGGCGGCTTGGGCGTCGACTACGACGGCTCGCAGACGAACTTCGAATCGTCGATGAACTACTCGATGCAGGAGTACGCCAACGACGTCGTCTACCACCTCGTGCAAGCGTGCCAGGAGTCGGGCATCCCGCCGCCGGGCATCGTCACCGAGTCGGGCCGCGCGCTGTCGGCGCACCACGCGGTGCTCGTCACGGAAGTGCTCGGCACGACCGACTTCACCGAGGAAGGTCTGCCGACCAAACCGGCCGAGGGTGACCACGACCTCGTGCGCAACTTCCACTCGGTGTGGGAGAACGTCACGGCGAAGAACTACCAGGAGAGCTTCCACGACGCCGTGCAGATGCGCGACGAGACGATGGTGCTCTTCAACGTCGGACAGATCTCGCTCGAGGAGCGCGCGCGCGTCGAGGACTACTTCTGGCGCACGTGCGAGAAGATCCTGCGCATCACGCGCACGCTCGACTACGTGCCGGACGACCTCGCGAACTTAGAGCGCGACATGGCGGACACGTACTTTCTGAACTTCTCGCTGTTCCAGTCGGTGCCGGACTCGTGGGCGATCCACCAGCTGTTCCCCGTGTTGCCGTTGCACCGCCACAACGAGACGCCGACGCGGCGCGCGATCTTGGCGGACATCACCTGCGACTCGGACGGCAAGGTCGACCGGTTCATCGACCTGCGCGACGTGAAGCGCACGTTGGAGCTGCATCCGCTCAAGGGCAGCGACCCCTATTACCTGGGCTTCTTCCTCGTCGGCGCGTACCAGGAGATCCTGGGCGACATGCACAACCTCTTCGGCGACACGAACGTCGTGCACGTCGATCTCGACGAAGCGGGACGTCCGCGCCTGATGCACGTGTTGCGCGGTGAGCGCGTGCAGGACGTGCTCGAGTACGTCGAGTACTTCGAGTCTGACCTGTTGTCGAACCTGCGGCGCAGCGTCGAGAAGTCGCTCGAGGAAGGTCGCATCACGTTCGAGGAGTCGGCACTCTTGTACCGCCGGTATGAATCAGGCCTGCACGGATATACGTACTTGACGCGCGAGCGACCGAAGAACGGCGACGGGCCCGTGACCTTGCAGCCGACGCTCGCCTTCCAGAAGAGCGACTCTTGAAGATCCAAAACGGCTGCATCGTCGAGCTCAGCTACCAGCTCAAGGACGAAGATGGCGGCGTCGTCGAGCAGTCCGACGACGGCGGGCCGATGAGCTACCTGCACGGGTACGGCGAGATTCCCTCGGGGCTCGAGGCCAAGCTCGACGGCGTCGAGGAAGGCACGGCGCTCGAGGTCACGCTGCAACCGGGCGAGGCGTTCGGCGACTACGACCCCGAGAAGATCCTCGCGGTGCCGCGCGATCAGTTTCCGGCGGATGCGGAGATCGTTCCGGGTGACATGATCACGGTGTCGGTCGCGGACGACGACGATCCAGAAGCCGAGACGGGTGAGATGGACACGCGCGTGGTCGAGATCTCGCCGGATGCGATCGTGCTCGATGCGAACCATCCGTACGCGGGCAAGAAGATGACGTTCGACCTCAAGGTGCTCAGCGTGCGCGAGGCCTCGGAGGAGGAGCTCGCGGAGCACGAAGAGGGTGACGACGACGAAGAGGACGACGAGGGCGAAGCGGAGAACGAGCCGGCCGAGTGAATGAGGCGCTGAGCCGCTAAGTTGGGTCAGCCGGAGGGCGTTTCGTTGCAGCCGATATCACGCCCCACCGCCGCAGTCTTCACGCACGAGCTCTTTCGGACGGGGTCCGCGAAGACGGCTCACGGGCTCGTGCGCGGTCCGAGCCGGTACGAGATCGTGGCGCTCGTCGACAGCAAGAGCGCCGGCAAGGACGCAGGCACCGAGCTCGACGGACGTGCACGCGGCATCCCGACGTTCGCGACGTTCGCGGAGATGTTCGAGAGCCTTCCGCGACGGCCCGACTTCGTCGTCGTCGGGATCGCAACGTCGGGCGGAGTGTTGCCGGCGGAGATGAGGCCGCTGTTGCTCGGCGTCGTGCAGTCGGGCGTAGGACTCGTGAACGGACTGCACGAGTTCCTGTCGGAGGATCCTGCGTTCGCCGCTGCCGCTGCGAAGAGCGGCGCGAAGCTCGTCGACGTGCGCAAGCCCAAGCCCCGGCGCGAGCTCCACTTCTGGTCGGGCGAGATCCAGAAGGTGCGCGCGCCGCGCATCGCCGTGCTCGGCACCGATTGCGCGCTCGGGAAGCGCACGACGTGTCACGTTCTCTCGCGCGCGTGCGTTGCAGCCGGGATCAAGCCCGCGATCGTGCACACGGGACAGACCGGTTGGCTGCAGGGTATCCCCCACGGGTTCATCCTCGACTCGACGCCGAACGACTTCGTCAGCGGCGAGCTCGAGCACGCGGTCGTGCAGTGCGACCGCGATCTCGCGCCGGATGTCATCTTTCTGGAGGGACAGTCGGCGCTCCTCAACCCGAGCGGTCCGTGCGGCGCGGAGTTGTTGCTGTCGGCGGGATCGCGCGGGGTCGTGCTGCAACATGCGCCGGGGCGCAAGTACCACGACGACCAGGAGCACCTGCACAACGAGATCGCGCCGCTCTCGAAGCAGATCGAGCTGATCGCGATGTACGGCGCGCGCGTCCTCGCGATCAGCCTGAACAACGAGGGCCTGGATGCGGCGTCGCGCGATAGCGCGCGTGCGGAGGCCGAGCGCGAGACAGGGTTGCCGGCTTTCTGGCCGCTCGACGACATGGACTCGCCGGGTGGTGCGGCGCGCATCGTGCCCGTGATCAAGGCGTTCCTCGCCGAGCAAGATCGTCGATGAGGATCGCGAGCGTCGACCTCGAACTGCTCGACGTCCCGCTCGCTCGTCCGTACGCGATCGCGTTTCACGCGACGGATGCAGTGCAGATTGCACGGGTCCGGATCGTCGGAGAGGGCAATTTCGTGGGTCACGGCGCGGCCACGCCCGCGGAAGAAGTCACCGGCGAGACGTTCGAAGCATGCGTCGCGGCCTTGAGTGCTCGCGAGCAACTGGTCGGGCGGGACACGGATGAGCTGCCGGCGCTGCTCGGCGAAATCGCGCGCGTGACAAGCGGTGCTCCGGCTGCGCGCGCGGCTTTGGACATGGCGCTCCACGACCTGTGGGCGAAGACGCGTGGAAGACCGCTCGCCGAGATCTTCGGTCGCGCGCATCGATCGCTCGAAACATCGATCACGATCGGCATCCTGCCGCTCGACGAGACGCTGACCGAGGCCGAGGAGTATCTCTCGCGTGGTTTCGGCGCGCTGAAGGTGAAGATCGGCGAGTCGTTCGAGGCCGACGTCGAGCGGCTCGTCCGTTTGCGCGAAGCAGTCGGCGACGCGACGGCGATCCGCGCCGACGCGAACGTGGGCTATCCGCCGGCGACGATCGAGCGCTTCTTCGCGGCGACGAAGAACGCGCGCGTCGAGTTCCTGGAACAACCCGCGCCGCGCGAATACGACGCGGAGCTGCGACGTCTGCCCGAAGCGATTCGTCGACGTCTCGCAGCGGACGAGAGCCTGCACGACGAAGCCGACGCGCTCGAGCTCGCGCGTGCGCCGCACCCGTACGGCATCTGGAACATCAAGCTCATGAAGTGCGGCGGCATCTCCCCCGCGCTGCGCATCGCACGGATCGCGCACGAAAACGGGATCGAGCTCATGTGGGGTTGCATGGACGAGAGCGTGATCGGGATCGCGGCGGCGCTGCATGCTGCGTACGCTTGCGCAGCGACGCGGACGCTCGACCTCGACGGCAGCTTCGACCTCGCACGCGATCCTGCGCGTGGAGGGTTCACACTGGCGGACGGTCGCCTCGATACGCTGGATGCCCCGGGGCTCGGCGTGGAGGTGTCTCCGTGACCCATCGCGCGCTGACAGATCAAGCCAAGAACGATGCACCGATGACGACTACGTCCATGAAGAAGCGAACAGAGCAAGCACAGGTCGAGGGACCGAGTCGTCGGCAAGTACTGCACGCTCTCGCCGCCTCCCCCGCGGTGTGGGTCTTCGGATCCGCGCTTGGCTCCAGCTTCGGGCTCAGCGCGTGCGCAACGACGCGCCGTGTCACGCGGTTCGATCTCGTCGTGACGGGAGGAATGCTCGTCGACGGCACCGGCGCGCCGCCTCGCCGCGCGGACGCGGCCGTGCTCGACGGTCGGATCGCAGCGATCGGCGTCATCGACCCCGAGCAGGCTGCGGAGCGCATCGACGCGACCGGCTTCGTCGTCGCGCCGGGTTTCGTCGACATCCACAGCCATTCCGACCGCAGCATCCTCGAGGTGCCGACGGCGGACTCGCGCGTGATGCAGGGCTACACCTGCGAGATCACCGGCAACTGCGGCGGCTCGATTGCGCCGTCGACGTCCGACGCCAAGCGCAAGTTTCCGGACGTGGCCTCCTATTTCAAGGCCTTGGAGGAAGCGCGCCCTTCGATCCACCAAGCGCTGCTCGTCGGACACGGGACACTGCGCGAGCGGCTCATCGGCGAGGTGGATCGCAAGCTCACGCCGAGCGAGCTCGCGCAGCTCGAGCGCGACGTCGAGGAAGCACTCGAGCAAGGTGCTGTCGGTCTCTCGAGCGGCCTCGAGTACGTGCCCGGGATCTACTCGCCGCACGAAGAGCTCGACACGCTCGCGAAGGTCACCGCGCGACGCGGCCGCTTGTACGCGTCGCACATGCGCAGCGAGGACAAGTACTTCCTCGAGGCCGTCGACGAAGTCCTCAACCTCGCGCGCACGAGCGGATCGCGCGTGGAGGTGTCGCACCTGAAAGCCTGCGGGCCGAAGAACTGGCCGAAGATCGACGTCGCGATCGCGCGCCTCGAGGCCGTCGTGGCGGATGGTTTCGACGTGCGCGCCGACATGTACCCGTACACCGCGTACTCGACGGGGCTTTCGATCCTGGTCGAGAAGTGGGCCAAGGACGGCGGGAACTCAGAGCTGGTCAAGCGCCTCGCGGATCCCGCTCAACGCGCGCGGATCCGCGCCGAAGTGCTGGAGCACGTCGACAACGAACCGGGCGGCTTCGATCGCATCACGATCGCGAGCGAGCTCGAGGGCACGAACAAGGCGTTCACCGGGCTCACGATCGAAGAGATCGGCAAGAAGACTTCGCGCGAGCCGGTGGACGTTTTCCTGAAGCTGCTCGAGGACGAGAAGGGCAGCGTCTCCTACGTCGGGCATGCGATTCAGGAGAGCGACGTCGCCAAGGTGCTCGCGCATCCGCTCGTGTGCGTCGGCTCGGACGGTTACGTGCAGGCCGCGCACGGTGACCAAGCGTCGAAGCCGCACCCGCGCAGCTTCGGGACGGCGCCGCGCGTGCTTGGCCGCTACTGCCGCGAGCTGCACGCGTTCGACCTGCAGACCGCCGTGAAAAAGCTCTCCTCGATGCCCGCCGAACGCGCCAGGCTCGTCGAGCGTGGCCGCATCCTGCCCGGTTTTCACGCCGACCTCGTCGTGTTCGACGCCGCGCTCGTCGCCGACCGCGCGACGTTCGCCGAGCCGCGGTTGCTGCCGATCGGGATCGACCACGTCGTCGTCGCCGGTCGCATCGTCGTCAAGGACGGGAAGCACACCGGCGAGCGCCCGGGCTCGGTGTTGCGCGCGGTCTGAGTTCGGCGGACGCGGTTCACGTACGCACTATGGCCCAGTCGGGGCCGAACGAGTCCGCACAGGCCAAAATCCCCCGTGCTTCTCGTTGACGCAGCCCGCGCGGGACCCAGACTCGTACGTGGACGCGTCGCGAGCCCTGTCGGGCGCGCGTCCGGCTACATGCAACGCACGACCGTGACCGTCGACGGCAACGAAGCTGCCGCGAACGTCGCCTACGGATTGAGCGAGGTGGTGGCGATCTACCCCATCACCCCGGCCTCGACCATGGGTGAGCTCGCCGATGCCTGGTCCGCGGCGTCCCGGCGCAACGTGTTCGGGAGCGTGCCGCGCGTCGTCGAGATGCAGAGCGAGGGCGGCGCTGCCGGAGCCATGCACGGTGCGCTCCAAGCGGGAGCTCTCGCGACCAGCTTCACTGCGTCGCAAGGGCTGCTCTTGATGCTGCCCAACATGTTCAAGATCGCGGGCGAGCTCACACCGGCCGTCCTCCACGTGGCCGCGCGCACGATCGCGACGCACGCGCTGTCGATCTTCGGCGACCACAGCGACGTCATGTCGGCGCGCACGACCGGTTGGGCGATGCTCTCCTCCGCCTCCGTCCAGGAAGCGCAGGACATGGCCGCCGTCGCACACGCCACGACGCTCGAGACGCGCGTGCCGTTCCTGCACTTCTTCGACGGCTTCCGCACCTCGCACGAGATCGCGAAGATCGAGCTGCTCGATCCGGAGGATCTCGTCGCGCTCGTCGACATGCGCGCGATCCACGAGCACCGCACGCGCTCGCTGAACCCCGAACACCCGGTGCTGCGCGGCTCGGCCCAGAACCCCGACGTGTTCTTCCAGGCGCGCGAGGCCGCCAACTCCTTCCACGACGCCGTCCCGGGCGTGCTCGATCGCGTGCTGGAGAGGTTCGCGAAGATCACCGGGCGCAAGTACGCGACGTACGAGACGTACGGCTCCCCCGATGCCGAGCGCGTCGTGATCGTGATGGGATCCGCCTACGGCGTCGTGCAGGAAGCGGTCGATCACCTGATCGCACGCGGGCAGAAGGTCGCGCTCGTGCAAGTGCGCCTTTTCCGGCCGTTCGACGTGCGCGCGTTCGTCGCCGCGCTGCCGAAGACGGTCCGTCGCATCGCCGTGCTCGACCGCACCAAGGAACCGGGCGCAGCGGGCGAGCCGCTGTACCAGGACGTGATCACGGCACTGGCCGAAGGTTGGAAGGGCGAGCGACTGCCCGAGGTCATCGGCGGACGCTTCGGGCTCTCGTCGAAGGAGTTCACGCCCGCCATGGCGATCGCGGTGTTCGACGAGCTGGCCCGCAAGGAAATGCTGCGACACTTCACGGTCGGCATCGTCGACGACGTGACGCACCTCTCGTTGTCGTTCGACCGCGAGCTGGACGCCGCGATCGAGCGCGCGCGCGCGGGCGAAGTGCGCTGCGTCTTCTACGGGCTGGGCAGCGACGGAACCGTCGGCGCGAACAAGAACTCGGTCAAGATCGTCGGCGAGGAGACGCCGCTCTTCGCGCAGGGCTACTTCGTCTACGACTCGCGCAAGGCCGGAGCCGTGACGGTCTCGCACTTGCGCTTCTCTCCGCGGCCGATCCGCTCGAGCTGCCTGATCCAGCGCGCGGGCTTCGTCGCCTGCCACCAGTTCCACTTCCTCGAGCGCATGAACGTGCTGGGCGAAGCCGACCTGGGCGCGACGTTCCTGCTCAACAGCCCCTACGGCCCGGCCGACGTCTGGAGCAAGCTGCCGGTCGAAGTGCAGCGCCGGATCATCGACCTGAAGCTTCGCCTCTTCGTCGTCGACGCCGACCGCATCGCGCGCGAGGCGGGCCTGGGCGGGCGGATCAACACGGTCATGCAGACGTGCTTCTTCGCCTTGTCGGACGTGCTGCCGCGCGAAGAGGCGATCGCGCGGATCAAGGGGGCGATCGAGAAGAGCTACGGCAGCCGCGGACGCAGCCTGCTCGAGAAGAACTTCGCTGCGGTGGACGCTGCGCTGGGCGGCATGTCCGAAGTCGAGATCCCGTCCAAGGTCGCCGGTGATCTGCACACGATCAGCGCGTTCGCGCGCAGCCAGGGCACCGACGTCGAGCCCTTCCTCGAACGCGTGACGGCGCGCATCCTGGCCGGCGAAGGCGATCTCTTGCCAGTCAGCGCGCTGCCCGTCGACGGCACGTTCCCGACCGGCACGTCGCGCTACGAGAAGCGCGGCATCGCGCGCGAGATCCCGATCTGGGACGCGGACCTGTGCATCCAGTGCGGCTTGTGTCCGCTGGTGTGCCCGCACGCCGCGATCCGCATGAAGCCGTATCGCGAGATGGAGCTCGCGGGAGCACCCGCGGGATTCCAGAGCCGTCCGTGGACGGGCAAGGAGTTCCCCCACCAGAACATGACGATCCAGGTCGCGCCGGACGACTGCACCGGCTGCGGCATCTGCGTCGAGGTGTGCCCTGCGCGCAGCAAGTCCGTCGCGAAGCACAAGGCGATCGACATGCGACCGCGGCTCGAGCACCTCGAGCGCGAGCGCGCGAACTTCGAGTTCTTCCTGAAGCTCCCCGAGGTCGACCGCGCGACCGTCGAGACGGCGACGGTCAAGGGCTCGCAGGCACTCGAGCCGCTGTTCGAGTTCTCGGGAGCGTGCGCCGGCTGCGGCGAGACGCCCTACTTGAAGCTGCTCACGCAGATCTTCGGCGACCGGATCGTCGTGGCGAACGCGACGGGTTGCTCGTCGATCTTCGGCGGCAACCTGCCCACGACGCCGTGGGCGAAGAACGCGAGCGGGCGCGGGCCGGCGTGGGCCAACTCGCTCTTCGAGGACAACGCCGAGTTCGGGTTCGGCATCCGCCTCGCGCTCGATCACCAGGAAGCGCGCGCGCGCGAACTGCTCGGTGAACTCGCGGCGCAGATGCCCGAAGGACTCGTCTGCGCCTTGATCGATGCCGGACAGCACGGCGAGAAGGGCCTGGCCGAGCAGCGCACTCTGTTGGCCGACCTGCGACATCGGCTGGTGCGCATCGCGACGCCCGCCGCCCACGAGCTCCTGCACTTGAGCGAGCACCTCTTGCCGCGGCAGGTCTGGATCGTCGGCGGAGACGGCTGGGCCTACGACATCGGCTTCGGCGGTCTCGATCACGTGCTCTCCTCGGATCGCGACGTCAACGTGCTCGTGCTCGACACGGGCGTGTACTCGAACACCGGCGGGCAGGCTTCGAAGGCCACGCCGCGCGGAGCCGTCGCGAAGTTCGCGGCCGGCGGGAAGCAGCTGCGGCGCAAGGATCTCGGTCTGCTCGCGACGTCCTACGGCCACGTCTACGTCGCGCAGATCGCGATCGGCGCGAACCCCAAGCAGACGATCGAGGTCCTGCACGAAGCCGCTGCGTACAAGGGACCGTCGCTGATCCTGGCGTACAGCCAGTGCATCGCGCACGGCATCGAGATGTCGACGTCGATGAGCCACCAGCGGGACGCGACGAACAGCGGGTTCTGGCCGTTGTTCCGCTTCGATCCGCGGCGCGCACGGGCCGGACAGCACCCGTTCCAGCTCGACAGCAAGAAACCGCGCGTGGCGTTCAAGGACTTCGCCCTGCAGGAGGGGCGCTTCGCATCGCTCCAGCACAGCGACCCGAAAGCGTCCGCGGAGCTGCTGCAGCTCGCACAGTCCGACATCGAGGAGCAGTGGCGCCTCTACGAGCAGATGGCGGGACTCGAACGCGGGCCCGCGACGCAGGAGGGAACCACGTGAAGCCTGATCTCTCGACGCGCTACCTGGGGCTCGACCTCTGCAGTCCGCTCGTCGCGTCGGCGTCTCCGATCACGGGCGACGTCGACGTGCTCCGCCGCCTCGAGGCGATGGGCGTCGGCGCCGTCGTCATGCCCTCGCTGTTCGAAGAGCAGATCGAGCACGAAGAGAGCCAGATGCTGCGCATGCAGGAAACCGGCGCGAACTCGTTCGGCGAGGCGCACGACTTCTTCCCCGCGCTCCAGAACTACAACAGCGGCCCCGATGCCTACCTGAAGAAGATCGAAGCGGCGCGGAAAGCGGTTTCGATCCCGGTCATTGCGAGCCTCAACGGTTCCTCCGCCGGAGGCTGGGTACACCACGGGAAGCGCATGGCGGATGCCGGTGCGAGCGCTCTCGAGCTCAACATCTACTGGGTGCCCATCGACCCGGCCGAGACGGGCGCCGACGTCGAGCAGCGCTACGTCGATCTCGTGGCGTGGATGAGCGAGGCCGTGAGGATCCCACTGTGCGTGAAGATCGCGCCGGCCTTCAGCGCGCCGCTCAGCTTCGCGCTGCGTCTCGAACGCGCTGGAGCGGAGGGTCTCGTCCTCTTCAACCGCATGTTGAGGCCGGACCTCGACCTCGAGAAGCTCGAGCTCGTCCCCAAGCTCGAGCTGTCCGACTCCCACGAGTCGCGCGTGCCGCTCCAGTGGATCGGCCTCTTGCGGCAGCACACGCGGATTTCGCTCGCGGCTTCGAGCGGTGTCCACGCCGCGGCGGACGCGCTCAAGCTGCTGCTCGTCGGCGCGGACGTCGTGATGGCGACCTCGTCCCTCCTGCGCCGCGGACCGGGCCATGTCCGGACAATCCTCGACGGGATGACGACCTGGATGGAGGCGAAGGACTACGCCTCGGTGAACCAGATGCGCGGCAGCATGAGCCACCAGAACTGCCCCGATCCGACGGCGTACGAGCGCGCGAACTACATGCGCACGCTGATGAGCTACACGAGCGACGTCTTCTGAGCGCCGCTCACGCCGTCGTGCTTGCGTCTGATACGCTCGGCGGAATCATGTCCGCGGATCGAGAGCCGTATCCCCTGCCCGGCGTGCCTGAGCGCGTGCGCCTGGCGCAGGATGAGCACCAGCTCGTCGTCGTCGTCGACACCGAGGAGGAGTTCGACTGGAACGCACCCTTTGACCGGGCCAACACGGGCGTCGAGCACATGCGCTCCATCGATCTCCTGCAGTCGGTGTTCGACGACAACGGCATCGTCCCCACCTACGTCGTCGATCAGCCCATCGCGGACCACGCCATCAGCGCCGAGCCCCTGCGTCGCTTCCACAGCGATGGTCGCTGCGAGATCGGTGCGCACCTTCATCCGTGGGTCTCGCCGCCTTTCGACGAAGAGGTCAACGCGCGCAACAGCTACCCGGGCAACCTGCCGCCGAACCTCGAGCGCGCGAAGCTCGAGACGCTCGTGCGCGCCATCGACAAAGGACTCGGCGTGCATCCGCGCGTGTACAAGGCGGGACGCTACGGCGCCGGGCCGAACACCGCGGCGCTGCTCGAAGACCTCGGCTTCGAAGTCGATCTCTCGCCTTGTCCGCCCTTCGACTACGGCGACGACGGCGGACCGGACTGGTCACGTTTTCCGTGCGAGCCGTTCTGGATCGGACCGCGGAAGAACGTGCTCTCCATCCCGAACACCGGCGCCTATGTCGGCTTCGTGAAGGACGGCGCGCACGGTCTCTACCGCCTTGCCTCGTCGCGCGCGCTGCGCTTCGCGCACCTGCCCGGTATCCTCGCGCGCACCCGCGCGGTCGAGCGGCTCTTTCTCTCGCCGGAAGGATATTCCTTCGACGACATGCGCCGACTCACCTTGACCCTTTCCCACCGCGGCCTGCGCACGTTCACGTTCAGCCTCCACAGCCCCTCCGTCATGCCGGGTTGCACGCCGTACGTGAGAACCGCCGCTGATCGCGACAAGTTCCTCGACACCTGCCGCCGATACTTCCAGTTCTTCCGGGACGAGCTTGGCGGTGAGTCGCTCACGACCGCCGAGTTGCGCACCCGGGCAGTCTCCGTGGGGACCGATTGAAGATCCTGGGAATTTCGCCGCTCGACAAGGACGCCACGGCATCGATCGTGGAGGACGGACGTGTGCTCTTTGCTGCGGGCGAAGAGCGCTACTCCAGGGTCAAGCAGCACGCGGGCTTCCCTCATCACGCGATTCGCGCCGCTCTCGAGTTCACCGGCACGGATCCGTCGCAGATCGACGCGGTCTCGTACGCATTCTTGCCGTGGGACAAGGAGACCGAGCTCATCCAATCCGCGTTCGCGGCGGACGAGGAGTTCAACCGTACGTTCCGCGAGCCGGACCTGCAGCGCATGCTCGCCGACGCGGAAGCGCGCATCCCGCAGCGCACGCAACCCGTGCACGGGCTCGCTTCGCCGAACCAGCGCATGGACAAGGGCTCGATGAAGGAGCTCTTCTACCGCTTCGCCGGCGGTGAGCGCGGCATCTCGCGCACGATCGCTTCGCGTGCCGCATCCGAGTGGGCCGAGCGCGCGAGTGCGGACCACAAGAAGTGGCAAGAGGAACTCGAAGAGGGCCTCACGCAACTCGGGTTGCTCTCCAAGCTCAAGCGCGGCGAACACCACCTCTCGCACGCCGCCAACGCGTACCTCGCGAGCGGCTTCGATCGCGCGCTCGTCGTCACGATCGACGGATACGGTTCGGGCCTCGCGGGCTCGGTCAGCGTCGGCGAGGGCGGGCGGCTCAAGCGCGTGCACAACCTGCGCTTCCCCCACTCGCTCGGCACGATGTACGAGATGGTGACGGGCGCGCTCGGCTTCCACCCCGATCGTCACGCCGGCAAGATCGTCGGACTCGCGGCGTTCGGCGATCCCACCGTTCTCTCCGACGTGCTCCTCGCGCGCACGCAGCGCGAGCCCGGCGACTTCAAGCTCGTCGAAAACCTGAACGTGCGCTTCGCGCAGCATCTCGCCGCGCGCTTCCCGATGATCGACGTCGCGGCGGCGTACCAAAACGTGCTCGAGGTGCTCTCGACCGAGCTCGTACGCCACTGGCTCGAGGTCACCGGCTGCACCAAGGTCGTCCTTTCCGGCGGCGTCGCAGCGAACGTCAAGATGAACCAGCGCATCCACGCGCTCGCCGGCGTCGAAGCGTCCTTCGTCTATCCGAACATGGGCGACGGCGGCTGCGGATCGGGCCTCGCGATGCTCTATTCCTGGCCGGGCGGCATCGCCAAATCCATCCACGACGTCTACTGGGGACCGACCTATTCGGCCGACGAAATCAAAGCCGAACTCGAGCGCGCGTCACTGCCCTACGACCGCCCCTCCAACCTGCCCGCCGAAGTCGCGCGCCGCATTCACGCCGGCGAAGTGATCGGTCGCTTCGACGGGCGCATGGAGTACGGACCGCGCGCGCTTGGCAACCGCACGATCCTCTATCACGCGCGCGAGCCCGAGGTGAACCAGTGGTTGAACAAGCGCCTCGGTCGCACGGAGTTCATGCCCTTCGCGCCCGTCACCCTCTACGAAGCGCGCGATCGCTGCTACCTCAACGTCGCCGGCGCCGAGCACACCGCCGAGTTCATGACGATGACGTTCGATTGCACGCCCTTCATGCGCGCGAACTGTCCCGCCGCCGTGCACGTCGACGGCACAGCACGCCCCCAACTGATCCGCCGCGAAGTGAACCCGGGCTACTACGACATCCTGCACGAATACGAGAAGCTCTCCGGCCTTCCGAGCCTGATCAACACGAGCTTCAACATGCACGAGGAGCCGATCGTCTGCAGTCCGCACGATGCAGTCCGCGCCTTCCTCCTCGGCAACCTCGACGGCCTCGCGATCGGTCCCTACTTCGTGCGACATCCGTCGCCGCACAGCGCGAAGCCCATCTGACGGCAGGCAGACACCTCGCAGGAAGACGGTGCCAGTCCCGTTTTTCACGCTCCGACCGACCCAGTCCGAACCAGACCCAACGCCCCGCTATGGTCGCGAGCGGTGTCGATCTCGCGAAGGTCCTCCCCGCGAAGCACGAGAACTTCCGCTACGCGGGATCGCTCACGACGCCTCCGTGCTCGGAGCACGTGCAGTGGATCGTGATGGACACGCCGATCACGATGTCCGCGGAGCAGATCGCCAAGATCCAGAAGATGTTCGCGGCGCCTGAGTTTCCGCAGGGCAACGCTCGGCCGGTGCAGCCGCTCGGTCACCGCACCGTAGCGATCGATCCGGGTTCCTGACGCGCAGCCGACCCTCTTGTGACAGGAGCCGCGCGTGAGGCGCGGCTCCTGTCACAAGAGGGTCGTGACAAGCTGGACTGGCACGGTATTCAAGGGACCATATTCAAGGGACAACCGTCAACCGCACCCAACTGTGCGTGAACCTTCTCGGCGACGTCGCCAACCCCTGGAAGCACAGCGTCGTCCCGATCGCCCCCGGAATGCTCGGCATCACGAAGTTCATCGCCGCGTGCCCGTGCGCGCCCGTCATCCCCATCGACAGCGAGTACATCGTCTGCCGATTCAAGTAGAGGGTCCCGACGTTTCCGAACACCGTCGGATGCAACGCCGCCAACGGCGCGACGAGCAACCTCGCCGGCGAGTTCGGCACCGACGACATCTCGATCGACAGATGCCCTCCGACGTGCGGGAGCCCGTGCACGACCAAGTCGTCGTCGCTGAACGTGTACAGATCGATCGCGCCGCCACCCGCGGAAATGTTGGCGTGCGTCGACTTGCTCGCCACGGCGACGCGATGTCCATCCGGGCTGATGTCGACGTCGTTGATCGAGCCGGGATAGTTGAACGACACCATCGGCGCATTCCGCCCGCGCATGTAGAAGCGCAGCTCCGGAACCAAGCCGGCCTCGTCACCCCAGAGACCCACGACGAAGCGATCGCCGTTCGCGCTCAACGCCACGTCGGACACGATGTTCTGCAGCGTGCCGGCGCCGGTCGCCGTGTCGCTCGAGAGCTGCGTCTTCGTCGGCACGTCCAACGCGAGGATCTGCACGGCGAGGCTGTGATCCCACACGTTGAAACCCGCCACGATCGTCGATCCATCGGCCGACACGTCGACCTTGCCGCACACGACCTGGCCCGGCACCGCCCACTGGTACGTGCGCAGGTAGTTGCCGGCAGCTTGGCGCTCCCAGACGTCGACGTTGTTGTACCCGCCGTAGCAGAAGACGCCGCCATCACCCGAGATCGCGTGACAGTCGAGCGCGTTGATCAACACGAACGAGCCGACCGTCTGGTGCGTCGTGACGTTCCAGATCGTGCACGCCGTCGCCGAAGCGAAGTACAAGGTCGAACCGTCGCCTGAGAGCAGGAACGCCTTCAACTGCGATCCGTTGACGAACGACGTCGAGAAGATGGGCACGTTCGAGCCCGGCGAGAAAACCCGGACCTGCAACGTGCCGGTCGTGGACTCCAGCATGCCCGCGACGATGCGCGTGCCGTCGCGCGAGATGACCGCGCGCCCCGGGCCCGTCGTGCTCCCGGCGAATTGGTACGACCAGTCGAGCCCGCCCGTGGCCGAGTACTTGGAGACGAACGTGTTCCGCGGACCCCCCACCCCCGAGACCGGGATCTGGCGGCACGACACGTAGGCGCTCGTGTCGCGCGCCGCGGAGACCTTGGCGTAGTCGCTGGTGAGGGCTTGCGGATCGTTGAAGAGCGGTGACACCGGTGTGGCATCGAAGCCCGACACCAGCTCCGCGCGGTCGGCGCCCGTGTCGAACTCGGTGAAGACCTGCGTGCCGCGATCGCCGAGGCTCACGACGCGTCCGATCCAGCCCTCGTTGGCGCTCAACTGTCTCCACAAGGGACCGTCGCCGATGTGGGTCAGGTTCGTCGGGGGCGGCGGCAGGAGCGGTACGAGCTCGCGCGTCTCTTCGATCGAGGCGGTCTTGCCGTCCGCGACGTAGACGCTGTGCATTCCCTCCACCATCGTCTGCGCCCGGACGGGGGCGCTGCCGACAAGGTTGGCGACGAAGGAGAGGAAGACGAATCCGGTCACACCGGCGCCGGGGCACTTGGCCATGGAATTAGCCTCGATTGGCTAGAAAATTCGACGGGGGGGAGCGTGGCTCGAAGACCGGCGGGAAGCTCGGCGCACTGTGCCGCACTCTATGCCAGTCGATGAAAACTCGATAGGGGCGGAGATGGGAACTCGAACAAGATCCCAATTGTGAGGGAACATGACCCACGGTTGGCACCGTCAGCGCACCGGAGTCCGGACGGTGCTCGCCATGTTGCAGAGGGATGAGCAACGGTCCGATCGAGACAGGTCCGATCGAGACAGGTGCGATCGAGACAGGTGCGATCGAGACGGGTGCGATCGAGACGGGCTCGAGCGACGCCGGCCGATGTGCCGAGCGTCGCACACAGCGGCGTCTCGCGCGCAATCAGCCGATTTCAGGGCACCACGGTCATCCGGATCCAGCTCTGGGTGAGTCGACGCGGCGAGGTCACGAAGCCCTGGAAACACAGCGTCGTTCCGATCGCCGTCGGCAGCATCGGGATCGCGAAGCTCCCCGTGGAAAGCCCGTGCGCTCCGGTCATGCCCATCGGCATCGAGTACATCTGCTGCCGGTTCAAGTAGAGCAGTCCTGCCCCGCCCCACTGGAACGGATGCTGTGCAGCCGCCGGGGACACGAGCAGCCTCGCCGGCGAGTTCGGCAACGACGACATCTCGAACGCGAGGTTCCCGCCGATGTGCGGGATGCCGTGCACGACGAAGTCCTCGTCGTCGAAGGCGTACAACTCGATCGCGCCGCCGCCCGAATACAGGTTTGCGTGAACGGCTTTCGTCGCCACCCCGACGCGACGTCCGTCAGGGCTGATGTCGACGTCGTACACCGAACCGGGGTAGTTGAAGGTCGCGACGGGCTGGTTCTGGCCTCGTGCGTAGAAGCGCAGCTCCGGCACGAGCCCGGCCTCGTCGCCCCACAATCCGACGACGAAATGATGTCCGTCGTCGCACACCGCGACGTCGGACACGATGTTCTGCAGCGTGCCGGCGCCGATCGCCGTGTCGCTCATGATTTCGGTCTTGGTGGCGACGTCGAGCGCCTTGATGGTGACGCCCACGTTGAAGTCCCAGATGTTGAAGCCGGCGACGATCGTCGAGCCGTCGCCCGACACGTCGAGCTTGCTGCAGACCACTTGTCCCGGCCAGGCCCACTGGTACGTGCGCATGTAGTTGCCCGCGGCCTGCCGCTCCCACACGTCGACGTTGTTGAACCCGCCGTAAGCGAACACGCCGCCGTCGGCGGAGATCGCGTGGCAATCCAAAGCGTTGAGCAGGATGAACGAGCCCTGCAGCTGGTGCGTGGGGACGTTCCAGAGGCTGACGGCGGTCGCCGAAGCGAAGTACAGCGTCGAGCCGTCCGCCGACAGGAGGAACGCCTTCAACTGCGGGCCGTTCACGAACGACGTCGAGTAGATCGGCACGCTCGAGCCCGCGTCGAACACGCGCACCTGCAGGACGCCGACCGAGTCGAGCATGCCCGCGACGATGCGCGTGCCGTCGCGCGAGATGACCGCACGGCCCGGACCGTTGGTGCTGCCCGCGAACTGATACGTCCAGCCGAGCCCGCCTGTCGCGCTGTACTTGGAGACGAACGTGTTGCGCGGGCCGGACTGCCCGCTGGCGGGGACCTGACGGCAGGAGACGTAGACGCCGGCGTCGCGCGCTGCGGCGACCTTTGCGTTGTCGCTCGCGGAGACTTGCGGGTCCGTGAACAGCGGTGACACGGGCGCGGAATCGAAACCCGAGACGAGCTCGGCGCGATCGGCAGCGGTGTCGAACTCCGTGAACACCTGCGTGCCGCGATCACCGACGCTGACCACGCGGCCGATCCAACCTTCTCCGTTGTCGGCCTGCCTCCACAGAGGTCCGTCGCCGATCTGGTTCAAGTACGAGGGCGAGGGCGGAAGGAGCGGAACGAGTGCGTGCGACTCTTCGATCGAAGCGCTCTTGCCGTCGGCGGCATAGACGCTGCGCAAGCCGTCGACCATTCCCTGCGCCCAGGCAGGGGAGGCGAGCAAAAAGCACAGAAGAACGATGCGTCCGGAAGGACCGGCGCTCGGGCAGCTTGCCATAGAACGAACCTCGACGGGCGGGGGAGAATCGGCGCGCGAGCGTGAGCAGGGGATCGGCCGAGAAGGTCGAACGAGCCGCACTCTAGACGGGCTCGTGAAACCGGGCTAGGGGGCGGAGGGGAACTTCTACAAATTCCACGCAACCTTGGAATCCATTCCAGGCTCGGGTCCGCGAGACTCGCGCGCCCGGCCCGACACGAGCAGGACGGGCGGACACCCGAGGTCCCGTTGCCGCTTCAGCCCAAGAAGAGGACGGCCTCCCCTCGTGGGAAGCCGTCCTTGTTTCCATCCGAAGATGGTGATTCAGGCTGCGTCTTGCGACGCGATCACATGCCGTCGATCGTGAAGGGGAACGTCACGTAGCGGTCGCCGACCGGGTCGGTGAACGTCGACAGGCCTTGGTGGATGCCGTTGAGGGTCTCGAAGAGCTGACCCGTGACGATCTGACCCGGGTGGATCGAGACGCGCAGGCGGTTCGACCACTGGTTCGGGTTCGTCGGGAACGCTTGCGGGTTCTGCATGACCGTCTGCATCGAGAAGTCGAGCTGGCCCGTGGCGAGGCTCGGGATCCGGATGCTCGGGCGATCGACCATCGTGACCGGGTAGACCAAGCGGACCGCACCGACGAACGTCGGCCAGGTCGTGCCACCCGCGTTGACGTTCGATCCACCGCCACCGCGGCCGATGAACTGGAAGCACTCAGCGACGAGGACGTGGATCACGCAGGTAGCCGAGCGCTGGTGCGTGTCGGTCGCGACGAACGTGAAGTCCGAGGTGCCGAGCTGACCGACCGTCGGGGTCCAGTTGACCGTGACGCAGACCGGGTTGCCGGTTGCCGGCAGGCCGGGAACCGTCGTCGCGCCGGCCGGCAGGGTGCCGGTCAACGTGATGGTGTCGGGCGGGCCGAGGTCCGAAGCGCAGACCTGGAAGCTGAGCGGGACGCCGGCGGTTGCCATGAGCGTCGAGCCGCACTGCGGGGTCGGGGCCGTGAAGACCGGCGGAACGTTCGGCTGGTACGTGTAGCAGACCTGCACGTCGGCCGCGGCCGCCGTCATGAACTGCGTGATGACGTTGCCGCTACCGCTGGCGAACGAGGTGCCCAAGCCCGTGAGCGGGAGGACGATCGTGCCCGGGTTGCCGGCCGGACCGGTGAAGAGCGCGATGTCCGAAGCCGGGGGCGGCGAGGTGGCGCTGTTCGACTGCGACGCGTTGATGCCCGGGTGGCTGGCGCCCGAGGGGCCGGCGAAGTCGATCGTGCCGTCGAAGGCGGCGAGCGAGTCGTTGAAGTTCGCCAACGGAACGGTGACGACGATGACCGACAGGTCAGGGCGCGTCAGCGTCAACGTGGCTTGGAACTGGAGCTGAACGACCGTCGCCGACGTGTCGAGGCTCTCGACCGCAGCGCTGCCCTGGATGTTTCCAGTCAGCATGAAGTCGATCTGCGTGAGGGTTCCGAGGCCCGCATCGAACTTCGGGATCGTGACCGACCCGTTCCAGTTCGTGTTCGTGAGGGGGAAACTGTCGGTGAAGCAGACCTGTTGGGTCTGAGCCGAAGCTACCGAGGAAAAGAGGCCGGCTGCAATAAAGCAGAAGCCTGCCAAAGTCTTGTTGCGCGTCATGTGTGGGGAGCTCCCGAGAGCCAGTGAACGGGGATGAAAGGGCCGGTCCTGCACCGAGCCCTTGGGCCTGAATCTACGGTGAATGCTATCCGAGGGTGGGTGGGGCGCAAGCCACGCAAGGGGTTTCCCGCCACATGAGGGCGTTATCACCGACCGAAAGCCTGATTCAGCGGTCTCCGTCGCGCCGGATGCGGAAATGGTGGGCTCGGCGCAGGATCCGACGCGATTCAGCCTGGAAGCGATCGGCGCGGATGTAGGTCTGCATGTGGTCGAGGAACTCGAGCGGCAGGACCACGCCGTAGAAGCACAGGAGCACGATCTTGAGGTTGCAGGCGATCCCCTGGACTTGGAGGGGCGGCACGACGAGATCGAGCAGGGCTGCGACGAAGAACAGGATGACCGCGAGGTCGAAGTTGGTGAGCGCCGACCGCGCGACGGAGAGCGGTCCGCCGAAGACGAAAGGCTTGTGCTCGTCCGGCAGGTCGCCGTCGAACTCGAGTTCATGCATCGGCGTGTCGTCGGTGAGCTGGCGCACGAAACGCTCGCGCTCGGCCGGTCCGCGCATCAGCACGTAGCGCGCGTTGAGGATGATCGCGACGTCGTAGAGGAACTTCAAAAGCAGCGTGGAAAGCAGCGCGGAAAGCGCGAACAGAAACATCCACGGTCGCCCGGTGACGTTCACGGTGT
The DNA here is from genome assembly GCA_038330085.1 of Planctomycetota bacterium. Taxonomy (GTDB): domain Bacteria; phylum Planctomycetota; class UBA1135; order UBA1135; genus JAEUIA01. The sequence continues at coordinate 32,454 of JBBQNP010000006.1, read as the reverse complement.
AGATGCCGAGCGCGATGAAGAAGGCCGACTTCACGTACAGGTGGAACATGAAGTCGTGGAAGCCCCACACGAGCCGCTCGCGCTGGTGGTAGCGCGCCACCTCGCCGTCGACGCAATCGAACACGTAGTAGAGGAACACCAGCGCGAACCCGATGACCGACAACCAGTGGCCGAACGCGATCAGCACCGATCCCGCGAGCCCGAACACGAGGAACGCAATCGTGCCGACAGTGGGCGATAGACCGAGCTGGATGAAGACGCGCGTGACGTGGATCGATACGCGGTCCCCCACCAGGAAGCCCGCGATGTCGTTGTACTTACGGACAGGTTCCTGGACCTTCTTGCGCAGCTCGGAGATCGGCTCGACCATCGACACGGGCTGGAGGTTCCGGGGGAAGCGAAGGCGTGGACCGCGCGTCCCCCTGCGACGTGCAATGGGAACGCGATGCGGAGTGGAAAATCCGCACGCTCAGTCTGACCGCGGTTCGCTACCGGCGACGGATCGAACTCCAGATCTCTTTGATCTTGTCTTTTTCCTCGGGGACGAGGAAGCCTGACACGCAGAGGATCGCGGGGAAGGCGAGGGCGAGTGCACCTTTCGCGCTGCACGCAGCGAGCGGCGAGAGGTCGGGCAAGAGGAAGCTCGCACAGAAGAGCCCCGCCGCCAGCAGGAGCGGCGCGATCAAGCGTCCTGTTTCGGGCCGGATGGGCATGAGGCGTTCGGCTGCGATCCACGTCGCCGCCGCCAGGAGCGCGAAGGTCAGGACGGTGGACCACGCAGCTCCCAGGTATCCCATCCGCGGCACGAGCAGCGCGTTGCAGGCCAGGTTCAGGATGGCGGCACCGGCGACGAGCATCGAGACGGTGCCGGTCTTCTGCTGCAGGTAGAAGACCGTGCTCTGTACCTGGAAGAGCGCCCAGAAGAGGTATCCGAGCGCCACGATCGGCAGCGCGCGCCACGCGGGCTGGAACTCGGGAGCCGCCATCGTGCTCACGATCTCGCGCGCGAACAGCGCGAGCACGAGCGTCACGGCGCACATGAGCAGGTTGAAGTACGTCAGCACCTTGCGCGAGAGCTTGCGCACGAGGTCATCGTCCCTCATGGCGAACACGTACGGGAACCAGATCAGCCCGAACGCTTCGAAGAAGACGGTGTTGCCGACGGCGCCGAGCTTGTACGCCAGACCATAAAGGCCGACCTCGCCCTCGCCGCGCAGGTGCTGCACGAAGAAGCGGTCGGCTTGGTGCAACACGAACATGAACAAGCCCGACAAGACGAGCGGCCAGCTGTAGAGGATCAAGCGCTTCGCCATCGGCCGTGAGAACGAGAGGCCGAGCTTCCGCACGATGACGACGAAGAGGACGACTGCGACGAGCGCTTCGCAGCCGAGCACGCTGTAGAACGCGCCCATGTACGCCAGCCCGATCAGGAGCAGCCACACCTTGAGGCCGATCTCGAGCACGAGCTTCACGGTCGTGAGCACGCCGTACGTGATCGAACGTTCGAGGATCTGCAGCCAGCGCAGCCCGACTTGTCCGATGGTCTGGAAGAACAGGATCGCGAAGACGACGACCAGCACGGGCGCGAACGTGCGCGATTCGAAGACGAGCTCGGCCGCCGGTTCGCGGAAGATCCACGCCAAGAGCAGTGCAACGCCGGTCGTGCCCGCGAGCAGGATGAGCGTCGTGGTGACGAGCGTGCCGCGCTCTTTGTCGGTCGAGTACTCGGGATGGAAGCGCGTCATCCCGTGCAGCAGGTTGATGCCGAGCACTTGCGCCGCGATGGCGATGGTGACGCTGCCGATCTCGAGGACGCCGTAGTTCCCGGCGCGCGTCGCCGCCGTGGTGCCGATCCAGATCGTGACGAACGGCAGGAGCAGGAACCCGAGCAGCTTGTGGACCGCCGGCCCGAGCGCGTAGATGACCGAGTGCTTCCCGAGTCGCTTGAGCGCCGCGTAGATCATTCGCGCGCGCGAGGTTGGCAGAGCGCGGAGGTCGGGTCAAACACCAGTCAGCGAGGTAGCGGTCCTCGCCGAATCGGAACAGCGTTCGCGTCGCATCGAGGTCCGTCTGATCGGGCAGACATATTTGAGGTCGGACGAGTCGTGACCCGGCTCGGACGTGACGTGCTCGCCTCAGGGCGAATCGCGCTGCAGCACGCGCAGCGTCTTGCCGGTGCGCCCACTGATCACCACCACATGACTCGGCCTGCCCATGCTGCCGCCGTTGATCCACACCGCACCAGCCAGGATGTCCTCACAGCAATCGCCATCGACATCGATCCCGCCAGCCAGCGTCGCACCGAGGTCGGTGCTGTCTCCACTACCTAACATCCTCCAGAGCAGCTTGCCTGTGGCGCCTGACCAGGCGGAGACTTCCCACTCGCAAAAGCCGGCTGCTTGACTCTCCGGAGCGCCGACCACGATGTCCTTCACGCCGTCACCGTCGACGTCGCTCGCGGTCGTCATGGCCGCGCCGAACATGCCGCCGTCATCGAACGAGCTGAGGGCACGCAGAGCGTCGGAGGCGTCCGAGCGATATCCGCTGATGGATTCGCGACCTGGATTTTCGCCCAAGTCCACAGAGGAGATCCAAACATCGGGGATGATCGCGGTCGCGTTGTCGATGATCCCGATGCACTGAACAGGTCTCGCCGCATCGTGCACGTGGTTCAAGACACGGATGCAGTGTCCGTCGACACCCGACAAGATCGTCAACTCGGGCCGGCCGACTCCTTCGTTCGAGAACGTGATGATGTCGGAGGTCCCGTCCGCATCGAAATCGCGTCCCGTCGCGACGAGTGAGCCGATTCCAGAATCCGGAGAGCTTTCGAGGTCGAGCAGGACATGTCCGTTCGATCCCGAGTAGACGAACACATGACCCGCTTTGCCGGCCGGAAGCCCGGGCGATCCGATGACGATGTCCGGCGTGCCGTCGTGGTCGAAGTCGACGTTGCCGGCGATGCTCCGTGCGAACCATCCGGCGCCACCAGCTCCCGAAAAGGTGCGCAGTACGTGACCATCTCGCCCGGAGAGGACGTCCAAGGTCCCCTCTTCGCCCTCAGGTCGGGTCCACGAGTCCATGCTGAACAGGATGTCTGGCGTCCCATCACGATCGATGTCGCCCGCCGCCGCGAGGTGAAAGCAGTTCGCGTCCGTCGTCGCGGTGCCCTTTCTCCAGATCAGCCTGCCCGTCGCGCCCGAACGCAGGTCGACGATCGAGGCTTGCGTGTCAACCGAGGTCTCTCCGATCGCAAAGTCGGCGATGCCGTCCCCGTCGACGTCGCCGACTACGCACAGTGCAACGCCGTAGTGATCACCGTCGAAGGCGGGCCCGGGTTGCTGCAGGTCCAGGTAAAACACGGCGCAGTCCAACCTGGCGTTCCGGGATCGGTTCCGCATGATCCTCGACCTCGTCACGAACTTGACTCCGCGGTGTTTTCGAACCGCACGCACGGGAGCGCATGGGCACACCGCTCCACGATGCTCGCGAATCTTGATCGCGCGGATGTTGCCTTTCGACGTGGCGACAAGTCGGTCGCCGTCGATTTCAGTTCGGATCCATCGGGTGCGCCGCGTGCGCGAGCTTGTGAGCGGCTTCGTGACCGAGCCACCTCTCCACGGATCCGTGCACGAGGTACAGGAGCGGCGTGATCAGCACCGCGACGACGAACTTGTAGACGTAGTTCGTCACCGAGATCACGGCGGCCTGCTTCGCGCTCATGTGCGGGTTGCCGAGCAGTGCCGGGATCACGAGGAACGCGACGAAGATCACGACGCCCGTGTCGACGACCTGGCTCACGACCGTGCTGCCTTGCGAGCGCAGCCAGAGCATCTTCCCGCCCGTCTTGCGCCGCAGCCACGTGAACGCCCAGATGTCGACGTACTGCGCAATCGCGAACGCGCACAAGCTGGCGGCGACGATCGCCCACGTCGAACCGAACGCGGTCTTGTACGCGGTGTGCGCGGCCTCGGCCGAGACGCCCGGCGTGAAGCTCACCGTGGGCGCCCACGCTGCGCCGAGGATCACCGGCTGCAGGAGCAGGTTCACGCCGATCGCGAGCCACGTGAACACCTTCACGATGCGGCGGCCGAAGTACTCGTTGATGATGTCGGTCAGGATGAACGTGAGCGGGAACGCGAAGATGCCCGCCGTCGCGACGAATGTGGCGCCGTCACCCAGGCCGAGCGACTTCGGGCCGATCCCGAACAAGGTGAACTCCCACAGCTTCGAGCCGAGGATCTCCGCGGTCACGAAGAAGCCGACGAAGAGGGAGCACAGGACGAGCAGCAGGATCTCGCGCTTTTCCTCGTCGCGCGCCGATGTATCGACGACGGGTGCATGCGACGCTGCGTCGTCGACCGCTTGCGCCTTCTCTTGGGCGGGCGGCACCGTTTCGCCTGTCGGTTGCATCGCGGACTGTGTATCCGCCGCTCGCGCGCTCCACAACCGCGGGCTAGACTTCGCGCCCCATGCAAGTCCTCACGCAACTGAAGTCGATGCCGCCCGAGCGGTTTCTCACGATCTACCAGAGCCTCGAAGTCGACGGGTTCGGTCCGCTCGATGGCGAGGTCGCCAAGTCGCTCAAGTTCCGGCCGATGGCGGTGAAGAAGATCGCCATGCCGCAGCGGGCGAAGCGCGCGCGGATGATCATCGAGTCGACGGGGAACTCGGAGTTGGCGTACGAGTTGTTCGGTGCCTATCTGCTGAAGCACAAGAAGGAGTTGGTGACGGGGTTCCTCGACAAGACGGGTGTTGCGCACGAGGACGGGATGATCGAGGACATCGAGAAGGGCGTGCCGACGAAGACGAAGATCGGTGGCGCGGTGAAGGAGCTCGATGAGAAGTTCGAGCGGGATGATGTGACGCTGTACTTGTCGATGTGCGCGCAGCAGTGGCCGCAGATCGAAGAGCTGGATGCGCTTTGGAAGAAGCGCACGAGCTGAGGTTGTCGGGAACCTACCGCGCGCTCCGCGGCTGACAGCGCGGGCAGAAGTGCGTGCCGCGTTGTCCGACGACGATGCGCACGATGTCGGTGCCGCACTTCAGGCACTCTTCCCCTTCGCGACCGTACACGCGGAACTCGTCCTGGAAGCTGCCGGCGTTTCCGTCGGGAGTGCGGTACCAAACGTCGAAGCTCGAACCCTCGCGCGCGATCGCTTCGGCGAGGATCGCGCGGATCGCGTCGTGAAGTCGCGCGGCGGATGCAGGCGTGATCCGCTCTGAACGCGCGAGTGGGTGCAAGCCTGCGCGATGCAGTGATTCGTCGACGTAGATGTTGCCCAGGCCCGCGACGAACGTCTGATCGAGCAAGAGCGGCTTCAAAAGCCTTCGTCTCGCCTTCAATGCCGTGTGGAACCACTCCGAAGTGAATTCGTCGGACAACGGCTCGGGCCCGAGGTCGGAGAACGACTTTCGCGGATCCGCGTGGAACTGGAGCCTTCCGAACTTGCGCACGTCGGTGAAGTGCAGGACCTTGCCGTCGTCGAGCGCGAGCTCGACGCGATCGTGCGGACCGCGCTCGTAGCCGATCGCCTGTACATGCAGCATGCCGGTCATGCGCAGGTGACCGACGAGGGATCCCGCAGGGGTGGACTTACGCTCGAGATCGGCGACGATGAACTTCGCTCGCCGCCACACGCGCACGACGCGCGCGCCGATCACCTTGCGCTCGAAGTCGCGCGCGCCGACGGTGCGGCGCCAACGCACGCTCGCGCCGGTGACGGTGCGCCCTTCGAGGCGCGGCCGAAGGATGCGCACGACGGTCTCGACTTCAGGCAGCTCGGGCAAGGCTCAGTTTCCTTCCGGGAGGACCATGACGTCGAAGTGCGACTTGATCCAGACGCGCTGCGTCGCCTTGGCAAAGTCCGACTCGGTCGCCTGATAGATGCTCTTTGAGCGAACGAAGGTCTGCGGATTGCGATCCACCAGCGGAAACCAAGTGCAATGGATCTGCACCATCACGCGGTGGCCCTTGCGGAACGTGTGCAGCACGTCCTGCATGTCGACCTCGAGGTCGGCGACGCTACCAGGAACGAAGGGCTCCGGCTTCGACGGGTCATTGCGGTACCGGCCGCGAACGACTTCGCTGCGCACCAGCATCTGACTGCCTGCCACGTGAAAGCCTGACGGAAGCGCAGCGCCGTCGTGCGGATCTTCTTCGTTCGCCGGATGCTCGTCGATCAGCTTCACGATCCAATCGCCGTCGGTTCCGGTCGTCGTCACCTGCAACAGCGCGCGCAGCGGACCGGCGAACGTCAGATCCTCGGTGAGCGGCGCGGTGCGATACGTGAGCACGTCCGGCCGAGTCGCCACGAAGCGTTGGTCGTCGGTCATGTACTCCTTCGTCATCGAGGTGGTCACGTCCTGCGTGAACGGCACCGGATGCGCGGGGTCGCTGACGAACTCGACGAACGGCCCTTCGCTCTTCACCTCCGGCGGTGAATGGCCGAAGGACAGCGTGCGATCCGTGTCCAACCACAAGAGGCGGAGTCCGCTCTTCTTCGGCGGCCATGCGTCGAACGTGCGCCACTCGTTCTTGCCCGTGTCGAACACGTTGGCCTCCTTCGGCAGCGGCACGTCGGCGTCGCGCAAGAAGTGATCGAAGAACGCGAGCTCCATGTCCTGCCGGTAGTGCAGCGAGTTCTTCGCACCGAAACGTGCCGTGCCCAGCGCATCACCGTCGGTGCGCGACCAGCCGCCGTGCGACCACGGCCCCATCACGAGCACGTTGAAGATGCCGGGGTTCTGTTGCTCGATCGCGCGATACGTGTTCAAAGCGCCGTACAGATCCTCCGCGTCGAACCACCCGCCGACCGTCATCACTGCCGGCGCGACGTGCTTCAAGTGCGGCAGGGTATTGCGCGACTGCCAATACTCGTCGTAATCGGGGTGCGCGACGATGTCCTCCCACATGCGCACGGTGCCGTGATACCAGCGCGCGTCGACGTTCGACATCGGACCGAGGTCCATGAAGAAGCGGTATCCGTCGGGCGTCTTGAGGTCCATGCGCCCCGGTCGCGTCTTCGTCGGCTCCGGTCGCGGTTGACCGAACGAACCGAGGAAGTTGAAGGCGTGCGGTAGGAACAGTGCGCCGTGGTGGTGGAAGTCGTCGTACCACCAGTCGGCGATCGGAGCTTGAGGCGAGACGGCCTTGAGCGCGGGATGCGCGTCGATCATCCCGACTGCGGCGTAGAAACCGGGATAGCTGATCCCCCACATCCCGACGTGAGCGTTGTTGTGCTCGACGTTCTTCACGAGCCAATCGATCGTGTCGAAGGCGTCGCTCGACTCGTCGAAGTCGGCCGGCGACTTCTTCACGTCGATCTGCGGGCGCATGTCGACGAACGTGCCCTCCGACATGTACGCGCCGCGCACATCTTGCACGACGAACACGTAGCCCCTGTCGTTGAAGAGCGTGCTCGGTCCGAGCATCGAGGGGAAAGCGTCAGATCCGTACGGCGCGCACGAGTAGGGAGTGCGCCGCAGGAGGATCGGATGCTCGCTGGTCGTGTCCTTGGGCGTGAAGACGCTCGTGAAGAGCTTGACCCCGTCGCGCATCGGGATCATCACTTCGCGCTTCACGTAGTGCTCGGCGTACCAGGCCGGCCCTTCCGGTGCGGGAGCTTGCTGCGCGTCCGCGCTAGAACTGATCGAACCGAGCGCAACGAGGATGATGGCGTGGGTCGGCCTCATGGGCCGATCATGCTATCGAGGGGCAAGAGCGCGTGCGCGTGTCCCCGCTGAGCGCGCGATCTTGATTGGGCGACGTACCCGCGATTCTCCGTCCGAGCGCGGATCGGGGGCCCGTTCGCTCAACGCTTCGCGATCCTGTCGCCCGCACTCTCCCACCCGGCGCCGAGCGCGCGGAACAACGCGATCGTGTCGGCGGCGACGTCCGCCTCCGCGCGCACGGACTGCGCCTCTGCGACCTCGAGCGTGCGCTGCGTGTCGAGCAAATCGAGGAACTCCAGCACGCCGTTCGAGTTCATCGAGCGCGCGATGTCGACGGCGCGGCGGGCCGCATCGCGCGCCTTGTCGCGCTCGCTCTTGGTCTTCCCTGCGCGCGGGGGGATGGGCAGGCCGGGTCGGGCGGGCCGGGCCGGGCCGGGCACTTTGCTCAGACCGAGTGGCTGACACCCAGCAGCCCGTACAGGTGGTTCTTCAACCGCCCGTACTCCGCCCCGCCGACGTCGCGAGGGTGAGCCAACTCGACCGGCACGATCTCGGTGATGCGTCCCGGTCGCGCGCTCATCACGACGACGCGATCGGCGAGCTGCAACGCTTCGTCGACGTCGTGCGTCACGAAGAGGATCGTCATCTTCTCCTGCTGCCAGATGCGCAAAAGCTCCCCGCGCATCTGCAAGCGCGTCAAGGAATCGAGCGCACCCAGCGGCTCGTCCATGAAGATCACGTCCGGCGAGACCGCGAGCGCGCGGGCGACCGCGACGCGTTGCTTCATGCCGCCCGAGAGTTCCGCCGGATAGGTCTTCGCGAACCCCTTCAAGCCCACGAGCTCGATGTAGTGGTCGATGATGCGGTGCTGCTCTTCGCTGGAGCGATCGCGCAACCCGAGCGCGATGTTGTCCCACACGCTGGCCCACGGGAAGATCCCGTACTCCTGGAACACGAACACGCGTCGCGAATCCGGACCGAGCACGGGTTGTCCGTCGATCTCGACCGCGCCGGACGTCGGCTGATCGAAGCCACAGATGATGTTGAGCAGCGTCGACTTGCCGCAGCCCGACGGACCGAGCAGGCACACGAACTCGCCCTTGTCGATGGAAAGGTCGACGGCCTCGAGGACGCGCAGGTCCCCTTCCTTGCGGACGAAGGACTTGTTCACGCCGCGCACGACGATCTTCTGCTCGGTGATGGTGCGCTCCGTCGTGTTCGGTGCAGGACGTGCGGAAGAGGGTTGCTTCAGCTCCATGGTGCTCTCGCGGCGATCAATGGGTCGACTTCACGGACACGCGTCGCACGCGCTCGAGCTTCTCGGGCGCGCGCAGGTTGGGGAAGCCCCAGCGCACTTCGTCCGACCGTTCGAGCTGCCGCATCAGGAAGTCGAGGACGACACCGATGAGCCCGATCACGATCATCGCGCCGAGCACGCGCTCGTAGTTGCTGGCGTTGCGCGAGTCCATGATCAGGTAACCGAGTCCTCCATCGACCGCGATCATCTCCGCGGCGACGATCACCATCCACGCGATCCCGAGCGCCATGCGCAGGCTCGTGATGATCTGCGGCAGGCACGCCGGGAGCACGACGCGTCGGAAGAGCTCCAAGCCCTCCAATCCGAAGTTCTGCGCCGAACGCACATACACGACCGGAATCGTGCGCACCGCCGCCATCGTGCCGGTGACGACCGGGAAGAACGACGAGAGCGCGATGAGGAAGATCGCCGACGCGTCCTTGACCCCGAACCACAAGACCGCGAGCGGGATCCACGCGATCGGCGATATCGGTCGCAAGGCCTGGATGAGCGGGTTGATCGCCTGAAACCCGCGCGAGTACCAGCCCGCCCACAAACCGATCGGCACGCCCAACACGACCGCGATCCCGAATCCGATCGCGACGCGGTTGAGCGTGGCGACGATGTACTGCAGGAGCTTGCCGTCCATCACTGGCTGCCGCATCGACAGCACCGTGTCCCACGGCGTCGGCAGGATGACCACGTGGCGCGAGCTGCCGTCCGGCATGGTCACGTCGTAGTTCTTCCAGTCCGACATGAACTGCCAGAGGCACACGAACAACACGCCCGTCGAGAGCGGCAGCAGCACCCGGGCCCACGGATCGCGCAGCTTGCGCGCGAGGAAGATCGTCGCGACGGCGAGCGCCGTGACGACGTACGGCCAGGGGTTCACTGCGCGGTGACCTTGTCGATTTCCGGCAGACGATCGAACGTCACGGGCAGCGTCTCGAGGTCAGGCGCGAAGCTCGTGTCGCAGTACTCCTCGAACTTCATGAAGCGCGGGAAGAGCCCCATCTCGACACCGAGCTGCATCATCTCGTCGAAGCGCTCCTTCGGCGGCTTGAGGCCGGTGTACCTGACGCGGTTGACGTCCTTCGTGAGCACGTACGCCAAGAGCTCGGGCTTCTGGTTGTAGAACATCTTGCCGACGACCATCGCCGCGTCCTTGCGGTGTTGCGCGCCGTTGTCCTTGTCCTGGTCGAGCCACTTGCCGGACGTTGCGATGCCGCGCACGAGCTCTTCGACGAGCGCGCGCTTCTGATCGATGACTTCCTGGCGCACGACGAGGCCGCACGAGATGAAATCCGGCCACAATTCGCCGCACTGGTAGAGCACACGCCCGGTCCCGTCGAGTTCCGCCTTCGCGGCGAACGGCTCGCCGATGATGTACGCGTCGATGACACCTGCGGCCAGCGCCGTCGGGTGTTCGGGCGGCGGCAACTCCTTGAGCGTGATGTCGCCGTCCTTCATGCCGTATTGCTTCATCATCTTGCGCATGAGGATGTTCTGGTTCGAGAAGCGGCCGGGGATCGCGACCGTCTTGCCCTTGAGCTCGGCGAAGTCCTTGATCGGGCTCTTGAGCGGCACGATGATCGCGCTTCCGTCGCGGTGACCGAGGTAGACGATCTTCACCGGCTGTCCGTCCTCCGCCATCTTCATCGCGAGCGGCGTGATCATGAACGTCGCGTCGATCTTGCGCGCGGCGAGCGCTTCCTTCATCGCGGCGAAGTCCTGGAACTTCTGCGCCTTGAAGCGTGTCCCGGCTGTGCTGTGGTCCGTCACCCAGCTCGTCACCGGGCAGGTGAGGTGGCACGTCACCGGGATGAACCCGACCGTGAACTCCGCGCGCACTTCGCCCCCGGGCGTCGTGCCGGTCGAGGGCGAGTCGTCGCGGTACCTGGGCGTCTCGTTCATCCTCCGGTTGAGGAAGTAGAGTCCGGCCAGAACGACGAGCGCAATGAGGATGACGCGCAACTTCATGAGTGATCTCCTGATCGACCTGAATATCACGAAACAGAAGCCAACGCGTCGAACGTGACGTTCCTCGTGCCAGGATCGTAGATTCTATGCCTGCGCCCTCCGTTGCCGACGCCGACGTCCCCCCTCATCGTTCGCATCCCCATGACGACATCGCCCCACAAGACAACTTCGACCGACAAGCCGTCCGCCTTCCGCGAAGTGCCCTTCATGGGCGTCATCTGGGTCGTCCACGAAGCGAGCAAGCTCGGTTTCGTGAACGGCCATCCTGACTGGTGCAACCTCGGTCAAGGACAGCCCGAGGTGGGTCCGATGGAGGGCGCGCCGCCGCGCGTCGACTCGGTCGAGATCAAGCCCGAGGACCATGCGTACGGTCCGCTCGGCGGCACCGAGGAGCTGCGCGCGGTGATCGCGGCGCACTACAACCGACTCTATCGCGTCGGCAAGAAGTCGCAGTACAAGCCTTCGAACGTCTGCGTCGCGCAGGGCGGTCGTCTCGCGCTGACGCGCGCGTTTGCTGCGCTCGGTCACGTCAACGTCGGATACCAGATCCCCGACTACACGGCGTACGAGGACATGTTCGACCTGCACCTCGCGCGCTTGACGCCGATCCCGATCCGCGCGCGCGAAGCAGACGGGTTCCTCGTGCCGGCGGCACGGCTCGCGCACGAGATCGAGGACCGCGGGCTCGGGGCGTTCGTCATCAGCAACCCGTGCAATCCGACGGGGAACATGCTGCAGGGTGCTGAGCTCGCAGCGCTCGTCGACACGTCGCGAAAGCACAACGTGACGCTCGTCCTCGACGAGTTCTACAGCCACTTCACGTACACCGCCGACGGCAAGCCCATGGCGGGGCCTGTCAGCGGCGCACCGTTCGTCGAGGACGTCGACCGCGATCCCGTGATCCTCGTCGACGGTCTCACGAAGAGCTACCGCTACCCCGGTTGGCGCGTCGGCTGGGCGGTCGGTCCGTCGCACATGATGGAGACGATGGCGCGCACGGCGAGTTCGCTCGACGGCGGTCCGTCGCGCATTGCACAGCGCGCTGCGCTGAAGGTCCTCGAGCCCGCGCGCGCCGACCAGGAGACGAACGCGATGCGCGTGGGGTTCGCGAAGAAGCGCAACGTGATGGTCGAGCGCCTCGAGAAGATGGGCGTGCGCTTCGCCGCGCGTCCGACGAGCACGTTCTACGCCTGGGGTTGTCTCGACAAGCTCCCCGAGCCGCTCGACGACGCGATGTCGTTCTTCCGCCGGGCGCTCGAGCGCAAGGTCATGACGGTCCCGGGCGAGTTCTTCGACGTGAACCCCGGCAAGCGCCGGCGCGGACCCTCGCCGTACCGCCAGTGGATGCGCTTCTCGTTCGGGCCGCCGATGCCAAACCTCGAGATGGGGCTCGATCGACTGGAGCGCATGGTGCGCGAGAGCTGACGCGCGCGGATCATGACGTCGCGCGCACCGAATCCGCCGCGCTTCCCGGAGAGGAGGTCGCGACGCGAGCTCGTCGGGGGCGCGCTGCTCATCGCGTTGTTCACGCTGGTGTTCCTATGGACGCCGATCGTGAGCACGGACAAAGTGCTCGTGCCGGCGCAGATCGGACAGCGCTCGCCGTTGACGCGCGTCGAAGCGCCGAAGGACGTCGGCTCGGCCGGCGCGGTTTCTTCAGGCGACGGAGCCGCGGCGAGCACGCGCGCTGCGGAGGTCGTCGTCGACACGTGGTCACGCTACGTGCCGTGGGCGTTGTTCTCGCGCGAGGCGATCCGGAACGGACGCTTGCCGCTCTGGAACGGGCTGTCGGGACCGGGCGCGCCGCACTTCGCGAACCTCGACGCGGCGGTGCTGTCGCCGTTCACGCTGCCTTGGTACGTGCTCGACACGCGCGCGGCGGCACTGTGGTCGGCGTTCGCGCGGCTGTTCGCTCTGGGGTTGTTCACGTTCCTGTTCCTGCGCGAAATGCGCGTCGCGTTCGCGGCTGCGATCGCAGGATCCATCGCGTTCCAGTTCGCGGGGTCGAACGTGATCGGGCTCTTCGGTCCGAGCTCGGCCGCGGCGGTGCTCGCTCCGGCCGGGCTGTACCTCGTCGAACGCATGGCGCGCGCGGCCGAGCGTGCGATCGAAGGAAAGCCGACGAGACCTCGCGCTCGTGAGGGCTTCGGAACGAGCGCTGCTCTCGCCGTCGTCGTCGCGGTCGGGTACTTGTCGGGCGGCTTCGCGACTTTTCTGTTCGCGCTGCTCTTGGTGCTCGCCTACGCGGCGGTCCGCCTCTTCCGCATCGGCGCGAGAGAGGACCGATCGATGCGCGCGAGCGGCGCGATCCGTCACGTCAGCGCACGTCTGATCGCCGCGCTCGCCGTCGCTGCGTGCATCAGCGCAGTGCAGTTCCTGCCCTGGTTCGAGCGGATGGATCACGTCGTGCCCGATGCGACGCTCGCCCAGGCGCGTGAGCCGCTGTCGTCGGACGCGTTGGCGCTCGACGCGTTCCCCGACTTGCTCGGCAGCCCGACGGCTGCGTTCCAAGTCGCGGCATCCCCCATCGCGACCGATCCAAGTGGGACGTTGCCGAGCGAAACAGACGGCGCGGTCCGAACGGATCGCCGCGCGGTCCTGACCGAGTACGTCGGGTCGCTCGCGCTCTTCCTGGCGGTGCTCGGCGCGTGCTTCGCGCGTCGACGGCGCGCGGGCATCTTCTTCGCGGTCGCGGCAGCAACTTGGTTCGCGACCGCACATGGCTGGCCGAGCCGCGTCGTGCTCGCGCTGTGGCCTGGAGGGTCGATCGCACCCCTCCAACAAGGCGTCGTCGTGTTCGCGTTCTCGATCGCGGTGTTGGTCGCGTTCGCCCTCGATCGCGTCGTCGCATCACGGCGCACGGCCGACGCGCGCATCGCCTTCGCCGTCCTCGTCCTCGGCATGTGCAGCTTGTGGGCGTTGCGCGCCTCGGCGGACACGTTGGCGAAGGTCGCGTTCGCACATTTGCCCGAGGCACAGCGCGTGTTCGTCGAGATGTCCTCGAACGCGCACGTCGAAGCCATCAGCGCCACGTTCTGCGCCGGTTTGATGTGCGTCGCACTCGCGCTGGCGATCGGTCCTGGTCGCGGGCGCAGAGCCTTGGTGATCGGAGCAGCTCTAGCGCTGTTCGCACAGACCGCATGGATCCAAAGCGGCGTGAACCCGCTTGCGCCGCAGTCGATCGTGTACCCGCGGACCCACGACGTCGAGCAGCTCGCGCGGCTCGCCGACGGCAAGCAGGTGATCGTGCTCGGCGCGGACGGCCTCCAACCCGACACGCACCTCGCCTACGGGCTGCGACAGCTCTGCGCCGACGATCCGGAGCGCACGAGGCGCTGCGACTGGCTGGTGCGCGCGCAGTTCAAGATCGAGAACGGCTGCATCACGCGCGCGACCGAGCGGGCGCAGCGACTGTTCGGCGCCGAAATCGTGCTCGAGCGCAACCGCTGGACCGACGCAACGCTCGCCGACGGCGAGACGCCGACGCCGGGCATGTCGTTTTCGAGCTCAGAGATCCTGCCCGCGTCGCCGTTCGTGCAGCGCTTCGTCGACGTGCGCGGCCGGCCAGGACCGCTGGCCTTCGAGTGGATCACGAACGGCTGGCGCAACGAGTGCACCTTCCATGTCACGCTCGACGACGCGCTCACCGGCCGGCACCTCGTCGAGTCCGTGTACGCGCCGGGTGACCTGCGCCCGCGCGGACAGATCCACCTCCCCTCGAACATCGATCTGCCCGATTCCGAGCGGCAGTCGGGACGCAAGCTCGTGCTGACGATCGCCTCCGACGACGCGCTCGCGGGTCACTCCTGGTCGGTGCTGTGCCGCGGCGCGAGCAACGTCGGCGACGAAACGGGTGTGCACGATTCAACGGACTGGGTCGCGACCCAGGGCTCGACCCCGGTGCCCGGACGCATCGCGCTGCAACCCGACGACGATCCGACATCGCTGCAGTTCGAAGCACAGATCGGTTCGTTCGCCGCGCGCAGCTGCGCCGATGCAGCTCGGTTTCGAACCGTCTCGCGCGCGTACGCCGCGGGAACGTGGGAGGACGCGTCGATGGCCGTGATGCGGCCCGGCTTCGATCCGCGCTCGCTCGTCGTGCTCGAAGACGTCGATCCTGCGCAGCCCGACCCGCACGCGCCGGCGGACGAAACTGCGGGTGTCGAGGTGCTTCTCGAGCGCGACGGCCTCGTCCATCTGCGCGCCCATCGCACGAAGCCCGGTTGGCTCGTGGCCGACATCGCCTGGTATCGAGGCTGGCGCGCGCGCGTCGACGGCGTCTCGGTGCCGCTCTACTGCGCGAACGTCGCGTTCTCGGCTCTCGCGCTGCCCGCGGGCGACAGCACGATCGAGCTCGAGTTCGCGCCGTCGAGCGTACGCACCGGCATCGCAATCTCGTGCGTGGGGCTGCTCGCGCTCTTGTGCATGATGGTCGTCGCGTTCGTCAACGCACGATCCCCCGAGCCAACATGAGACCGAACGGAGTCGACTTCGTGACGGACGAGCCGGGCAGCCTGCCGGGTGATCCGCGACCGCGCCCGCGCTTCGAGCTCGTGTGGGCGGCACTCGCCGTCGCCGCGATCGTCGTCGCGTTCCTGTGGAACCCGATCACGCGCTTCGGCGACTCGACGTTCGCGCCGGTCGATTTCATGCAGGAGCTGCCGCTCGTGCACGTGCAGGACGGCTGGCATCCGGGCAACCAGCTCATCTCCGACGTGTCGGTCGAGTACCACCCCTGGTACCTCTTCGATCGCGACGAGATCCGTCAAGGGAAGATGCCGCTATGGAACCGCTTCAACGGTTTCGGCGTGCCGCACTTGGCGAACTTCCAGTCAGCGGTCTTCTCGCCGCTGACGTGGTGCTACTACCTGTTCTCGTTCAAGACGGCGGTGCTGCTGACGGCGTTCCTGAAGCTGTTCGCCCTGACGTGGTTCACGTACTTGTTCCTGCGCGCGCTGCAGCTCGCTCCGATCGCGTGCTTCTTCGGCGGCGTCGTGTACGCGTTCTCGGCGCACAACATCCTGCGGCTAGGCTACTCGCAGTCGTCGGTCGCGATGATGGCGCCCGCGGGTTTGTGGGCGATCGAGCGCATCGCGCAGGGTTTCGAGCATGCGCGTCGACGCGGACCGATGCGTCCGGGCTGGTGGCGCGTCGAGTTCCCCGGCCGCATGGCGGCGTTCGTCCTGGTGCTCGTCGTCGGGATCCTGCTCGGACATCCGGAGACGTTCTACTTCGCGCTCGGCACGTCGATCTTGTACGCGGTCGCACGCGGCATCGCGCTGTGGATGGATCACCGCGACGTGCCGCGCGCGCGGCGCGACCTCGGCGTGCTCGGCGCGCAGCTCGGCGTCGCCGGGATGCTGGCCGCGGCGATCGCGATGGTGCAGCTGCTGCCGTTCTTCGAATACTTGCGCGAGAGCTTCATCTTCGGCGACCGCACCGCCGGCGGACAGACGCCGCTCGCGATCGCGCCGTGGCCGTGCCTCGCGTTCCCCGACCTGCTCGGCAACCCGGCGAACGCGTACTTCGTCGACTACAACCTGCCGCGGCCCGACTTCGACTCGGTCACGTTGAGCTACGTCGGCGCGATCGCGCTGCTGCTCGCCGTGCTGGCTCCGTTCCTCGTCCGCAGGCGCCGCATCCTCACGTGGTTCGCGGTGATGGGCGTCGTGTGGGTCGTGTATGCGTTCGGCCTGTTCGGCACCCAGTCGTGGTTCGAGCTCGTGCCGACGCTGAAGATGGTGCCGATCAACCGCAGCCAGTTCTTCGGACATGCATGCGTCGCGGTGTGCGCCGCGTTCCTCGTCGATCGCATCGTCGATCCCCCGCCGGACACGGACAAGAAGCGTGATGGCGCGCGCGCGATCGCTGTCGTCGCGGCGGGGCTCTTGTTCCTCTACGTCTTCCGAGCCGGCGCACTGTCGCTCGCGGCGGAGACGTGGAAGCTGCGCGAGGGCAACATCAACCGCGACATGATCCCGTCGATGTCGCTCGAGCACATCCAGCACATCGGCACGCTGTTCCTGATCGGCGTGGGCAGCGTCGCACTGGCGTTCGTGGCGCGCTCGCGCGCACTGCGGCTCGTGTGCGCGCTCGTCCTCGTGATCGCGGCCTACGCACAGACCGGCGACCTGATGTCCGACTACAACCCGATCACGCCCGATCGGATGGTGTACCCGGTGACGCCGATGATCGAAGCCGTGCGCGCGAAGACCGCAGGTAAGCGCAGCGTGTTCATCGGTCCGACGGCGCTGCCCCCGCACACGAACGCCGTGTACGGCATCCCATCGATCGCGGTGTGGGACGGCATCAACATCAAGCGCTTCGAGCTCCTGCGTCGGATCCTCTTCAGCCAGGACGGCAACTGGCAGGACGTCGAATGGGCGACGACGCGCGGGCTGCAGCTCTTCGGCATCGGCATCGTGTTCGACACCGACGCCTGGATCGACGTCGACACGGCGTTGGGTTTCGTCGAGGAGCGGCCCGAGGAGTACTACGACACGGCGCCGATCGTGCCCGGACAAGACGTCGAGCTCGACTTCAACGGGTTCGACGACGCGCTGTGCGCGGTGCGCGTCGGTTTCGCGAGCGGCGGACGCAGCCTGGTGCAGACGTTCGACCTCTCGATCGCCGACAAGGCGAGCGGCGAGGTCGTCGCGCACTCGACGATCGAGCCCGGTGAGCTCGACCCGCTCGGCCGCGACCGCGTCTACACGCGCCTCACGTTCCAGCCGCCGCAACACGCGAGCGAGCGCACGTTCACCTTGCACGTGACTTCGCCCGACGGCGTCGCGGACAGCGCGTGGTCGCTCCTCGGCCGCAAGGACTACGGCTGGAACGCGAACCGCGCAGTCTGGCGACACGCGGGCTTCCTCGATCCGCCGAACGGCAAGTGGCACGAGCACGCGCTCGTGTGGCAGACGCGGCAGGCCGGACGCGTTCTCGACGGACAGATCGCGGTGGACTTGCACTTCGCGTTGCAGCACTTCCGCGCGTCGGGATCGATCGGTCCGTACGCCGTGTACGAGTACCGCGACGCGGTGTCGCGCTACCACACCGTCACGCACGCCTATCGCGTGCTCGACGAGCGCCGCGCATCGAGGGCCGTCAGACAACCGGGCTTCGATCCGGTGCACATGGTCGTGCTCGAGGATCCTGACGCCGCCGCCGGTGCAGGCGTGGCGGACGGCAGCGGTCCGAGCACGTACGCACCGGCGAACCTCACCGGCGCAGGCGACGGCAAGGACGACGGCCCCGCCGAGATCCTGCGCGAGGACAACGGACACATCGTGTTGCAAGCGACGCGCACGAACCCCGGCTGGCTCGTGATCTCGCAAGCCTGGTATCCGGGATGGAAAGCGCGCGTCGACGGCATCGAGCGACCTTTCGTGCGCGCGAACTTCGCGTTCGGCGCGGTGAAGCTCGAGGCCGGGACGAGCCGCGTCGAGCTCGACTACGAGCCGAAGAGCGTGATCGTCGGTGCCCTGGTGACGCTCGTCGGGGCACTCGCGTGCGCAGGCTGGCTCCTCGTTTCAGCGCGCGCACTGCGAGCCCCATGAACGGGGGCAGCACACCGTCTGCGCCGAGCACGCGCCGCCGCGAGACGTGGTTCGGTGCGCTGGTATGCCTGTTTTTCGCGCTCGCGTTCACGCGCAATCCGATCGCGCACTTGCACGACGGCGTCTGGTCGCCGGCGGACATCAGCCAGGTGTTCAGCCTGACCCGTGTCACCGACAGTTGGCGACCGGGCAACGAGCTGATGAGCGACGTGTGGCTGCAGATGCAGTCGTGGCTTCAGTTCCAGCGCGACGAGCTGCACGCGGGCCGCATGCCGCTGTGGAACCCATGGAACGGCAACGGCGCGCCGCAGCTCGCCAACTACCAGTGCGGCGTGCTGTCGCTCTTCAGCGTGCCGTACTACGTGCTGCCGTTCGCGCTCGCTGTCGTCGTCGCGTCGGTCGCGAAGCTCTTCTGCCTCTCGTTCTTCACGTTCCTCTTCCTGCGCGAGCTGCGCCTCGCGTTCAGCGCGTCGATCCTGGGGGCGATCGTGTTCGCGTACGCCGGACACAACGTCGTGCTGATCGGTTACCCACACTCCGGCGTCGCGGCGTTCCTGCCGGCGTCGTTGTTCCTCGTCGAGCGGATCGTGCAGCGCACACGGTTCTCCGGCACCTCGCCACCGTGGTGGCGCGCGTCCACGCCCGCACTCTTCGCGTGGCTCGTCGCTGCGCTCGTGATGCTGCAGTTCGCCGGGCATCCCGAGACGCTCTTTTTCGTGCTGCTCGTCGTCGCGACGTACGCGCTCTTCCGGCTGCTGGCGGTGTGGCGCGACGCGCGCGGGTCGGACGAAGCGCGCTGGAACGTCGTCGTGCTCGGCGGACAACTGCTCGCGTGCGGAGTGATCGCGGCGCTGATCGGCACCCTCCAGACGTTGCCGTTCTTCGAGTACCTGCACACGAGCGCGATGCTCAGCGATCGCACCGGGCGACAGATCCCGCTCGGGTTGCGCACGTGGTCGGCTCTCCTGTTCCCAAACCTGCTCGGCAACCCGTCGACGCCCTACTACCTGAACGCGACGTTGCCGCGGCCCGACTACACGATCGCGACGATGGCCTACGTCGGCGGCACGGCGACGATCATGGCGCTGTGCGGGTTCCTGTTCGTCGCCAAGCGGCGCGCCTGCGCGTTCTTCGCGGGCGGGTTCGTGCTGTGGTTCGTCTACGCGTACGACGTCGGCGGGAGCGGCGTGATCTGGGACCACGTGCCGGGTCTTTCGATGGCGCCGATCAACCGCAGCCAGATCGTCGGTGCGTTCTGCATTGCCTGCCTGGCGGCGTTCACGGCTCACTTTGCGCTGCAAAGCAAACGCAACTTCGTTGCAGCGGGCTTCGCGTTCGTCCTCGGCTGTGGGATCCTCTTCTTGGCGAAGTCGAACGCGGCAAGCGTCATCGAGACCGTCGGACGCATCGTGGCGGACGACAAACGCGCGTTGCTCGCGACGGGATCCGCCGAACACGTCGCGCAGATGACCCGCCTGATCGGCACGAGCATCGCCTTGCTCACGGCGGTGTGGCTCATGTCCAACCGGTGGGTGCGGATGGCCTCGGTGTGGGCTCTCGTGCTGCTCGTGTATGCCGAGAGCGGCGCGCTCTTGAAGGGCTACATGCCGCTCACCAACCGCCAGCACTTCTTCCCCGTGACACCGGCGATCGAGCAGTGGAAGTCGGCGGCGCACGGGCGGCAACTCGTCGTGCTTGGCGACGACATCCTGCCGCCGTGCTCGAACATCGTGTACGGCATCCGACAACCGGCGAGCTTCGACGCGCTGGTGATCCGACGTTACGAGCGGTTGTTCTTCGAGAACTTCGGCCGCTCCGTGAACTGGATGCTCGCGCGGAAAGCGACGACGAAAGGCCTTCAACTGTTCGGCATCGACGGCGTGCTCGACGGAGACGGGTGGCTGGATGTGGACACAGCGTTCGGATCCGTTGGACCGAACCCGAGCGCAAACGTCGGAACGGGAGAGATCGTGCGCGGGAGCGAGCTCGTGCAAACGTTCACGGGCGTGCGTGACGGCCTCGATTCGATCCGCCTGCGCTTCGAGCGGCCTGCGACGAACCTCGCGTGCTCGGTCGACGTGACGCTCGAAGACGCGGCGAACAGCACGGTGATCGCGAAGACGAGCTTCACGCAGGCGCAGATGCAGGACACGGCAATCGACGAACTCGGCGCGACGATGCGCTTCGCCCCCGTCGCGCATTCGAGCGAGAAGCTCTTGCGCCTGCGCGCGAGCTCGACGGACGCTGAGCCCGGCCGAGCCTTCGTCTTGCGCGCGCGATCCGACTGGGACGGGTGCGTGCAGCAGGCGATGAAGTCGCCCGAGGTGTTGCCCACGCACGCGCAGTCGGACACATGGCGTCTCGAGCGCGACGGAATGCAACTGTCCGGGGGTCTGTACTTCGATCTCGGCTTCGCGGACCGCGACTTCCACGCGGAGGGGCCGGTCGGACGGTTCACGCTCTTCGGATTCGATCGCGCGACGTCGATGTACCACGTCGTCAGCAAGTCGCACGCATCGGCCGGCGAAGAGGACTCGTGGAATCAGGTGACCGCCGCGGGATTCGATCCGGCGCGCGAAGTCGTGCTCGAGCGCGACGACATGCCGGTCCCGAGCGACAGCGACAAAGCGTCGAGCGCGTCACGCACGGTCACGTTCGGTTCGGAGATCCCAGGACACATCCGCCTGCACGTCGAAGCCGGCGCGTCAGGCTGGCTCGTCACCGCTCACCCCTGGTATCCGGGTTGGAACGCGCGCGTGAACGGCAACGAAGCGCACATCTGGCGCGCGGACTACGCCTTCACCGCGATCCAGTTGCCCGCGTCGGCGTGCGACGTCGAGCTCGACTACGGCGCGCCGACGTTCTGGGTCGCGTGCAAGCTCGCGCTGGCCGCGATCGTCGCGTGTGCGGTTTGGCTCGTCGTTTCGGCGCGCGCGACGGCGTGATCGCTGCACGCGCAACTGCTACGACGCGTTTGGGTTGCGATGCGTGATCGAGCGCCAAGTCGGACGCGGAAGTCCGAGCGCGCGAAGTCGGTGCCGATCTTCCCGAGATTGGACACCCGGCAGGGAGGGGATCGGGCGAGCCGCGGCACGCACGATCCGCGTCGTGATCGATCACGACTGAGGCGCCGCGGTTTTTCATTCCCTTCCTCGACCTTGCACCGCAACGACTTGTGCTCGCCGCGCGCCTTCGTGTGCAACCGATCTCACGCGCGCGCGTCGTCGCATCGGAGGAGACCGCGAGTCGCAGCCTCCTCGACGCGATGTGCTCTCGAGAACCGGCTCGGCCGGAGAGGTGATCATGATCACGCGGAAAGTTCCCAAGCTCACTGGACGAATCGGGCGGCTGTTCGTGCTGCTGCCTGCGTTGATGATCAGCCCGTCTTGCATGAGCAGCAGGATCGCCGACATCGACGACACGAGCGTGCTGATCGCCGGCTTGTGTCGGATCAACTTCGGCCACGCCGGCATGAACTGGTGGTTGCTGCAGGGATCCATGTCGAACGTCAGCGTCGACCCGGAACCCGGAGCGCATCTGTCGAGCGCGCTCGTGCGCGTGTTCGAGGACGCGAACGGCAACGGCACGTACGACACGGGCGAGAACATGAAGGAGTTCGCCTCCACCCAGAGCGGAAGCGGGCTCTCCATCTCCAACATTTCGCTCTCGGCCGGTGACGTTTCGGGCTGGAACACCGACCACCTTTCGGTCCAGGTCGAGGTCACCGACGCATCCAATCACACTTCCATCTTCAGCCACCACTGATCCGAACCCGTCCAGAAAGGACCCGATTCCATGAAGAACATCACATTCCTCGTCGCGGGTTGCGTCGCGCTCATGGGAGGCTTCGCACTCTCCCTGGCCCAGTCCTCTGCCGGTCAACCGCATGTTGTCGGCATCGGTGCGTGGTCGCGTCCGGATCTCATCGTTCCGAACGGGATCCAGGTGCGCCGACAGATGAACGTGCGCGATCCGATCACCGGCGGACAGACGGTGCGCTTGCGCTTCGAGCCGATTCCGGACGCGACGATCCAGTCGCTGATCCAGACGACGGCGGCGAACGGGCACCTCCTCGCCTACCACGCTTCGAGCATCGACGGAGCCGCCGTGTTCATCGACGCACTGCAGGACGGACTGCCCGGTCGCTGGAGCAAGGCGGTTCGCAGCAACGACGATCCGCGCGCGCTCGAGGTGACGCTGCCTTGTCCCGTCGGCGGGTGGTACAACCAGCCGATCCGGGTGATGACGTCCGTGTGGGCCGACGGCGCTGAGGTCGTGGCATCCGACACGACGCTGACGCTCGCTCCCTGAACGCCAGATCGGCTCCGATGCAGAGGTCACGATGAAGACGACGCGCAGCGTGCTGATGGGTTTGTTGATGGCCGGCTGCGCGTCGCCTAGCCCGGACAGCTCGGGTGGCA
This sequence comes from Planctomycetota bacterium, assembly GCA_038330085.1. Taxonomy (GTDB): domain Bacteria; phylum Planctomycetota; class UBA1135; order UBA1135; genus JAEUIA01. The sequence continues at coordinate 9,523 of JBBQNP010000006.1, read as the reverse complement.
CCACGACCCTCCGGATCACGGGGCCTCCCGAGGTGGTGATCACCCTGCCTGGACGCGTCACCGAGAATCAACTCGTGAACGGCGTGCCCCCGATCCGCATCGAGAGCCCGCCGGAAGTCACGGCGTCCCTGATCTTCTTCGCGGACACGGACGGCAACGGATCCGTCAGCCCGGGCGAGTACTCGATCTCGTTCCGCGCCTTGCCGGATTCAGGAGGCAGCTCCATCGCCGGCGTCCGGCTCACGCCGATGCAGGTGCAGAAGCTCGGTCGTTCCAAGCGCTACGGCGTCGAAGTGAAGGTGCCGGGCTCGGCCAAGCCCACGTTCTACATGCGCACGATCGAGTGAGTGGCCAGGGCTCGCGCAGCCCATGCGCGAGGTCCGACCAATTCTGTTTGTCGCGCTCCGCCTGCACGGCATCATGTCGCACGCTTCGTCGGCGCGCATGCAGTACGGCTTCCTCATCGACCACCGCCGGTGCATCGGCTGTCACGCCTGCACCGTCGCGTGCAAGTCCGAGAACGACGTGCCGGTCGGGAGCTTCCGCACGTGGGTCAAGTACCAGGAGAAGGGCCGCTTTCCGGCGATCAAGCGCCACTTCGCGGTGCTGCGCTGCAACCACTGCAGCAAGGCTCCGTGCGTCACGATCTGTCCGGTCAACGCGCTTTCGAAGCGCCCTGACGGCATCGTCGACCTCGATCGCGACGCGTGCATCGGCTGCCGCGCGTGCATGCAGGGTTGTCCGTACGACGCGATCTACTTGAACGAGGACTCGGGCGCGGCGGAGAAGTGCCACTTCTGTGCGCACCGTGTCGAGAAAGGCCTCGAGCCCGCCTGCGTCGTCGTATGTCCGGAGAACGCGATCATCGCCGGCGACGTGCACGACAAGACTTCGCGCATCGCGAAGATGCTCGTGGAGTTCGAGGGCGAGACGCAACAACGTCGCCTCGAGCAGCGCACCGGTCCGAACGTGCACTACCTCGGCATCGAGCCGACGCTCCTCACGCCGGGTGCTGCGGAGCGCCCGGACACGTACCTGTGGAGCGACCGTCCCCCGCACAAGCTGGAGCCGTGGCCCGACGAGTTGCCGCTCGTCCCCGACACGCGCACCGTGCTCGACGCCGGTCACAAGGTCGAGTGGGGCTGGCACGTCGCCGCGTACCTCGTCACGAAGGGCATCGCCGCGGGCGCAGCACTGATCGCCCCGTTCGCTGCGTACCTCGGCCTCGAAGGGTTCGCGGCCGACTGGTTGCCCGAGATCCTGGCGCTCGTGTTCCTGGTCGCGACGACGGCGCTGCTCGTGCACGACCTCGCGCGGCCGATGCTGTTCTATCGCTTGCTCACGCGGCCCAACACGCGGAGTTGGCTCGTCAAGGGCGGCTGGGTCCTGAGCGCGTTCGGCGCGAGCGTGACGGCGACGATCGCGCTGCGCTGGTTCGGCGCGGTCACTGCCGCCGAGACGATGCGCTGGGTCGACGCCGTGCTCGCGCTCGGTGTCGCGGGCTACACGGCGTTCCTCTTCCAGCAGTGCGAAGGCCGCGATCTGTGGCAGGGCAAGTTGCTGCTCCCCCACCTGCTCGTGCAAGCCGTGATGTGCGGAGCAGCCGTGTTGTTGCCGTTCAGCACGGACGCACGCGAGCTCGCGCTCGTGTTGACGGCGGCGCTCGTCGCGCACGGGGCGTTCATGCTGGCCGAAGCGCGCATGTCGCACGCGACCGACAACGCACGGCAAGCCGCCGCGTTCCTGCCCGTCGTGCGCATCGGGTTCCTGCCGCGACCGTTCGCGCTCGCCAACGTGTTCGGAGTGGCGGTGCCGACGCTGCTCATGGCGCTGTCGACGCTCAGTGTGATCGCGCCGCACGCGCTGCCGCTGTTTGCGATGTCGTCGCTGCTCGCGCTCGTCGGGCTCTACCTGTACGAAGCCGCGTTCGTGCGCGCCGGGCAGTTGCCGCCGCTTTCGTGAGCTCGGGCCGAACTAGTGTCCCGTCCCCGAAGTTCGCGTCAGATTTCGACCCGTCTGCGGCTCCCTGGCTGCGTTGCCGCTCCTCCGAGTGTTGCAGAGAACACGCGTCGTCGCGGCGCCGTGCCAGGAAGCCGCATCCGAGTCGACTTCTGACGCGAACTTCGGAGATGGGACACGAGGGCGCGAGCGTTTTGACGGGTCATCGGACCAACGTCGATTGCGGTTTGTCACTTCAAGTCGACCCACCCCAGCCGCGCGAGCTCGTCCGCGATCGCCTTCGCAGCGAGCTCGTGACCGCGCGGATTGGGGTGCTCGGTGTCGACGGTCAGCTCGCGCGGCGGTGATCCCGAGCGCTCGAACATCGTCAGCAGATCGAGCACGTCGAGGCCGCGATCTGTCCACGCTTCCGCGACCTGCGCGTGCAGATCGCGCCAGGGATAGTCGGACCATTCGCCCTCGCGCGGGAAGGCGGGGAAGATCACGACGAGCGTGTGCGGCACCTGCGCACGCGCGACGTCGCGCATGCGGTCGATGGCTTCGAGCTCTCTCGGCCAGCACGGACCTTCCTTCGCGTGCAGGTACCGGTAGTAGTCGCCGCCCCCAAACCTGCGCACGTCATTTGCGTAGAGCGCGCTCGCGAACAGCCGCAGCAAGTTGAACTGTTGCCACCACGACGGATGCTCGAAGTAGCGCTGCAACGGCGCCATCGGCGCGAGCTCGGGGTCGTTCAGGAAATACCCCAACACCACGATGTCGGGACGAAGCTGCTTCGCGCGCGCCTCGAACGCGATCGCTTCGTCGTGCGTGTTGTAGCCGCTGACCGCGCAATCGAGGACCTGCACCCGCCGCGGATCCATGCGAACCGTCAGGGTGCTCTCGAGCTGCATCGGCCACGCCGCATGCGCCGATACGTTCCATCCGAACGTGACCGAATCGCCGATTGCGACGATGCGCATCGTTTCCGACGTCTTGCGCGCCTCGACTTCTTGTCCGCGCATGCCGAGCGAGTTGATCGCGCAATCCATGTCGAGGAAGCGCCCGTGCGCGCCGGGGTTGAGCTCGTACGTCAGACCGGGGATGCTCGACGCGCGGTGAACGAGCTTGCGCCACTCGTCGCCGCGGTGACGATCGATCGGTGCGCGAAACCCGATCGGATGGCACGAGCGTAGGAAGACCTCCGCCAGAACCAGGCTCACGATCAGCGCCACGAGGGCGACGCCTGCGTGCCGAGCCCAGCGCCGACCCGGCGATGCGCTCTTCCCTATCTGGCTCTCGCTCGACAAGGGCTTCACTCTAACGGCAAGCGCGATCTCGACCGAGATAGCGCCGCACGCTCCAAAACCGCTCGAATTCCTGGCAGGTGTCGGGGGCGAGTGTCGCCCGGTGGGCTGGAGACGGGGTCGCGGCAGTGCGCGACCCGCCCGCCAGAACCCCTTTCGCACAGGAATCCTCCCGTGAAATCCATCCGTCACACATCGCGTCGAACCCGGGCCGCCGTCGCCGCGCTCGCCGTTTCGTCCCTGCTTGCCTCGATCTCGAGCGCGCAGTCGCAGGCCAAATTCCCCCGTCCCATCCAGGCGATGCCGGACGTCAAGACGCCCGCACCCGCCGAGCCGACCGCCCGCGAACACCCCGAGCGCGTCATCCCCGACATGCCGCGCGCAGCACTGCCGCTCAAGAGCGAGGCCGCCGTGCGCAACGCCGGCAACGCGCCGGCTGAGCTGCCCATCGACTTCTCCCGTGTCTTCTTCGACCAGTCCGCCGACGGAGCGACGTGGGCGCGCGGCCGCACGTACAAGGCGCGCTTCGACGAGAGCGGCGCGACGTACATCCCCTTCCTCGGTTCGAGCGCGCCGCACAACTATCCGGTGCGCGTCGAGCTCGCTTCGGCCAGCGTCGGCGGGACGGCTCTCGCGCTGACCTCGACCGGCGTCGCGATCGACGGCGACGAAGTGACGATCGGGCGCGGTAGCTTGAGCGAAGTCTGGCACCTCTTGCCCGACTCCGCGGAGCAGAGCTTCGTGCTCGCGTCACGCCCGGCCGCGGCGGGCGCGCTCTCCCTCAGCCTGTCGCTCGAGTCCGAACTCGAAGCGCGCGAAGTCGCGGGCGGCATCGAGCTCGCGAATGAGCGCGGCGGCGTGTCGATCGGCCGCACGGTCGTCGTCGACGCGAACGGCACGCGCACAGAGCTCGCTGCGCGCCTCGAGAACGGCCGGCTCGCCCTCGACGTGCCGGCGCAAGTGCTCGCGAGCGCACGCTACCCGCTCGTCGTCGATCCGCTCTACACCACGAACGCACTCGAAGTCACGAGCACCCACGTCGCCCTGGCCGACATCACGAACGCAGGCGTCGCGGGACACTGGACGGCCTGCTATCAGTACGACGCCAGCGCGACCGACGCGGACGACTACCTCGTCGAGGTCTACTTCGGCATCCCCGACTTCAACTCGGGCACCTGGATCGATCTCACCGGCGATTCGTGGATCGCGCCGCGCGTCGCCTACAACGCGTTGTACGACACGACGTTGACGTTGGCGCAAGTGCGCCCGAACGGCAGCGGTCCCAGCGAGATCTGGGCGCGCGCGCACCAGAACGGGACCGTGAACCTGTACGCGAAGCACCAGATCCAGAGCGCTGCAGGCGGCTCCTGCATCTACGCCGACGTGGGCGGCGATCCGGCTCTGACCGGACCGACGTACTTCATGGCAGTGTGGACGCGCCAGTATTCGACCTCCGACTGGGACATCCATTGCAACCTGGTCAACTACGACGGCACCGTCGCCGCCCCCACGGTGTACATCGAGAACAGCGTCGCTTTCGACTGGTTCCCGCGCATCTCGAAGACCGACGGCCGTCCTCCGTTCGCCACGCAAGAGTGGAACATCACGTGGATGCGCGGGAACGGCGCGAACGTCAACATCATGGCCGCGCAGGTCCACTGGGACGGCGCGATCACCTCGCCGGCGTTCACGATCGACGCCAGCTCGTACAACGACACGTTCCCGAGCGCTTCGAGCCTTCTCGACGGAGCGAGCGGTCCGCGTCCGTGGGTCGTGACGTACAGCCGGCACTACAGCACGGACGACGACATCATCGCCGTTCCGCTGGTCGGGTCGTCGGTCGGATCCGCGATCAACTTGTCCGTCGCCGAGAACGCGCAACCCTACGAAAACCAGCTCGATCCGGCCGTCGACTCCAACGGACAGCGCTTCGTCGTGGCCTATGCCGAGTCCTACTCGGGCAGCAACACGGACCACGACCTCTACATGGCGACGATGCACCTCACCAACAACGCGCTGACCGTCGACGAAGCGCACGTGAACGTCGACTTCAGCGGACTCGACACGCGCAGCCCCTCGATCTCGGGCTGCGTCACCGAGACGGACCAGGGCTTCCCCTACTACGGCATGACCTGGCCGGAGTACAACGCTACCACCGAGAACGTGTTCGTCGGCGCGTACTACGAGCCGGCGACGGTCGACACGTTCTGCCTCGGCGACGGTTCGTCGGGCGCTTGCCCGTGCGGCAACACGGGTGGCACGGGCAGAGGTTGCGCGAACTCGGTGACGAACGGCGGTCAGCTCTATCCGCAAGGCGACAACTCGGTCAGCGCCGACACGTTCAACCTCTCCGCGCTCAACCTGCCTGCGACCGCACCGTGCCTCTTCTTCCAAGGGACGGTGGCGGGCACGAGCGGCACCGCGTTCGGTGACGGCCTGCGCTGCACGAACGGAGCGGTGGTTCGCATCGCGACGACGGCCGCGGTCAACGGCCAGGCCGTCTATCCGGGACCCGGCGACTTGCCGATCTCGACGAAGGGCGCGGTTCCCGCGGAAGGCGGCACGCGCGTCTACCAGGTGTGGTACCGCAACAGCGCGAACTTCTGCACGCCGTCGTCCTTCAACCTGACGGGCGGAGTGCGCGTGCTCTGGCTCCGTTGAGAGAAGACGGTCCCCGAAACATGCGGCGCGGGTCGGCCACGGGCCGGTCCGCGCCGCTCGCTTGGGCAAAAACATGCTTGCCCGAGGGTCCGAGCAGGCCTGTTCTCCGCCAAGATCCGGATCGATTGCAACGCTCGGCCAGTCCAGCGCAAGCTACCGGTCCGATATCCCTGCCTTTCGCCGGAGCCTTCCCATGCAACACCGCCGCACGCTTCACTTCGTCCTCGCATCGCTGGCACTCCTCGCATCCGTCACTGCGGTGAGCGCGCAATGTGACACGTGGCGCAACCTCGGAGCGCTGACGGCGACGGGTTACGCGGGCACGCCGACTGCGTACGTCGGCGACGACGTGTCGCACGAGCTCTACGCGGTCGAGCAGTGCTACTGCGGCTACCACGGCATCAACTTGCCGACCGTGTACCGCCGATCCGGGAACAACTGGTACCAGCTCACGGACTTCGAGCAGGGTGTCTGCAACGGGATGGCGATGTTCGACGACGGCAGCGGTCGAGCGCTCTACATGTGGGGAACGCAGCAGGCTTGGCCGCTCTTCTACACGTTCATGAAGCTCGGACCGCAGGGCTTCGGGCCGGCGGTGAACTTCAGCACGCCCGTTCCGCTCTCCGTCGTGCAGTTCGACGACGGCACGGGCCTCACGTTCTACATGTCGACGGACGACCGCGTGATGCGCTCGAACGGGACGAGCTGGGTCGACATCGGCGCGACCCTCCCTGCGAACTCGCCGGCGGTCGCGCTGCTCGTGCACGACGACGGCACCGGCCCGGCGCTGTACGCAGGTGGCTGGTTCAGTTCGATCGGCGGCGTCGCGGCGTCGGGCATTGCGCGTTGGAACGGAACGAGTTGGAGCCCCGTCGGCACCGGCCTCGCGTCGACGCCGCCTGCGTACACGGCGGCGCACGTATTGCGCTCGTTCCAGGATGGAGCGACGCGCGCGCTCTACGTCGGCGGACGGTTCACGACGGCGGGCGGAGTGCCGGCGAACGGCGTCGCGCGCTGGGACGGGACGACTTGGACCGGGTTGGGTGTCGAGATCGGCGGCGCTGGTTCGACCGACGTCGTGCAATCCGTCACCGGCATGGAGATGTTCGACGAGGGCACGGGCGCGGGCCCGCAGCTCTTCGTGAGTGGCTTGTTCGGGAGTTCGTCGGCGTTCCTCTCACGCAAAGGGCCGAGCGCATGGATGCTCGTTCCGGAGGCGACGACGACCAGCTTCTGGTACGGCTCCCCGCTCGCCGTCTTCGACCTGCCCGAAACGCCCGGTCTCGATCTCCTCGCCGCCATCGGGGGTCCGTACAACGAGCATCCGATCGCGCTCGCGGCGTGCGAGTTGACGGGCACGCTTTCGTGCTTCGGTGACGGCAGCGGTGCCGCGTGTCCGTGCGGCAACGAGAGCGCTCCGTCCGAGCGCGCGGGCTGCAATAGTTCGCTCGGTCACGGCGGAGCGTTGCGGGCCACCGGACGTGCGAGCTTGACCGGCGACACGCTCGAACTCGAAGGCTCGGCTATGCCGAACTCGGCCGTCTTGTACTTCCAAGGCGGATCTGTCGTCGCTCAACACGTGTTCGGAGACGGGTTGAAGTGCACCGGCGGACCCTTCGTGCGCCTCTCGACGAAGATCAACCAGGGCGGCGCGTCGCTATACCCGTCGGGTGGGGATCCGGCGCTGTCGGTGAAGGGCCACGTGCTCGCGCCGGGGTTGCGGCACTACCAACTGCGCTATCGCAACTCGGCGAGCTTCTGCACGAGCGACACGTTCAACTACACGAACGCGGCAGACATTCTCTGGCAACCGTGATGTGAAGCGCTGCACGTGCATCGCGTGCACTCGCTTCGAGTCAGGGGATGACGGTTCGATCCGTCGAGCGGGGTTACGCGATCTTCGCAGGCTGGATAGATTGAGGGTCGCTCGTCCGCGTCCCTTCGTCCGATCCGTCCCCTGGAGTCCGCGATGCAACCTGGTTTCCTCTTCTTGTCCGTGCTCGGCGCAGCGATCGCCTCGAGCGCAACGGTTCACGCCACCGATTGGAACAAGCCCGGCGCATTGCCCGGCGTCGTCACGCGGATGGACGAGAACGGCTTCGTCTCGCGCGCCGCGGTCACCGCATCGCGCTCGACGAGCACACTCCCGTCCGCGCCCTCGCTGGCTCCCGCCAACTGGCACGGCCTCGGCCCGTTCGGCGGCGACATCGCCGACGTGGCGGCGTCACCGCAGAACGCGAGCATCGTGCTCGCGGGTCTCGCACCGGCAAACGGTGGCGCGGGCACGCTGTTCCGCTCGACGAATGCGGGCGCATCGTGGACCGAGGTCACGAATCTCGCGGGCAAGCCGGTGTACGACATCGAGTTCGCACCCAACGGCGACGCCTACGTGGGCACCCTTGACGGCGTGTGGAAGAGCACCAACGCGGGCGCCAACTTCACGCAGGAGAACCTCGGGATCGGGCTCAACGACCAGGTCTTCGACGTCCACATCGATCCGACGAACCCCATGCGCATCTGGTGCGGCGTCGCCGATGCCCTCGGCAGTCAGCCGATCAACGTGATGCTGTCGACGGACGGCGGCGTCAGCTGGAGCAACAAGACGCCTCCGATCGGTGCGGCGACGACGTGCACCTCGATCGCGATCGATCCGACCAACGCGCAGAAGATCTACTGCGGCTTCGGCGGCGCATTCGGCGGCGGGCAAGTGTGGTTCTCGCCCGACAGCGGTACGACGTGGTTCAACCGCTCGGCCGGATTGCCGAATACGCCGGTGATGGACATCGTGCACGACGGCACGCGCGTGCTGGTCGGCGGCGGACAATTGTTCGGCAGCCAGAACTTCGGGTTGTACTCGTCGAGCAATGACGGCGTGAACTGGAGCCCGCTCCACAACGGCACGTGGCCGTTGCTGGTCGTGAACACGATCGCGATCGATCCGAACAATACGAGCGTGATCTACGCGGGCTCACCGGGACAAGGTCTGTTCCGCTCGATCGACGGCGGCGTGAACTGGTCGTTCGGCGTCGGCGGAACGGGCTCGTTGTCTGTGAACTCGGTCAGGTTCTCGCCCGGCAGCTCGAGCGTCATCTACACCGGTTCGAGCTCGTTCGCCGTGTGGAAGAGCACGAACTCGGGCGCGAACTTCGCGCCGTCGTCGACAGGCATCGGTGCGCTCGACGTGTTCTCGGTCGCGGCCAACCCGCTGAATTCGCACGAGCTCGCGATCTGCTTCCAGGGTCAGAACAACGGCGGCGTGTACTCGTCGACGAACGGCGGAATCATGTGGACGCCGGAGTCCGTGCCCGGTACGCGCTACAACCAAGTGAAGTTCTCGCCCGCTGGCGTCTTGTATGCGATCTCTGACGGTCCATCGACGATTGCTCGTGAAGCGCTGTATGTCCGCAACGGAACGACGTGGACGAGCATCGGCCCCGACCAGGGCACGTTGTTCGAGAGCGAGCTCTATGGAATGCGCGTCAGCGCCAACAACCCGGGCCTGATCATCGCCGTCGGACAAGATTTCGGCGTCGCGGGCTTCGAACCGACGGTCTGGCGCACGACGAACGGCGGCGGGCTGTGGACGAAGGTGTACGAGGGACTCGGTCAGCAGTTCCTGC
>JBBQNP010000005.1:0-69302 GCA_038330085.1 Planctomycetota bacterium | reverse complement strand
GTTGCGCGGCAGGATCACGACGAAACGGCTGACGTGGTAGGGCTCCGTGCCCGAGGCAAACTGCCACGACTCGAGCGTGCGCGTGCCCTCCTCGGGGAAACCAAACGTGTCGCGGTGGATGCGCTCGATGTAGTCGCCGGGCTTGAGCGACGGCATGACGTACTCTCCGTCGACATCGACGGGCTCGAGCTCGGCACCTGTGCCGGCCTTGATCGTGACGATCTTCTCGACCTTGCCCGAGATGCGCTGCGTGCCTTGGTCCTTGCAGCCGTCGAGGTCCTTCACCTGCAGGATGTCGTGCGTCATCGTCGTGAACGATCCGTCGGGGAACACGCGCAGCACGGAGCTGTCGAGCACGCGCACGATGTGGTCACTCCACTTCTTGTCGTCGTAGCTCTTCATCACGGCTTCGCGATCGGCGCCGTAGCGCGCGAAGAGCTCCTCGGTCCGATCGGATACACCCAGCGCCAGCTCACGCGAACGCGCTGCTTCGGAGGAGGGATCGCGCTGCAAAGCCTGCTCGAGCAGCTCGCGCTCGGCCTTGGCATCGCCACGCCGATGCGCGATCTCGGCCCGCCGCAGCCAGGGCATTTCCCAACGCGGATACTCCGCCGCCAGCCCGGCGTACAGGGCGTCGCCCTGGTCGGAGCGTTCGTGGTCGAACAGGAAATCGGCCACGTCCTGTGTGTAACGCCGCCCGCCGGCGCGCAACCGCGCGTCGCGCAGAGCGGCTTCCGCACCGTCGATGTCGCCGGCCGCAACGAGCACGTGCGTCAACTGCGACATCGACTCGGAGTCGGCTCCGACCTGTTGCGCGCGCAGCTTCAGCAGTGCGATGACGCGCGTGTGCATGCCGTCGGTGCCGAACTCCTTGGCCGCGAAGTCGATCACGCTCGTCGCGTGCGGAGCGAGACCGAGCGCTGCGTCGCGCGCCTGCTCGGCCGCGACGTTCATCTCGAGGTTGGGGTACACGCGCGCGAGCTCGAGCAGGGGCCGAGGCGATGTGGGGAACTGCTGGCGCGCGCGCTCGAGGCGCGTCAGCGCGTCCTCCTCGTGGTCTTCCGTCACCTCCGCACGAGCCAGCGTGATGTCGACGTCGAGGGCGTCAGCCTTCTTCGAGAGCTCCTCGAAGCGCGTGCGCGCGGCCGAGCGACGCCACACTTCGGGCAAGTAGGGCGCGTCCTGCAACGCCTGCGCGTACACGGCTCCGATCGCGGCATCGTCCGGCGCAGCTTCGCTCGCCCGACGCAACCACGACAGGGCTTCGATCGGACGCGACTCCAGCAGCGACAAGCCGAGCAGCGCCTGCTCGTCGGGCGTTCCGCGCGGAAGGCGCGCTGTCACGCTCGCGATGCGCTGTGCGTCGGCAAGCGTCGCGGCTTTTTCCGGCGCAGGCGCGCTCTTGCCCGTGAGCACGAGTGGACGTCCGCACAACAGACCGCCGTCCGTGCGCTCGGGCACGAGCACGCGCATCGAGAACGCAGGGTGCGCGTCGGTTCGGCACCACACGAGCACGCGGTTGTGTCCCGCGTGCAAGGTCGCGGCCGCGAGCACGATCGGATCGACCTCGTGCGCAACGGGATCGACGACGACCGGCTCCGCGCCGTTGATCGAGTACTGCCAGGTCGGATCGCCCGTCACCGAGGTCCACGGACGCTCGATCGACATCAGGAAGGGCAGGATGCGCTGACCCCACGAGCGGCGCGTGTCGATCTCGACCGCAGCAGCCGTCGCACGCGCGAGCTCGAACTCGAAGGCGAGCAGCGCCCAGCCCTGGCTGGGCTCGATCCAGTCCTCGGGCGTCACGTCCGGACGCAGGTTGTCGCGCCGACCTGTCTTCCAGCTCACCTGCAATCCGCGCAAGCCGGTGTGCGCGCGATCGAAGCCGGGCTCGGCGAACAGGTCCTCGCCCGACTTCGTCACGTCAGGGCCGTCGAGAGGGGAGAGGATGCGGAAGTCGGCGACGTACTCTTCGAACTGGTCTTCGGCGTGCGCGCGTTCGAGGGCGGCGTGGTCCATGTGCGCGAGGCGCAACTCGCGCGCGCCGCGTGCGACGGCGGAGCGCGCGTGCGGATCGAACGCGTTGGCGGATTGCAGGCGCTCGAGCGCCTCGGGCCAGGCGAGCGGTTCGTTCAGCTCGTCCGCGTGCTGGGCCATCAGCACGAGCGCCGCTTCGTCGGTAGCGCCGGCAGTGTGCGGAGCGGCGAGCAACGACACGACGTGCTGCATCCAGGCGTCGACGTCGCCGCGCGCGAGGGCTTCGGACGCGACCAGCTCGTGCGTCAGCTCGGCGTACGAACTCGCAGCGGGGGCGTCGCGCAAGGTCCTGCCGGACGCGTCTTGCACCGCAGCCGGCGTCGATTTCACCTGTGTCGACTTTGCCTGTGTCGACGGAGCCTGTGTCGACGCAGCCTGCGCCGCCAAAGACGCCGCAGGCGCCGCCTTCGCCGGTGCCGTCTGCACTTGAACGGGAGCCTGCGCCGATGCCGACGACAGGAGCAAGACGAGCAGCGGATGCATCGTGATCATGGTTGCCTCTCAGCGTCCGGCCGCATCGGATGTCGAAGCGCGCAAGCGCACGGTGCGCTGCTCCGCCTGAGCGATCTGCCGCAGCGCATCCTGGAAGTCGCCGTACTGCGCGACCGGGATGCGCCGCTTTTCGAGCACGAAGTGCCGGTGCACGGCCACGGTGTCGTGGTCCTGCTTCACGTCCTGCTCGTAGGAAACGAGTCCAGGCGCGCTGAGCTCGACCTTCGGTGGCAGCGTTGCGACCTGCATGCCCGCCGGCAGGTGGTAGACGATCGTGATGTCGTGCGCGAACGGACGGTCGAGCACGAGATCCTGCGTGCGCTCGTCGCGCGGCTTCGAAACGAGTCCCTCGAGACCGAGTGGATCGAACGCGACGCGCAAGCTCGCGCCGCCCGACTCCTGTGCCCACAGCTTCGTCGCGCCGAACGTCGCTTCGAGGTGCGCGGGCACGCCGATGTCCTCGAGCGTGCTCGTCTTCACGTCGTGCACGTCGACCTCCGCGAACGCGCTGCGCAGGTCGGTCGCGAGACGCTTGGTGATGTCACCCTTCTCGCCGCCGTACTGCGTGCGCAGCTCGACGCCGTACTCGCCGATCGAATCGTCGACGAGGCGCACCTCGCCGCTGCCCTTTTCGTCGAGTTTGACGTCGTATTGGCGCAGGAGCTGATTGTCGGCCGGCGCCGTGTAGGGGATGTCCGCGAGCGAACCTTCGCCGCGGTCGACGTGCAGCACGCGCGCGCCCTGGTCGTCGGCGCGCAAGTATTCGATCGGATCGAGGTCGGCCGTGCAGTCGAGGTACATCCCCGGACGCGTCGCCGTCGCCGGCGCGTAGGCGATGCAGTGGTTGAAGTGCTCGACGAGCGCCGCGTCGAGCGGCTCGTTCGGTCGCGCATAGTCGGCCTTGATCAGCACCGGGTGCGCCTGGACGCCGATCTCCGACAGCATCTGGCACAGGAGGATCGACTTGTCCTTGCAGTCGCCGAAACGCCGCTCGAAGATCGTCGGCGCGCTGAACGGCTCGTAGCCGTGCGTGCCGAACGGCCACGAGTTGTAGCGGATCTCTTGTCCGACGAAGCGCACGAGCGCGCGGATCTTGTCCATCTCTTCCGTCTTGCCGGCGGTGAGCTCGTCGACCTTCTGCTTCATCTCGGGCGAGGTGATGAACTCCTTCTCGATGAAGCTCCACCACCAGTTCGCGAACGCCTGCCAGTTCTCGTAGGTCGTCGCGTCGACGCCCGGCGCGAGCTCGATGCGCGCGGGCATCGCCGGCTCGGGCGTGGGACGCACGAGGTCCTTCACGACGAAGCGCGTGACGGCACGGCCTTGTTCGTCGGTCGATTCGGACATCTCGATGCGCTGTGCCTCGCGCTCCTTGAAGTACAGCTTCACGCCCGGATCCGACACGAACACGAGCTCGGAGCGCAACGTCGGCGCGAGGCCGTCCGGCCAGTCGGGGTAGAACGCGTGGCGCATCCCGAAGTAGTTGCCGAACACGCTGGGCACGCTGTCGTCGGTGCGGTATTCGACGTCGACGACGTCGCCCACCGAGAGCGGCGGCAGGTCGTACACGCGCGCGTTTCCCGATCCGGTGCTGCGGTCGCCAAAGCGCGGCGCCGGCGCGAGCTCGATGCGACCATCGGGGTGCAGGATGCGCACGGTCTTGACGGACAAGGACGCGCCGTCGGAATATTGCAGCACGTAGTGGTCGAGCGCCTTCGCCCCTCCGCCGTTCTGCACGCGCCACAGGATGTGCTCGTAGCTCGACGACGTGCCGTCGCGGTGCACTGAATACACGCACGTCCGATCGAGAACGCTCAACGGCTCGTCCGCGCTCGCGATCGGCGGTGCTTTCGCGATCACGTCCTTCGCGTCCCATGCATACGCGGCTTCGAAGCGCTCGGTCGGCTTCTGCTGCGCGTCTTTCAGGGAGAGGTACTCGCGCTGACGGCGCACTTTGTCCTGCGTCGGGTCGATGCGCAGGATCTCGGCCAGGTTCGCATCAGCGCTCTTGTCGTCGCCCGCGCGCCGGTCGTAGCCCGCGAGAGCGAGCAGCACGTCCGTGTCCTCGGGCGCGATGCGCAGCGCGTCTTGTTGCAGCGCGCGCGCCTGGTCGTGTCCACCCGCGAGCTCGCACGAGCGCGCCGCGTTGTAGCGCAGCGCGACCGATGCCGGTCGCAACGCGGCGGCCTTCGCGGCGGCCTTCGCGATCACGTCGGCGGCCGCGCGATCCGTGCTGAGCCTGCACAGCTCGTCGAACGTCGGACCGACATCCGGCGCGGCGTCGAACGCGCGCTGCACGAGATCGTAGGCACCCTTCACGTCGCCGCGTTCGAAGAGCCTCGCCGCGCGCTGCTCGACGCCGGCGTCCGTCCAGGCGAACTCGTCGGATTTCAACAGGCGCGCCTCGAGGGTCTCGGCCTCGCCGGTCCGGTCCATCTCCCTCAGGGCCGCGACGCGCGCGTGCAACACGTCGGGATCGTCGGGCGCGGTCTTCAGCGCAGCACGCGTCAGCGCGTCGACGCGCGCGGGCATCGGGTTCAAGTCGGTGGAGAATCGCGCCAGGTCGAGGCGGGCCGCGACGTGTTCGGGATCCATCTCGATCACGGCCTTGAGCGGCGTGATCCATGGGTTGACCTCCATCTCGGACCGGCTCGCGCCCGGCTCCGGCGCATACGCGAGCGCTTGGAGGTAGAGCGTGTCGACGTCGGCCTCGGACTTGGCGGCCTTGTCGTTCGCGACGCCCTTCTCCAGTCGAACGGCGAGGTCAGCAGCCTTGCGCGCGCTCTTCGCCGCCTTGTCGTCGGGATGCAACGTCAGGTGCAGCATCGTCAGGAGGCGCGCCGCTTCGGCGTCGGCCTGGGCGTGAACGTCGAGGTACGCGCGCACGCTCGGAGCTGCTTTGCCCTCGGCCTTGCGTGCTTCCGGCGGCGCGTCGGCTGCGTGCGCCGAATCGACGGCCAGCACGAGCGGAGCACCGGCGAGCGTGGTGAACCGCGCGCTCACCGTCCAGGAGGCTTCGTCCTCGACGCAGCTCTTGACGACGATGCGGTTCCAGCCCGCGCGCAACGCCACCACGACCAGGTCCTGGTCGTTCGAGAACTCGCGCCGCGCCTTGTGAGACAGCACCGACTCGCCGTTCACGAATACCTTGAGCGATCCGTTGCTTGCGAGTCGCAGCACGCACTCCTGGTCCGCGTCGCTCTTCACCGCGGTCGCCATGTACGCGAACGCCTGCGTCGAGGGTCGCAACATCTCGTCGAGCTCGATCTTGCCGAGCGGATCTTCAGGCGTCGGATACGCCCGCCAAGCGACCTCGCGTGCCTTGCCGGGGTACTTCGCAGCGAAGTCGATGGTCTCTCGCGGTGATTCTTCAGGCGGCTGCTTGACGCCGAAGCCCTTGCCCCGTTCGTTGTCGAACGGACCGACGATGCGCCAATCCATCACATGACCGAGCGCGTGTCGGATCGCGCGCGCCCCATCGGTCCGGCCGAGCTGCGCCATGCACTCGGACTGCAACATCCGCAATTCGGCGACGAGGTCTGGGTCCCAGGTGGCGTCGAGCTTCATGCTCTCGAGCACGTGCAAGGCTTCGCTCCAGCGCTCGCGGTCCTCGACGAGGTGCCGCCATTCGAGCGCCGCGACGAATGCATCCGCGCGGCCGTCGTCGTGGAACGTCGCGAGGGACCCCGAGGCTCCTTGCAGCTCGGACGCGAGCAGCTTGCGCGCAGCCGGCTGATCGCCGCGTGATGCCAACGCGAACGCGCGCGTCGACAAGTGTGGCGCGTACGCCGCGGACGCGATGTCCGCAGGCTTGGGCCGGACGAGTTCGGTCGCGTGCGTCCCCGACGCGGAGAGATCGGCGGGACGCTCGGGCGGGGGAGTCGTCTTGTCCGTCGCGCACGACGGAACGACGAAGAAGGCCACCAGCAAGGTGGCCCAGGAGGTTTTGAGTCTCACCCTGGCCTTTCGTGCGAGAGGCAGAGACGTGTTGCAAACGCGCAGCCGGATCTCGTCCCGCAAAGTCGCAGCAGACTAAGGGAACGCGCTCCGGCCTCCAAGCCGCAGATGCGTAAGGATCTGCGGCGCTCGCGCGACTATTCGACGACGATTTTCGCCGTGCGGATCGTCATCAGCTTCGTCGGCGGGCTCGGATCGGCCGGGACGCCGAACGATTCGATCTTCTTCAGGGTGTCGAGACCCTCCACGGTTTCACCGAACACGGTGTACCCGCCGTCGAGCTGCGGCACCGCCTTGAACGTGAGGAAGAACTGGCTGCCTTCCGATCCCGGCTGTCCGGTGTTGGCCATCGACAAAATGCCGGCCTTCGAGTGTTTCACGTTGGGCGAGATTTCCCTGTCGTAGTGGTACGCAGGACCACCGCCTCCCGTGCCGAGCGGATCTCCGCCCTGCGCCATGAAGCCCGTGAGCACGCGGTGGAACTTGAGCGTGTCGTAGAAACCGAGCTCCGTCAGGTAGATCGTGCTCGAGACGTGCATCGGCGCGATGTCGGGCATCAGTCGGATCTTGATCGGTCCTTCGGTCGTGTCGAGCAGCCAGTAGTACGTCTTCTTCGGATCGAAGGTCAGCTTCGGCGGCATCGGCACCTTGGTGCGCCAGCTCGGGCTCTTCTTGTCGATCTTCAGGGTCGCGATGAACTCGTTCATCTTCGCGACCGGATCGGGCGGGCCATCCGGCTTCGCGGCGTCCCCTGCAGCGGGCTTCGTGTCCCCGGCCTTCGTTGCTGCGGCGGGAGCGGCGGCGTCCTTCGAATCCGACTTCGCATCCGGCGCGTGCGCGTCCGTGCTCTTCGCGGGGGTCGGTTTCGTTTCTGCGACCTTCGACGGTTCACCCTTCGAATCAGCGGGCTTCGATTGAGACGTCGAAGCGCCCTCACTCGTCGACTTGGGCTGGTCGTTGCCGCACGCGACGAACGCGCAAGTGAGCATCGAGAAGAGGACGGAGTGAAGGAGGGTGCGCTGCATGGGGTTCCTGGTCGCAGGGGTGGAAGGCGCGCGGGCGGATCCGCGGGGGTCGCGCAGGATATGCGGACGCACCGCCCGCTGGCCAGCCTGACGGCCCTGTCCCAACGCTTTCCAGGGGCGTCAGCCCGGTGATCGGGGACGTCCGGGAGGGGTCGGCCGGAGGGAAAGGGACGTATCCACAGAAAAATTGAACGCGTTCATATTTGTCTTGCCAGGCGGGGGATTCCCGTCGATACTCTCATTGTTGAACACGTTCAACTTCCCAAAAGGACCCACATGAACACCGTCGTGACCACCTACCTCGTCTACCTCCTCCTGAGCATCGCCCTGACCGTTTGGGTGGCGCGGACCCTGCACAAGAACGGTCGCGTCTTCCTCCTGGACGTCTTCCACGGGCGCGCGGACATGGCGGACTCCGTCAACCACCTGCTCGTGGTGGGGTTCTACCTCGTCAACCTCGGGTTCGTGTGCTGGACCCTGAAGGTCGGTTACGCGATCCCGGACGCGCGCGCATCGATCGAGGCGCTGTCGGTCAAGATCGGCCTCGTGTTGCTGGTTCTCGGGGCCATGCACTTCTTCAACATGTTCGTGTTCAGCCGCATGCGCCACAACGCCACCCGAGCCGAGGTGCGGCCGCGCGTGGCTCTGCCCGAGACGCGGCATCCGGGACCGAACCTGAGCTCGCATGCGTGATCAGCGCGGCGGGTGCCGCATGATAGGGCACTTGCGATGAGCACACCTGCGGAAGAGTCCGGCGGTACGAAGGGTGAGCGCACGCGGGCGCACATCCTGGCGACCGCGCTGCAGCTCTTCCGCGAGCACGGCTACGAGTCGACGAGCATGCGCGCGATCGCCGAGAAGGCCGGTGTCTCGGTCGGCAACGCCTACCACTACTTCGAGTCGAAAGAGCACCTCGTGCAGGCGTTCTACGCGCTCACGCACGCCGAGCATCTGGCCGCGTGCGAGCCGTTGCTCGAGCACGAGAAGGACCTGGCGAAGCGCTTGCGCATCGTGCTCGAGACGAAGCTCGAGACCGCCGAGCCGTACCACCACCTGTCGGCGTTGCTGTTCCGCACCGCCGCCGATCCGAAGAGCCCGCTCAACCCGTTCAGCGCGGAGTCGTCGCCGGTGCGCGACGAAGCCACCGAGCTGATGCAACGCGTTGTGGACGGATCCAAGGTGCGCATTCCCGCCGACCTGCGCGCCGAGCTGCCGAGCCTCCTGTGGCTGTACGAGATGTCCGTGATCCTGTTCTGGATCCACGACGAGTCCAAGGGTCGCGCACGCACGCGCGAGCTGATCGAGCGCACGTGCTCGCTCGTGTCGCGCCTGATCGGCCTGGCCGGCAACCCGTTCCTGCGTCCGATGCGACGCGAAGTGCTCGACCTCGTCGCGGGCTTGCGCACGGGGACGGAAACAGCGCGCGCTCGCAAACGTCCGCGAAGTTGAGCACGGTGCGCGCGGAGCGGACTGCACCGCGTGAACCGGATCGGCTCGACACGCTCGTCTCGATCCGCACCGTCGGCTAGCATCGACCGTCATGCTGCGCTCGTACGTCTGCCTCCCCTTGATCGTCGGCGCGCTCGCGTGGAGTGCATGGCCGGCCTCGCTCAGCGCGACCGTCGCGGTGGATCAGCAACATCCTCCGGCCGGGGGCGCGTCGAAGCCCAAGAAGAAGGTCGACGTGCACAAGGTGGTCGAAGCCGGCCTCGTGTGGCTCGCGCGCCACCAGTCCGACGACGGCTCGTGGGGTGCGCACAGGCTGACGGAGAAATGCGGGGAGACGAAGTGCTTCGTCCCCAAGGACGATCACGATCACTACGACGTCGGGCTGACGGGGCTCGCCGTGCTCGCGTTCCTGCGGGCAGGCTATTCACCCACCGGCACGAAGGAGATCGTCGATCCCCTGACGAAGAGCTCGTACAAGACAGGCGAGGTCGTGACGCGTGCGCTCGAGTGGCTCGCCAAGGGCCAGATCGCGACCGGAGAGTTCGCGAGCGCGGATCAGGCGTACGTGTACGACGAAGCGCTGGCCGAGCTCGCGATGTCCGATGCCTACGCGCTCGCCAAGGAAGAACGCTGGAAGGACAGCGCGCAACGCGGGGCGAACGCGCTCGTCGACGGCCAGCGCGCGAACCCCGCCGGCAAGGGCTTGTGGGGTTGGCGCTACGTTCCGCGCGGAAAAGCGCCGCTTGCGGAGGCCAGCGACTCGGACACGTCGGCGACTGGTTGGTGCATCGTCGCGCTCTCGGCAGCCCAAGATGCGGGGCTCAAGGTGCCCAAGGCGTCCTTCGACGGGGCGCTGGAGTTCGCCAGCCACGTCACCGGCAAGGACGGCAAGGTCGGATACTTGGACGCGGAGAACGCAGGCGTGAAGGTCACCGGCCCCGACGACAAGTACGACTATCACATCGCCACGATGAGCGCGCTCGCCATCACCATCTGCTGCGACTCGGGCTCGGCAGTGACGAATCCATTCTTCGATCTTGCAGCGAAGCAAATCCTCGCGGACTTGCCGCGGGCTTCGACGGACGGTCTCTCGGTCGACTACTACTACTGGTATCAAGGCACGGCGGCGCTGAACCGGCTCGAGGAACTGCAGCCCAAGAAGGGGAAGCCGAAGAAGTACGCCGAGCCCTGGAACCCGGCGTTGATCGAGGTCGCTGCGAGCCTGCAGGATGCGCACGCCGATCGATGCAGCCTAGGTGGATGGGTGACGAGCGATCGCTGGAGTCACACGGGCGGCCCGGTCTACGCGACCGCGATGATGATCCTCTCTCTCGAGCGCACGCAGAAGAAGTGAGCGCTCTCAGCGCGCGCGCACGCGCAGGCTCACCGGCGTCGTCTCGCCGGCGACGAGTGCGACGGGAACCGGAGCGCTTTTCCACGCCGTCGAGCCCGAGATGGAGAGCGTCACCTCGCCCGGCTCGACGATCTCGAGGCACGTGGCGGTCTCGCCGGGGAGCAGGCGCGATTCGAGCGCGCCCTTTCCGCCGCGCTCCGCGCCGCCTTCGAGCCGGAACTGCAGGTTCTTTCCCGCAATTCCGTCGGTGCGCGACACGACGATCGACACGCCGAAGCGCGTGCGCCGATCGTCGTCGGTGAGCGGACGTGAGCCGCTCGAACTGTCCGCGGCCATTCCCGGCGGCGTGGGTCCGTCGACCTCCAGCGTCACCCGCACGCGCGCACCGCGGTGGGGGCGCAGGCTCACACGCGCGGGATCGCCGGCCGCGACGGTCACCGGCTGCTGCGTGCGCACTGGGAAGTGATCGCGATCCGTGCCCGGCGCGTAGCCGACGAAGAGGTCGTACGTCCCGCATGGAACGGGCGGCAGGAGACCGTGCTCGTCCGACTCGATCAGGCCCACGTCCTCACGCCGCGCGCGCGTCACGCTCGTGTGCAACTCGACCTGCAGGTGCTCGAGCGGCCGGCCATCTTCGCCTTGCACGTCGAGCTGGATGCGGCCCATCGCCTGCTTGCGCGGCAAGAGCACGTCGACGTCGTGCACGAACTCGTTCTGCGAGAGCGTCACGAACACTTCGGCGCTGCGCCGGCTCTGCGTGTACGCGTCGATCGCGTAGGGTGCTTCGGGGTCGGCGCAGAAAACGGCCGACGCGTCAGTCCCGCGTGCCGTGACCACACGCGATCCCGCTGCCTCGTGCGTGCCGTCGGGAAGCGTCGAGAGCTCCGTGAGGCGCACGTTCGCTCCGCGCACCGGCCGGCCGTCCTCATCGCGCACGTGCACGACGATCGAGCTCGACTGCAGTTGCACGTCGAGGTCCTTAACGCCGGGCTCGAAGCGCGCTTGGTGCGGCTCGAGCACAGCGCGCGTGTCGGGCGAGCGCAGCACGTACTGCCCGGGGCGCAGCCCCTTCAACTCGAAGCGGCCGGATGCATCCGTCCACGTGCGCGTGACCGTCAAGCCGTCGGCGCGCTCGACATCGGGAGCCCGGCGCACCACCAGCGACATCGCATCCGGTTGCGCGGCGAAGTCGGCGTCGAACGCCCAGATCTCGAAGAAGGCCGCGGGCTCTCCGCCCGTGTGCGTGACGGTGCCCGCGATCGGATCGCCGCCCGCGAGGGCGACGTCACCCAGGTCGCGCGGTGCGTCGGCACCGAGATCGAGCGCGTCGACGAAGGCCGTGCCGATCCCGTCGGCGCGCGCCGACAGGTGGTAACGCGCCGCGGATAAGAAGCCGAGGTCGAAGCGTCCGTTCGTCCCGCTCTGGACTTCCTGCACGAGCACGAAGCCTGCGACGCCGCCCTTCGCGCTCGCGACGGAGAGACGCACGCTCGCGTCCGCGACCGGTTTTGCGTGCGCATCGACGATGCGGCCGGTCAAACGCTCGCCGGGCTCGACCCGCACGTCGAGGCGCACAGTGTGGTCGCCCGCGTGTGCGTCGAACGTCGCGAGCGCGCGTCCCGGCGCATGGTGCGGCGCTTCGACCGACGCGCTGATCTCGCAGAGCGAGGCCGACAGCGGATCGAGCTCGCCCAGCGCCGGCGCGACGACTTCGTACGTGCCGTCTGCCGCCGTGCGCGTTTCTCCGAGCGCGCGCGTCTCTCCTGCGACCTTCATCTCGACGCGTACCTCGGCATCCGCCAGCGGAACGGCGCCGTGCGCCCGCACGCGACCCGCGACGCGCCACGCATCGCCGGCGGCCGGGGTGGTCGTGCTCGCGTGCGTGTCCGTGCCGGTGTTGTGAGGCGTGATCGGGTCGGGCACGCTCGTGCGCGTTCCGTCGGTGGGTGTGGTCGTGGACGTCGAGCCGCCTCCGTGTTCGAGCGGATGGATCGGAGGACGCGTCGCATTGCCGCGATTCGAGTAGACGAGCACGATCACGACGGCGACGACCAGGAGCGCAGCCGCCAGCACGAGGGCCAACACGGACCTCCCGCTCTCGTGCGTCGAACGTGCGCGCGCGTGCATGAGCGTCAGCGCGAGCTCGCGCGTCCCCGGTTCGCGATCAAGTTGGAGAGGCGCGCGATCTCGCTCTCGCGGACGGCGACGGATGCATGAGCGCGGAACGCGCAGGCGATGCCCAGATGTGCCGACAACGCGCGCGCGGCGCGGTCCTGCAGGCGCAACAGGCGCTCGTCGTCGAAATCCAGCCGCGTCCAGTCCGGCCGTGGATCCTGCGCCGAAGTGCCTTCGCGCAAGAAGGCGAGCAGGAAGGGGATCGCACCGTCGCGTCCGAGAAGGAGGCTCGCCGCTGCGCACTCGACGCGCACGTCGAGCACGGGATGCGCACCGCTACCGCGAGACAGCGCTTCGAGACGCGCACCGGCATCGGGCGCGCTCGCACCGCTCGAGAACGCCGCGGCTGCCACCACGTCGCCGGCGAAGAGCATTCCGGGCCGTTCGGGCACGCGCGCTTCGAGGCGCGCGAGCAGCACATCTCCCGCGCGTGGATCCTGCGTCCTGCCGAGGATCACCGCTGCGCGCACGCTGTTCTCGTCGGACGGCCGAAGAGCGCGCGAGAGCGTAGCGATCGATGCCGCGTCGAGCCGAATGCGTCCGTCGATCGGCAACCAGCGCTGGAGGTCGGCGGCAAACGCGTCGCGCGGCGTGCTGGACCAATCGGCGGGCAACGCGACCTCGACGGGAGCGACTTGGCGAGCGGTTGGGGAGGGAGTGGTGACCTCGGGCCGTGAATCGGCGTGGTTCGCGGTGCCCGTCGTCTGCAAAGCCTCGTCGATGTCCGGGGTCACGGACGGAGGGGGATTGCTCGCGGTGTTCTCGTCGAGCGGAGGGTGCTCCGGATCCGGCTGCGTGTGCAGGCAGGCGACGCACGCGAACGCGACGCATGCGAGGATGGCGGTGCGGCGCGAATTCGCGCGCGACATCTGCTTGCCGACGACCGTCCCCATGATCGCAGGCTAGTCTACTCGCTCGCGACGAGCCAACGCGCGCGACGCATCGTCGCCGCGCAGACGCGCGACGAGCTCACTTCGAGCGCGGCGGCTCGGGCGGGGGAGGTGGGGCGGGCACGATGGCGCGCAGGCCCTTGCCGTCCGAGATCCACAAGCGACCGCGCGGGATCATCGCCATCGGTGCTTCCCAGGCGATGTACACCCAGTCGCCTCCACGTGCCGCCGCGAAGAGCGGATCCTTCGCATTCTTCTGTCGTACGACGAAGAAGCCGCTGGTGATCTCCACGGTGAGATCGCTCCAGGGCGAATCGAGATGCGTCGCGGAAGAGCTGCGGCGGCGCAGCACGGCGAGACCGGCGTTCGATCCACCAAACTCGTCCTCGCGGTCGTTGGGCGGCGGCTCGACAGCGGTCGCGGGCGCCGGCTCGGGCTTCAGGCGCGAGGTCCAGTCGAACGCGGTCCCGTCGCGAAAGCGCACGCGCGCTCCGCCGTCGATCGGCGTCGGGCCGAGGACGGGCGGCGATCCGTTCGACCACGGCCCTTCGATCGTGCCGTCGTTGGCGTCGATGACCCAGGCTTCGCCGTCTTCAGTGACGCACAGGAGGTGGCCCTGGCTCTTCGGCAAGAACACGGGCGAGCGTCCGATTCCGCCCAGCGACTTGAGGTCGTGAGACCAGATGAGCTGCGAGCTCTTCGTCAAGCGCGCGATGTGTCCGTTGCGATCGCACACGACCTGGTCTTCGCCGACGCGCACGGGAATCGACTCGATTCTCCCGCCGCGATTCCAGGCGCGTTCGGGCAAGCGCGAGAGCCACACACTCTGGTCGCCGGGGTGTTCGGCGACGAGGTCCCGCGACTCGTAGCCCTCCATCGAGAGCGTGAAGTGGGTGCGTTCGAGCCAGGTGGTCTCCAGCACGAAGGGCGCCGTCTTGTCGTTCTCGTTCTTGTCCTCGAACTTCGCGCGCGCACCGGCCGGGAAGGTCACGACCTTCCACGGCAGGACGACTTCGTTGGCGGCATCCTCTCCGAGCGCTTTCGCGAGCAGGGCGTGGGCCTCTTTGTGCTGACCCTGCTCGGCGAGCTTGGTTGCATTCGCCACCGAGTCGACCTTGGCCTGCACACGCTGCATCTCGGGTGCGACCAGCGGCGTGATCTTGCCGTCCTTGTCGCTCTTGATGAGCAACTTGTAGAGCTCGATCGAGTGCTGGTAGTCGCCTGCCTTGTCGTGCGCGCGTGCCGCACCCAGGAGACGGTCCTGGTCGGCGAGGTTCGCGCTCTTGTCGCGCTCGGCCCGATCCAGCGCGCGCTTGTCTCCCCGCGCCTGGAGGTTCTTGGCGAAGCCCGCGAGCAAGTCAGCGAAGTCCAAAGCAGCCTGTTTCTTGGGAGTCGGCCCGAGCACGCCTTGCAGCTCCGTGATGAGGCGCGAGATCTTGGCTTCGGCTTTGACCTGTGCCGGCGTGTCCTCGATGCTCGTTCCAAGGCTCTTGATCTGACCGTCGATACGGCCGCCCATGCCGTTGTAGAGGTCGGACTCGAGCGGCAACGGGTTGTCCGAATCGACGAGCGGCGGCGCAACCGGCAACTGCGTCACGCGCTTGAGCCCGAGCACGGGATCGCCGAGCATGCACTCGTTTTGTGCTTCCCTGTAGCGGTCGACCCAGGCCGTGCGCGCGGCAGCGTCGGCGAGCTTGGCCTTCTCGAGCAGCGAATTGCGCAGCTCGCGCACCGACGAGCTGTCGTCGTAGCCGAGGAGCTGGTCGAGCACCTTCAACGCTTCGTGCGGGTTGGCCGAGTGGCTCTTGACCTCTTCGACCTTGCCCGAAAACGTCTGGTGCGAGCGGAACTGGACGAAGGCGCTGACCGACAGTGCCAGCACCACCGCGATCGTCACCAACGAGTTCTTCTTGACCAGCGTGCGCTGGACGACCTGCGCGCGTCCGCGCGCGAGCAGCCTGCGCGCTTCGCGGTTCGTCGGCTCGACTTCGACGAGCGCGCGCAACGGCGGCAGCGCCTTCTCGACGTCGCCGATCTCGAACAGCGCCGTCGCGGCGTCGAGGATCCACGGCACGGCCTCGGATCCAAGGCCGGCCGAGAGCAGTCCCATGCCGATCTCGAGGCGCACGTTCGTGCCTTCGGGCGCCTTCGCTGCGGCGATGCGCAGCACGGCACCCGCGGCGAAGTGGCGTTCGCTCTCGAGGAACGCACGCGACATCGCGAGCAGATCGCGTACTGCCGGCACGCTCGGGTCGCCCGATGCGATCGTCTGCAGGTGCACGAGGCGCACGTGCGCGATGCGGTCTTCGCGCTTGACGCGCGTGAGCTCGCCCCAGTGATCGAGTGCGAGCAGCGGCGAGCCGAGCCCCGAGTCGAGTCGGCGCAGGAACGTGCGCGCGACGGACACGGGCAAGGAGCGCAGCACCGGCTGCAGTCGACCCGCTTCCCACTCGGTCTGGAAGATCTGCGCTTCGAGGCTCGGCAGCCGGCCGATCGGGGCGCATGCGGCCCACGAGCGCAAGCGCGCGGCGCCGCGGTCGGCATAACCGGCGCCGACTTCGTGCTGGCACAGCGCGATGAGCTCGCTCGGCGTCGAGAGGCGCAACGCGCCGCGCGAGAGCTCGCCGACCGCGGCCAATTCGATCTGACGCAGCGGCCAGCCGAGCCGGTCAGCCATCTCCGACAGCGTCGACTCGCCGTCGCACTCGGCATGAAAGCGCGCGACGTCCTTGGGCGGATCGCCGTTTTCGAGGACGATCAGGACCGCGTCTTCGAAGCCGGGCCACTCGAGGTTCTTGCTCTGCGCTTCGTCCTTGAGGCGCGCGTACTCGAGCAACAGTCCTTCGACCGACATGCCCGAGATGAAGACCGCGTCGCGTCGTTGACCTTTGCGCTCTTCGCCGGTTTCGCCGGCGCTGAGCTCGGGCGTCTCGTGCGGACGCTCGGGGAGCGGACCCGGCGCGAAGCGGAAGTGCACTCCGTCCGAATCGAGCAGGCGGAAGATGTTCTCGACGCGCGCCGCACGCGCGATCTCGACCATGCGCAGCGAGTCGATGCGGTTGTCGGGACCTTTGACCCACGCTTGGCGCGCGCGATGGCGCCAGATCTCGGGATCCTCGTCGGGATCCGGCAGCAGGTGCACCAGGCTGTCCTGGATACCTACAGTCGCCTTCAGACCGCCCTTGCCAAGCAAGGACAGCACACCTTCACGACCGCGCGCCAGACTCTGAAGCAGATCCGCGAGGCCGATTCCGCCAACGTCACCCTGGAAGCTCATGGGGTGCGCCTGATATCGGAGCGGATTGCGATCGAGGTGTAGTTCCTACACGAATAAACGCGCGCGCAGTCTGCTCAAATCGTCGGGACCGTCGAGGTCGTCGAGCACGGCGACGTCATCGACGTCCACGAAAAAGACCGGCATGGCTCGCGCGCGCAGCTCCGAGAGCGGGGTGTCCGGTCCCAAGTCGGCACTTTTTTCCAGCAGGTCCCACAGCAGTGCGCGTCCCACGACGATCGGATGTCCGAAACGTCCGGCGTGTCTGGGCGCGAGCCAGCCGCGCGCCGGGGAGCCGGCCGAGTGCCAGGATCGGGCCAAGGCTTCGAACACCGAGCGTTTCACGAGCGGCACGTCGACCGGTGCCAGGCACAGGTCCTGCCCCCTTCGCAGGCTCGCAGCGAGAGCGACGCTGCCGGTGCGACCGCGCTCCCACTCCGCGTTGCGCGCGATCAACGGAGTGCGAGCGTGCTCGTTCGCACGGCCTCCCTGAGCTTCGCTCGATTCGGCAGAGATCGACCTGTGCGGATCGACGTGCGCGCTCGTGCGCGATGCGCTGGAGAAGCGCTCGACTGCAAGCACGATCGCGTCGTGATCCTTGCCGGTGACGACGAGCGGCGGCACGTCGTCGAGCACGTCGCCCTGCTCCAGCAAGAGGTCGAGCGCGCACCGCGGCGTGAGTGGCACGAGCGCCTTGCATGCGGCGAGGCGCGTCGAAGCGCCGGCAGCCAGGATGACCAGCGCCGGCTTCACGATCCGACGTAGCGGTCGTACAGCGCGAGCGCGCGGTCGGTGTCGTCGGTGCCCTCGATCAACGCGCGGCCGTCGGCGAACACCGTGTAGCGCTCGTCGTCGACCGCGAAGCGCAGGATCGCGCCCGATCGGCGCACGTCGCGCGCGACCGGAGCCAGAGCGACGGCGAGGCGCTCGAGATCGGGCTTCGCGCGCGCGCCGCGCACCTGCACGGTGTTGCGCCCGCACAAGCTGACCGCGCGGCGCACCGACGGTTCGCGCAAGAAACGGAAGTCGCGTTTGCCGCAGCAGCGGCAGTCGGGATCGCGCTCGACGCGCAGCTCGCGCACGTGACCGTCCCACGCGTCGAGGTCGTAGAGGCGCGCTTCGAGCGGAGAAGCGGCCTTGGCGCTCGTCGATCCGCTCGCCTTGTCGGTGGAGGTTCCGCCGGAGCTGCGCGTCGCGAGGATGCGCAGCGCGAGCCCCGCCTGCAGCGCCGCGACGAGCGCGACCGCCGGTTGGATCACGCCGGCCGTTTCGCACGTCGGCAAGACGCCCGCGGCGGGAGGTTCGGGGAACAAGCACGCGAGGCAGGGACCGCGACCGGGCAGGATCGGCATGACGAGACCGCTCGCACCGACGACGCCGCCGTAGACCCAGGGCAGGCTGCGCTCGACGCACACATCGTTGACGAGGTAGCGCGTCTCCAGGTTGTCGGTGCCGTCCAGAACGAGGTCGACACCGGCGACAAAGCGCTCGACGTTGTCGGCGTCGAGGTGCTCCGCGTGCGCATCGATGCGCGTCGGCCCACCGATCTTCTCGAGCGTCTCGCGCGCGGCGATCGCTTTTTCGACGTGCTCGTGCGCGTGGCGTGTTTCGAAGAGAACTTGCCTGGGCAGGTTCGATTCCTCGACGACGTCGCGATCGACGATCACGAGATGACCGATGCCGGAACGCACGAGGCTCTGCGCCAGCGCACCGCCGAGAGCGCCGCAGCCGACGACGAGCACGCGCGCGGTCTGGAGCTGTTCCTGTCCGCGGAGGCCGAGCTGCGTGAAGCGGGTCTGGCGCTCGAAGCGCTTGGCGAAATCGTTCATCGCAGGAACCACCACAGGGCGACGCACAGGATGCCGACGAGCGACATCACGAGGAGGACAGGGAGCAGCACGGCACGCGCGTCGGAGCGCGGCGGGTCGTTGATCTCGACCCAGTTGAAGTAGCGCTTCGCGCCTTCGGTGGTGGGCTCGCCGCAGTGCGGACAAGCGGAGGGAGGCGGCTCGTGGGGGATCACGCCGTCGCAGCGCATGCAGTAGAAGTTGCGCTCGGTCCCGCCCTCCTTCACGCCGGGCGCAAGCGAGCGCTCGCGGTAGTAGTCGAGTGCTTCGGCGTTGGTCCCTGCGCGTGCGCGCGACCAGTGGTCGTCGCTCATGTTGCCGAAGCTCTTCTTCGGCACGTCGTCAGGTTCGGATCTGGACATCGGAGCACGCGTCGACGAGCCCAGCCGGTCGGCGCCCCGTATAGCCTGCCGCGGATCGAACCCTCGCGAAAGCACACTACCCCCGCGGCCGCGAGCCAGCCCGCGAATCCGCCCATGCCGCGCCGGCCCCACCCGAACTACCCGAACCACCCGCCCCTCCCGGCGTGTCGTGCTTGACTTCGATGCGGATCGGCCCGATTCTCTTGCCCCCTCGCATCGGCGGGGGCACGGTCGCGCCCACTTGGGCCGTGTGGACGGTGGCCATAGCTCAGTTGGTTAGAGCATCAGGTTGTGGTCCTGAGGGTCGGGGGTTCGAGTCCCCTTGGCCACCCCAAACTCCACCGCCGATCCCGGCAGCGCCCAACTCCCGCGCGCAGGATCGACACCGAGGAATCGTTCCGCCGTCGACCTTACCTCTGCGTCCAACCGCCGAGAACCCGGTCGATCCGCGCCCCATTCCCGCACAGTGTGGAAGCAAGGCTCGAATGGTGCGCGCCCATGCCCCGCACCCGATTCCTCTTCCCCGCGGCAGATTCGATCCACGAGTCCGAGCCGCACAGATCGACACGTTCACCCTCCGCGTCTCCATGAAATAGCCGACCGGCGCGAACCGACCCGGTACTCCGGGGCGATTCGCGCCGGCCGGAACCGCGCCGTAGGCGCGGAACATCTCGCCGCGCGCTCAGAGTTGCCGCGCTCGCTCCAGCCGCACCCACCCCATCTCAACCCTCAACTCCCTCCCGCCCCCCCTCACGCCGCCTCGACGAACTCCCTCGCCTTCTCGATCTCCCTCACCAGCGCATCCCGAATCCCCGACAGCGCATCGTGCTCGAACCCGATGCGCGACAAGGCCCTGTTCTCGAGCGCGTACGCGCGCACCCTGGGATCCGCTTCCCGCGCAGCCTCCAGCGTGACCTGCTCGCCCAAATGCACGAAGCACGCGAGCACCGGATCGCACGTCGCACGCTCGGGCTCATGGTGGAACCGCACGGCGTCGACGAGCACGTCGGGGAAGCTCCACCTCTCGCACAGTCTTGCGCCCACCTCAGCGTGATCGAGCCCAAGCACGAGCCGTTCCGCTTCGATGCGCGCCGTCCCTCCGTCGACGAGCTTCGTGATCTCGCTCTCCTCGCGGCGCATGTGGCGCTCGAGCACGACCTGTCCGATGTTCTGCAGCAGTCCCGCCGTGTACGCGCGGTTGCGGTCGACGGTGCCCGACAAGCGCGCGAGCAAACTCGCGGCGAGCGCGTTCGACACCGACTCTTCCCACATGCGCTGCAACGCCGGTTCGTCCACTTGCCCGCGCGCACGGAAGTAGCGCGCCGCGCAGCTCGTCAGCACCAGGTTCACGAGCGCCGACACGCCGAGCAACGTGCCCGCTTCCGACATCGACGCGATCTCGCGCCGGAATCCGTAGTACGCGGAGTTCGCGAGCTTGAGCACCTTGGCCGTCATCGCCGCGTCGGTTTCGATCACGGCGATCAGGTCGCGCGGGATCACTTCTTCGCGCCCCCCGAGCTCCATCACGCGCGCGGCGACCTGCGGCAGGGGCTCGAGGCTCTTGATCTCAGACAGGATTTCGTCGAGGGCTCGCATGGGGGGTGGGGCGCAGGCGCGTGCCGTATCGCCTCAAGGTCCTTCGGCGCGTGCGGCCCTCGAAGTGGAGCCCCGTCCCACCTTCCGGCCTGGACGGGATCGGGTAGTCTTTTCTGTCGGTACATTCCTCTCAGCAGAGTTCTGTCGGCAGAGTGCGGTCCATCGTCCGCGTCGCCGTCCATCCCCCGGGCGATCGAGCCCTTCGGAGTCCCCATGCACTTTGGAGCACGTTCGCTCGTTCTAGCTTGCGCCCTGGGCGCGTTTTCCCTCTCCGCGCAAGCGCAGACGACGTTCACCTTTCGGCTGAACCAGGCGCAGAGCTCGTTCACGTTCAGCGGCATGACCACCCTCGGGCCGATCGTCGGCAACCCGTCCAACCATTTCCAACTGCTCGGCACGCAGAACGTCGACCTCGTGCTGCAGTCGGGCGCGCAGCCGTTCTCGACGCTCGCGTTCACGGGCGGCAACGTGCAGACGAACGGATCGCTGCACGGGAGGATCAACAATCCGATCTCGCCGATCCTGCCGCCGCTCGTCACGGTCGACGTCAACAACCTCGTGTTGTCGACAGACTCGCCGGTAACCAGCGTCGGAGCGGGTGGAGCGTTCACGGCGAACGCGACGTTGACCGCACTGGCGGGACAGCTCGTCGTCACGCCGATCGGTGGATTGCCCTCGACAACGGACTTGACGGGCAGCATGGGCAACCCGACGGCGATCATGGGCACGATCGTGATGTCGGGCGGAGCCTTCCACCTGAGCGGGCCGGTCAACACGACGTTCATGTTCACGGATCCGGGCTCGGGGCAGTCCGGCACGATCACGCTCGTCGGCACGATCGTAGCGGACTGGTCGCTCGTGCAGAGCTACTGCGCCGGCGACGGTACGGGAACGGCTTGCCCGTGCGGGAACAACTCGCCTGTCGGACAAGGACGCGGCTGCCTCAACTCGACGGGTGTCGGTGCGCAGCTCACTGCGACCGGGAATGCGTCGATCGCGAGCGACACGCTCGTGCTGCACGGAGCGGGGATGCCGATGGCGTCGACCGGCCTCTTCTTCCAAGGCACGGCGCAGACCAGCGGCGGTGCGGGTGCCGCGTTCGGCGACGGCTTGCGCTGCGCCGGCGGCACCGTCGTGCGCCTGGCCACGAAGCCGATCGCGGCGGGCGCTTCGGCGTATCCCGCAGCAGGGGATCCCGCGGTATCGGTGAAGGGCGGCGTCACGAGCGCGGCTTCGACGCGTGGATACCAGTTCTGGTATCGCAACAGTGCGGCGTTCTGCACGGCGTCCACGTTCAACCTGACGAACGGACTCTGGCTGACCTGGCTGCCGTGAAAAGTGCCTGATGCCAGGCACCGGTCGCCGGAAAAACCGGCTACCGGCGCCGGGCACTGCGCCGCGCCGCGCCGCTAAACCGGTATTCCTATTCCTGTTCAGCGCTGCGCGAACAAGCGCGCCGGATCGCGGAAGCTCTTGAACTCGAGCGCGTTGCCGCTCGGATCGCGCACGAAGAACGTGGCCTGCTCGCCGACCTGACCTTCGAAGCGGACGCGCGGCTCGATCAAGAACGCGACCTGGCGCGCACGGATGCGCTCGACGAGTTGGTGCCAGTCCTCCCACGCGAGCACGAGCCCGAAGTGGCGCACCGGCACGTCGTCGCCGTCGACCTCGTTTGCGGCGGTGCCGCCGCACGCTTGCGGCTTCACGTGCGCCGAGATCTGGTGTCCGTCGAAGTCGTAGTCGATCCACATCGGCGTCGAGCGTCCTTCGCGCAAGCCGAGCACGTCGCCGTAGAACGCACGCGTCGACGCGATGTCGCGCACGGGGAACGCCAGGTGGAAGGGCGCGCTCATGTGCTGGCTCAGGCTCTTTCGCGCGCGACGTGATCGACGGAGCTCGAATTCGCGTCACCGGCCGTCTCGATCGCAGGCGCACCGTCGGACGGATCGCCCGCATCCCGCGCGCGTCCAGTCTCCGGCGCCGCACGCAAGGTCTTGTGCGGCTGGATCTCGATCTCGCCCATGTCCGGCAACTTCTCGCGCGAGTCGGTCGCGCCGTCGAGCGCCTCGAGGCGGCGTCCGCTCGGCAGCACACGGCTCTTGTAGCTCCCGCCCGCGTCGTTGTATGCGCGCGTCGCCCGCTCGAGCGCGTCACCGATCTTCGCCACGTGACCCTGGTAGGCGGCGACGCGCCGGTAGAGCTCGCCGGCTTCGCGTTGGATCTCCTGCGCGTTGTCCGCCATCGCGCGCTGCTTCCACAGGATCTTCGACGTGCCGAGCAGCGCGATCAACGTCACCGGCGTCGCGATGAGCACGCGCAGGCGAACCGCTTCTTCGAACACGTCCGGCGCCACTTCGTACGCCGCAGCGAGGATCGGATCCGCCGGCAGGAACAACACCGCGTACTCGATGCGGCCCTTCACGTGTTCCGAGTAGTCACGCTTGCTCAAGCTGCGCACCTGACGCCGCAGCAATTCGGCGTGCTCGCGCAGCTTCGTCTTGCGCTCGGCCGGATCGGTCATGTCGGCCGCGTCCCAGTACGCCGAGAGCGGCATCTTCGCGTCGACCGGGATGCCGTCGCCTTCGGGAAGCTTGATGATCATGTCGGGCCGCAGCCCGCCCTCGAGCGCTTCCTGCTCGATGAAATCGCAGTGTTGCAGCATGCCCGCCGTCTCGACGAGGTTGCGCAATTGGATCTCTCCGAAGCGACCGCGCGCGGTCATGCTGCCCTTGAACGCGGTGACGAGCACGTCGTTCGAGCGGTTGAGCGTCGCCGTCGCCTTCGACAGGTCGTCGAGGTGCTTCTCGAGACCGCCGTACGCCTTCGCCGTGCTCTTGCCGAGTTCGAGCGTGCTCGCTTCGAGCTTGCCCAGCGTCTCCTTCAACGGCGCGAGCCGCTCGTGCGTCTGGTCGAGCAGCGTCTTGCTGTTGCGCGCGAGCGCTTCCTGCGACAAGCGCGCGAAAGCGTCCTCGACCTGCTGGCGTGAATCGTGGAGGAACTTCTTCTGCTCCGCGAACGCACGCTCGCGCTCTTCGACGAGCTTCGCGAATGCGGCGTCACGCTCCTGCACTTGAGCAGTCAACCGCGCCAGGTCGGCTTGTGCTCGCGCGAGTTCGTCGCGCAGAGAATCACTTCTTGGCGCAGCGCGTTGCGACGCCACGATCCAGCCCACACCGATGCCGAGCAGGAGTGCCAGGGCTGCGACGAGGAATTCCATGCGCAGAGAATAGCCGAAAGGCCGCGTATGACGGCGTCCGTT
Source organism: Planctomycetota bacterium (assembly GCA_038330085.1). Classification (GTDB taxonomy): domain Bacteria; phylum Planctomycetota; class UBA1135; order UBA1135; genus JAEUIA01. The sequence goes on along the minus strand of JBBQNP010000005.1, from coordinate 45,585 downwards.
ATCCGTCGTTCAAGCGACCCAAACGAGCCCCAGGAAGCGCACGGTCACGTTGGTCTTCTTGGGCTTGATGACGACGTCCTCGAGCGGCTGCGTCTCTGGGTCGAAGCGTGAATCGAGCGCGCCCAGCTCGGTCTGCAGCTGTGCGTCGAGCGCTTGGATCTGCGCCCCGATCGATCCGACCGTTTCTTGCGCGCGGTCGACGTCGCTCGCGTCACGCATGGCTCGCCCGACCCCGCGCACGCCCGTCGCGGTGCGCGACATCGTCGACTGCGACATGGCCTTGCGTCCCATCAGCGCGCCGAGCACGGCGGAACCGAACGAAACGGCAGCGCTCACCTTCGCGTCGCGCGCTTGTCCCGCTTCGCGCTCGACGGATTGTTTGGCGCGTCGCAAGCGTTCCTCGAGAGCGGCGCGTTTGGGTCCGTACGGCTTGGCGACGCGTTCCTTCTCGCGATCGCGCTGCTCGCGCGCACGCTGCGCCAGCCGTATCCGAAAGTCGCGCTCGGGCTCGAACGGTTTCGACACGACGTCGAGCGCGTCGCAGCGGAAGAGGTGGAGCTCTTCGGTGCGCACGACCTCGTCGGTCAGCATCTTGCGCCAGGCGGTGTAGCTCTTTGTCTTCTGCGCGGCTGCCGGCAGCGCAGCGAACGTCGCACCTTCCGGGGCGAGCGGCGTCAGCATTCCCTCGGCCAAATCGACCTCTTCCGCGTGCGACCAATCGACCGACGTCGGCCCGTCCGCCAGCTGTGCGAGCAGGTTCGTCGACGACTCCGACGCCAGGCCGAGTCGCGCGTCGGCGAAGTAGACCTGGACGCAGCCGAGGAGTGCCGGTCGCAGTGCAACGTTGCGCGGCAAACCGGGTGCGAAGTACTGCGGCACGTCGGGCGGAAGCACGGGCTGGGTGGACGCAGCGTTGGTGCGCGCGATAGCGGGATACGGCACCGGTTGTGCGATCGACGCTGGCTTCAGCGCTGGCGTCGTCGCTGGCTTCATCGCTGGCGCCGGGATGTCCGCCGTACCCGGCGCAACGCTCGCCGCCGAAGCGCGATCGGTTCCCCGCGATTCCGGTGATCCTGTTGCACGTCGCGGATCCATCAGCGTCTTGATCTGCGCGCGCGTCAGCGGACCGCGCAAGTACGACAGCGCGAAGCGCGTCTCGAACACGATCGGCTCGCTGCGGTGCACGTCGTTCATCATGAACATGCGCTTGCCGAGGCCCGACAGGACTTGGTCCATCCTGTTGCGGTCGAACTTCGAGCCCGCTTGCGCCGACGCACCTTCGAGTCCGTCGAGCAGCCGCAGCTTGTCACGCTCGGCTTGCAACCTGCCGATGAACCACGTGCCGCAGTTCGCGAGCCCTTTGTAGTCGAGGTCGACAGGGTTCTGCGTCGCGAGCACCACGCCGAGTCCGAACGCGCGCGCCTGCTTGAGCAGCGTCAACAACGGCGCCTTCGACGGCGGGTTGGCGACGGGCGGGAAGTAGCCCGCGATCTCGTCCATGTACAAGATCGCGCGCAAGGACGACGTGCCGCTCTGCGTGCGCATCCACGACAAGGTCTGGTTCAAGAGCAGAGAGACGAAGAACATGCGCTCTGGATCGGAGAGGTGCGCGATCGAGTAGATCGTGATGCGCGGCTTGCCGGTCTCGGTCCACAGCGCCTTGCCGACGTCGAGCGCGTCGCCTTCGAGCCAGCCCGCGAACGACGGCGACGCGAGCAGGTTGTTGAGCCGCATCGCCAGCGCGAAGCGCTCTTTCGCAGGGAAAAAGGCCTCCAATTCGAATACGCCGATCCGCTGGACGGGCGGGGTCTGGATCGCGCCGATCAATGCCGCGAGGTCGAGGTCGCGTCCCGCGCGCCAACTGCGGTCGAGGATGTTCGACAGCAAGATGTGCTCGCGGCTCTGCAGTGGATCCGCGTCGATGCCCACGAGTCCGAGCAACGACGTCACTGTGCTCGCGACGCGCTCCTGGAAGACTTCGCCGTCCTCGACGACGGCCGGCGGGGGAGCTGCGAACGATTTCAGGATCGACACCGGCAGACCCGCGTTGCTGCCGGGGGTGCAGATCGTGAAGTCGGCCGCGTCCATCAGCCGTTGGATGCGCGCGCCGTCCTGTTGCCACTGCGCGAGACCGTCGCGCCACATCTGCGCTTGCTGCTCGGCGAACGTGTGCAGGTCGGTGCCGGTCCTGCGTGCTTCGTCGGCGTCGACCCACGGCTCGAAGTCGGACGCGCGCAATGCGGGGAACTGCAGGAGGAGGTTGGAGAGGTCGCCCTTGGGATCGATCGCGATCGCGCTGATGCCGTCGATGGCCGCTTCTTCGAGAAGCGAAAGACAGAGTCCGGTCTTGCCGCTGCCCGTCATCCCAACGCACAGCGCATGCGTCGTCAGGTCCTGGCTCGCGTAGAGGAGCGGCACCTCCGTGCGCTTCCGCGCATCCGCGTCGAGCACCTTCCCGAGGTAGAAGATGCCGAGCTTTTCGTAGTCGGGTTGCATGCGTCGGCGGGGATCCTCGCAATCCGATCGTGATGGGGCACGGGATTTCCTGGGTAGGCGCATTCCCGCACCGCGCTAGTGAACTGCGACGTACGAAACGTCCCAATTCCTTGCGCGGGCCCGCTCCCGCAACCCAGGAGAGATCGATGCTTACGACTCGCTGCGCGCTCTTGACACTCGCGACGTTCGCTTCCGCACTTTTCTTGTCGACGCCCGGCCGCGCTCAAGGCTGGTGAGGCCCGAGAATGGACGCGGCGATCGCGGGTGGGATGGTCTTCCCCCCGGCGCCCGCTCCCCGTGGGGGAGAAACGACAGGACCCAGCACGGGTGGCGGCAGTGCTGCACCCTCAGCGCCAGCGACGCCGGGACCCCGATACAACGGACCTTCGACCGGCGGATCGAGCACGCCCGGCAAGCCCGCCGGTCCCGCGACGGGCGGCGGTGGAGGTCCGAAGACCGGGGCGCCGCGGACGGATGCGCGGCCTTCAGGTCCGAAGACCGCGCGCGATGCCGGCGCCGACACGAGCACGTGGGAGACTTGGTGGCGCTTCCACCGCGACACGCTCGTCGACGCGCGCCGCGTTTTCGCAGAACACCAGCGCCGTTGGCAACTCGACGGGATGACGCAAGCCCCCGAGTTCGGCGGTCGACCGCTGGCGGGTCAGGTCGCGGCCATCGCGGCTCCGGCCTTGCGCGCCGTCCTCGCGCACGAGACCAACCCTGACCTCTTGTGCGCGGCGTTGATCGCACTGGCCCGCATCGACGGACCCACGGAGGGCGAGCTCGCGGGCTGGGACGCCGACGTCGACGATCTGATCGCGGGCTTTCTCGCGCATCCGCAGGGCTCCGTCAGCGAGGCCGCGACGATCGCACTGGGGATCCGTGCGCGTTCGCCCGGCGCGCAACGACTGCAGTCGTTGCTCGTGGACGACAAGACAGGTCGCGCGCTCATCGGACGCAACAGCGTTCCCTACCGCGAGCGAGCCTTCGCGGCATACGGTCTGGGCTTGTGTGCCGAGCGCACGTCGAGCGAGGACTTGCGCCGCTGGGTCGTGCACGCATTGAGCCACGCGCTGTCGAGCGACGAGCTCAACCAGGCCGATCTGCAGTCGGCGTGCGTCGCCGCTCTGGGGTTGGCGCACCTCGATTCCGCTTCGGCCCTCCTCGAGCACGCCGACGCTGGTTCGCCCAAGCTCTTGAAGCGCGGCGCCGCGCTTCCGGCAAGCTCTTCGAGCGTCGCGCTCGTGGCCGACCTGTTCGCCGTCCTGGCGGACGAAGGGCGTCCGACGAACGTGCGCGCACAGGTGCCGACCGCGATCGCGCGCGCAGCGGAGGGCACAGGCGAAGATCTGCGCGCCGAGTGCGTGCGCGAGATGCTCGCGCGACTGACCAAGCCGCACGAGAAGTCCGAAGTGTGCGCAGGTCTGATGATCGCGCTCGGGGATCTGGCGCGGGCGCAGGACACGCCGCACGATCGTGCCGCGCGCGCAGCGGTGATCGCCGCTGCGCGGGATGGTGATCATGCGACGCAGTGCTTCGCACTCGTCACCGCGGGTCGCATCGGGGCTTCGGCAAAACAGGCCGAGGAGCGTGATGCAGCGTTCGAAATGGAGTCGCTTCTGACGGAGGCGCTCGAGCACGGTCGCAGCGGCACCGACGGTTTCGCCGCGATGGGCCTCGGGTTGATGCGCGATGCGCATGGGCTCCTGGATCCCGAACGCGGTAACAGCGCCCTGAGGCGGACGTTGAGGCAGAGCGGGAGCTCGAGCACGCAGTCGGCCGCCGCGATCGCGCTCGGTCTGCGTCACGACGAGTCGAGTCGCGATGCGCTGCACGATCTCTTGTTCACGGGAGGCGACGACGAAGTGCGCGGTCTCTATGCCCTCGCGCTCGGCTTGTCCGGGGACTGCGGTGCGACGGATACGTTGCGTGAGCTGGTCACACGGTCCGCGCACCATCCGGCTTTGTTGCGCGAGTGCGTGCTCTCGCTCGGCCTGCTCGGCGATCGCGATCTGACAGCGAGCCTGGTGAAGCAAATGACTTCGGCACCGACGCAGAGCGCACAGACCGGATACGCGCAGGCGCTGGCGTCGGTCGGTGATTCGCGATGTCTCGGTCCGCTGGCGGATCTGGTCGGCGCACAAGACACGAGCCTCGACGCGCGTGCTTCGGCGGTGAGGGCGCTCGGCATGGTGTCGGATCTCGATCCGTTGCCGTGGAACACGTCGTATGCGCTCGACGCGCAGTATCTGGCGGCAAGCGAGACGCTGACGACGCCGAGCGGCGGGGGGATCTTGGATCCGCGCTGAGTTCGACGCGCGGTTTTCCTGCGCAGGAGAACTGCATTCGAGCGATCGATCGCGAGCGCCCGGTCCGATGGGACTGGGCGCTCGCTGTCTCTACCAGCTCTCCGTGGATCTCGTGACGCCGGCGAGTGCCGGGGGCAGGTCTCCATCCGGCACAAGCCCCTCGTAGGCTCGCTGCGCGTGGGCATACTGTTGGAGTGGATTCCTCCCCCCCGGAGTCCGGTCCCCCGACCGAACAGGAACGCTCGTGGCTTCGTCGCCAAGCGCACAAGTGCGTTCGTGGTCCGCTGCGCAATTCGCTCGACGCCAGCGACCTGACGCAGGAAACCCTGCTCGCCGCCGAGCGAGGCAAGATCGGCAAGACCTTCGCCGGACGTGGCGCGCTGCGCGCGTGGTTGCGTGTGATCCTGCGCAACGTCGCTGCGCAGCAAGCACGCAGGCGCAGCTTTGGCATCGTTCACGAAGCGCTGTCTTCGAGCGTACCGGGCAAGTCGAGCGCCTCACGAACCGACGAAGAGGAGAGCGGAAGGCTGGACGAAGTGCAGTCGAGGCTGAAACACCTTTCGGAGAGGAACCGCGAAATCGTGCTGCTGCGGGTCGCCGAAAACCTGCCGTTCGCACAGATCGGTGATCGGCTCGGCATGAGCGAGAGCAATGCGCGTGTCGTGTTCAACCGGGTGGTCAAGGATCTGCGCGGGCGTGGAAACGGCGATCAGCGCGCGTGACAGAAACCCGAGTGTTGTCACGCTGAAGCACCGGGCCGCATTCAACGTTTTGTGGCAAAGAGTGAGATACCCATGAACGAACCGGACGCCAGCGAGCTCTGGGATCGCTGGCAGTCGGCGCGTGCTGACGATCCGGATCTCGCGCTCGAGGCCTTCGTTCAGCGAATCGGTGGCGACGCCGAAATGCTGGAGCTGCTGCGCACGTTGGACGCACTGGAGCGATCGGCGGAACCTTCGTCGCTCGTGGACGTCTCTTCGACGAGGGAGGGAACGACCTTCGCTGGTTTCCGGATCGTCAGGAGCCTGGGGCAGGGCAGCGCGGGCGTCGTCTTCCTCGTCACGTCGGCGAGCGAAGGACCGACAGGTCGCTTGCTCGCGCTCAAGGTCTTGAACCCCTTGCTCGCCGCCAGCCCCGAAAGGCGCGCGACGATCCTGCATGAGGCGCGGATCGCTGCGCGGCTCGATCATCCCGGGATCGTGCGCGTCATCGCGAGCGGCATCGAGAGGGGATACGCGTGGATCGCGACGGACTGGGTGGAGGGCGAACAGCTCGGCAAGCACGTGGTCGCGCAGTCGGAGCGCACCGCGTTCGCGATCGATGTCGGTTTGCAGTTGGCGAGCGCGCTCGGTCATGCTCACTCGCGCGGTGTCGTCCATCGCGACCTGAAGCCGGCGAACGTGATCGTCTCGACGTCCGGAGCGATCAGAATCCTCGACTTCGGTTTGGCGCGCGCAGAGGGGACGACGTTCGCGGTCAGTCGCACGGGCGAAGCGATCGGGACACCGCTGTACATGGCGCCCGAGCAGTGGCGTGGAGAGCGCGATGTCGGAGCTTGGACGGATGTGTTCGCGGTCGGGTTGATGCTTGCGGAGATCAGCACTGGGCGCGCACTGTCGGCAGAAGACGGGGTCGCCGCGACGCTGCGACGTATTGCGTCCAACAAGCGCCGATTGTCACGCGCCGACCTTAGGCAGATCGAGCCAGGGCTGCGTGACGTCGTGAGCAGGTGCATCGAGCCGCATCCGAGCGATCGCTATCAGGATTGCGCCGCGTTGGAGCGCGATCTCCAAGCCGTGCGCAAGGGAGAGACGCTCGAGACGGGCGCGCAGTCTGGCATCGTTCGCTTCGGTCGATCGTGCGCTCGGCATCCACTGCGCTGCCTGATGATCGCCGCCTTGGTCTTGCTCATCGCGCGCGGCTCGGCCTACGTGTGGCACACCTGGCCCGTGCCCTGCGTGTCCGAGGAAGTACGGGGCGGAAAGATCGTATGGATCGATGGGGAGGAGCAAAGCACGAGCGGCTTCACGGTGTGGCTCCGTCCGGGTGAGCACCGTTGGTCGGCGCGGGCAGGCAACTCGGATCATGACTACTCGGGGACGTTTGTCGTCCGACCCCACGAGCCGCGCTTCCTGAACTTGATCCTGGACGCGCCTTACGGACACGAAGAGATGCCGGAGCTTTCGCAGCCGAGCAGCGGGCCGAGGGCTTGCGTCACGGTCGACACGAATCTCGACCAGATGACGTTGGTCATCGATACGGTGGCGCACGAGCTGAACACGGGCATGGCGACGTTTTTCCTGCCGTTGGGCGATCACGAGATCAGCTTGGAAGCCGAGGGCCGGCAACGCATCAACCGGAAGATCCACATCGAGGATCAGGAGTTGTTTGCGCTCGGGTTCGAGCCGGATCGGGCGGACTCGGACTGGAGCACGACGCTGCTCTACAGCCCGATCGATCACGACGTGAAGCAAAGCGTGCGCTCGATCGACGGCCTGCGCTTGTTCTTCGAGAAGACTCAGGTCTCACGACAGACCCCCTTGGCCGTGTCGCGTGCGTATTGGGGACCTTCGAAATCGTACAAGCCGGGCACGGTCTGGATGGCGGTTGACCTCGGTGTGGAAGTGCACGAACTCGAGGTGGAGATCTGTAGCAATATGCTCGTCAGCGTCCTGAATGGCTGGAGCACGATCGACATGGGCCCCGATGAGCAGCACATGACGCGCATGCGCGGATACGGCACGCAGGCCGAACCCGGACAAGCGTGGGTTCATAGGGACGACCTCTCGGAGTCGACGTTCGAAAGGCCCACGGCGGAGCACCTCGGTGAGTTGGTTCGAGGGATGCAGGGTCGCCGTGAGCTGTGGGTGTGCCTGAGGGCAGGCGGCGTTCCAGCCGGCGGCAACGACAGCACGGGCGCGCAGGTCTTGCGCTCCCATGCCTTGCCAATGAGGCTGCCGACCGGCGAGCTTGTTTGGTGCCCCGCGTTGCGCGTTCGTGCTCGGTGAGATCGCGGAGGCAGGATCCATGCGTTAGGCGCATCGTCCGGTGAATGTGGAGGGTTCGCGGATCCAATTCCCGGGAGCTTGTTACGAGAGGCCCTGATCCCGCACTCATTAAGTCGGTCAGTTGCCTCGACTTCCCCGTTCATCAGCGAAGGACTCACATGCTCCGATCGAACTCCACTTGGTGTCCCGTGCAAGCGCTGCGTCGGCTCCGATTCCCCGCCCTTGTCGCCGCAGCTTCTTGGCTGTTTTCGATCCCTGCCACCGCACAAGATCTCTTCTGGACGGATGCGACTCCTGCGAGCGCAATCTACCGCATGCACGCCGACGGGAGCATGAACCACTTGGTCTTGGGCGGCCTCAGTCACGCCAGAGGTCTCGCCATCGATCAACTTCACCAGCGCATGTACTGGTTCAATGCTGGCACGGACGAGATCTGGTACGCCCACCTCGACGGATTGAATCCCCTGCCGATCATTTTCAACGTGCACGAGTCCTACGGCGTCGCAATCGACGAGGTCGCCGGGAAGATCTACTGGTGCTCGGCGAATCAACCAGGTACGACCGATTCGATCTGGTGCGCGAACCTCGACGGGACTCAACCCACACAGCTCATCTCAACGGGGCTTGTCGAGCCGATTGGCATTGCAGTCGACGTGGTCAACGGCTGGCTCTTCTGGAGCGACCTCGGCAACTCCACGATCAGCCGAGTGCGCCTGGACGGCATGACGGACCGCTCCGAAATCGTGATGAACACGGGTGGTTGGGTGTATCCGCTGACGATTGATCAGGAGCGCGGATATCTCTATTGGGGAGTCATACCCCAACCTGCCGCGGCCGATTCGAGCATTCATCGTGCTCATCTCGACGGCAGCAGCCCCGAGACTCTCTTCAGTGGACTCTGGGCAGTTGGAGCGATCGTCCTCGAGCCCGACGAGGGTGCGCTGGTCTGGACCGAAACCGACACTCAGCACAATCCGCAGATCGTGCGCGGCAACCTCACGACTCACGCGACAACCGTGATCCACAGCGGATCCGGTGGACCTTGGGGCTTGGCACGTCTTGGCGGCTCAAACTGTGGGCCGGACATCGACACGTTGGCCTATTACCGCTTCGAGTCAGGAGTGGCTGGAAACGCAGCATCCGGAACCGCATCGGTTCCGAGCACCATCGCTGGCGCGGCGAGTGGCACGCCCACCGGAGGGCCGGTCTACGGGACCTCGACGTTCGGCGCATCGATTCCACAGACGGGCGCAAACAACGATCTGTGTCTCGAGTTCGATGGTGTGAACGACGACGTCCACTTCAACGAGCCGTTCTTGTTCAGCCGCCCGCTCGCCGGAGCCACTTTCGAAATGTGGTTCAAGCTCCCCGATCAACCCCATGCGGCGATCCTCTGGGGAGATCCCAGCCAGCCGCAGGATCCGAATCGTTTCCATCTGTACACGATTCCGGGCGGGGGAATCGGCATGGACTACAGCAACGGCACGTTGCACACGATCCTGCCCGCCGGTCCGTTCAACGTGACAGCGAATCAGTGGACACACTTCGCAGCCACCAAGGAACGTCTTCCGAGCGGTGACGATCGCTATTCGTTCTACAAGAACGGGATCCCCGTGTACTCGACGGATGATCTGAACCCTGTACTCCCGACCGATCAGATCTGGTCGATCGGCGGAAGGCCGACTAACCCGCTCCTTGGCCAGATTGATGAAGTGCGGTGCACCGCGAGAGTACTGGACCCGAGCGAGTTCCTGAACGCTCCATTCCTGGATGTGGATGGCAATGGCGTCCCCGATTCGTGCGAGTGCACGGCCACGAACTACTGCATCGCGGCGCCGAATTCACTCGGTCACGGCGCCCACATGGATCTCGGCGGGATGCCGAGCATCAGCCAAGGCAGTCTCACGCTTATTTGCACGGGATGTCCGCCCAACGCGTCAGGCTTGTTCTTCTACGGAGCGGGTCAAGCGCAGGTTCCCTTCGGCAACGGCTTTCGATGTGTCGCAGGACCGATCCACCGGCTGGGGTTTGCAGTGGCAAGCTCCTCAGGCACTGCGGCGCGCACGCTCAACTACTCGACTCTGCTGCCCGGTGCGACGATCTCCGCGGGCTCAACCTGGAACTTCCAGTTCTGGTATCGCAATCCGGCCGGCGGCGGTCAGGGCTTCAATCTGTCCGACGGACTCTCGATCCGCTTCTGCCCGTAGCCACAGGATCGACTGAACATCCACGAGCGCGGGGAGGCTGCTCCTCGTGCTCAGCTTCGATCAGGACTACCCCGTGCGTGACTAGGCAGATCCTGTCATCGCTCCAGACGACAAGCTGTGCGTCCAGTCCCTCGTGCTGCGGACAACAAGATCGCAGCCAACGATCCTCGACCTCCAGCCAAGGCTCTCTCGGAGAGATGGACGCACAACTCAGTCGCCGAGATAGCCTGCTACGACGAGGATCAAGCGGCTTCCCAGTCATCGAGCTTGCTCCTAGCTAGTCCAGCCCCCCCCAACTTCTTCGCAAACTGAATCGGATCGACGCCACGCGGCGCTGATCGACGAACCGCCGGATTCGGAGCGCGCTGCCTCGATCCGGCACGAACGGCCTCGCGGTCAGCGTCGGCAACTGAACGAGCGTTGATCGACCACCGATCAGTGTAGTTCGAGCGTCGCCGCCGTCGTCTCGCCGTCGACGAGCACGACGTCGAGTTCGCCGCTGCGGCCGCCCGACATGCGGCCGACGAGACGATACTTCCCGGCGGGCAACAGTTGCGACGTGGCCTCCGTGCCGATCGGAATCCAGTCGCCCACATGCGTGCCGGCAGCAGATGATCCGCTCATCACGTAGGTGAACGCCACAGGGATTGGCCAGTGTCCATCGGAACAGAGCCACAGGTTCACCCGGCCGGCCCACCCGTCGATCGGACCGCCGTAGGTCCAGGTTGGATGCAGATCGTGCAACGCGGTGCGATCGACTTCGAGCACTTCGCCCGGCACCTTCAACTGCAGACGCGCACCTTTCGGGAGCCTCGCCGTCACCTCCGTCGATGCGTCCCGCACGATCCGAACCTGCTCTTCGTAGCGTCCGAACGCAGCCGGAATCATCAGCGCGCCGTGCTGGGAGTCGGTCATCGGCACTGAGTCGATCGTCACTCGGTAGCTGCCCTCCGGCAGCCGGAACGACTGCGTGGATTCGGCTTCGTACATAGGCTTGCGCACGAGTAGCGGAGCTCCGTCGAGCTCGTCCTCGATGCGGATGTGAATGCGCCGCACCTTGGCTCCTTCCGGATCCTCGGCACGAACAACGAGGGTGCCGAGTGGTGCCGATGCCGCCGTCAACGTGACGTCGATGCGTCCGCTGCCGAACGGCACGTCGACGGTCAGCGGATGCCAACTGCTGTTGCCTCCGATCAGCCCGACGCGATAGGACCGGGCCTCGGTGACGTCGAACACCATCGTTCCCGCGCCGCCTCCGCGACCCACGAGTTGTGGCTGGAAGACTTCTTCGAGGAAGGCCGTCTCGCGAACGGGCAGCACGACGACATCGGCTTTTTCCGGCCAGCGCTCTGGCGGCGTTCCCGGTCGCACGCCGTGCTTGCGATTCCTTTCCTCGTCCGTTTTCAGGTCCGCGTACGGTTGCCCGTCCTCCCCGACGACGTGAACGACGATGCGCGGAGCGTCCAGCCAAAGGTCGAGCGGCGTAGCGTTGCTCGCGACGGGCGCGTGCGTGAGTCGCAGGGGATACGGACCGCGGGTGTCGGTTCGTCCGCGCACGATATAGGTGTCCTCGCGCAGACCGAGCGCTTCGAAGCTCCCGTCAGCGCCGGTCGTCAGCGTAACCTGCTCGTGTCCGCGTCCCTCCATCTGCAGTTGGCTCGCGCGCGGTTCGGGCAGGATGAAGCTCCCGTTCTCGTCGTCGAGTTCCGCGACGATCACCAGGAGTTGGAGCGCAGGAACGGCTTGTCCGCGTGAATCGCGCACTCTGCCGCGCACGATTCCTGGTCCGCAGGCGCGGAGCTCGAGCTCGTCCGTTTCCGTGCTGGACACGTCCGCTTTCACCGCAGTGCCGTGTTCTCCAGCATCGGCGAGGATCTGGCAGTTGCCCGCTTGGTACGGAGTGACTTCGAACCATCCGTCCTCCAACGCCCGGCCGATGGCTCCGATACCGAGCGAGCCGGACTTCGTCCAAGCCTTGGCGTAGACAGTTCCCGCCACGGGTTTGCCTGCGCAATCGAGGAGACGGCCGCGCAATGTCGATCCCGGGTAGGCGATCAAGGTCACATCGAGACTGCCGGGCGAAGTCAGCAACCGGCGCGTCGTCGTGCGTGCTTGGTATCCCTTCGTTGCGACGCGCAACCACAGTCGTGCTCCCGGTCGATCGTGCACGGCTTCGACGGCGCTCCATGGAACAGCGAGGACGGCGCGGGCCTGTGCATCGGAAGTGCCACTCACGAGAGCGGGCACGGGGCCGTCTCCGGGCGCGTCGAGGCCGGCTTCCACCGTGATGTCGGGCACGATCGCCGCATTCGGCATCAAGCTCGCGCGCGTAAAGACGTTCAGTTGCAGAACGAGATTGGGTGACGCAGCCACGGGTGCAACGCGATGAGCGTCAGGTGCATCGACTACGGCTGCGGGTTCGAGTGCTGCACTCCGGTCCGGCACAGCGGACACGGTCGGCTCGCTCACTGGAGCGGGCGCGTTCGTCATCGACGGCCCAGGTTCACGGTGTCGCAGTGCGACGGCGATCACAATGATGGCGATGATGACGGAGAGGACTGCGGCGAGGGCCCATCTCGGGCGCGAGGGCCTCGTGCGCGGTGCCGAATGCTCTCCTTGGGAAGGCGGCGAGATCACGTCGGGACTCTACATCAACTGCGGCTGCCAGTTTCGAGCAGGTATTGACTCGATCGAGCCGCGTTGCCCACATCCGTTGTCTCAGCTACTCTGGGTGTCCAGCGCAATGATGAACTGGCAACAGCACGTCACAGCCGATCCCGCGATCTGCCATGGAGCCGTGTGCATCCGCGGCACGCGGATCATGGTCTCCATTGTCCTCGACAATCTCGCAGCCGGACTATCCGTCGAGGAGATCATCGAGAGCTACCCCACGCTGACGCGTCCCGACATCCAAGCAGCCATCGCTTATGCCGCGGACTTGGCGCGCGAGCACGTGATCCCATTCATGCCCGGCGCGGCGTAGAGAAGTTCAAGCTCGACGAGAACCTCCCGCACGAGATGGCAGAAATGCTGCGCGCACTCGATCACGACGCGCGAACGGTGAACGAGCAGGGCTTGGCTGGCAGGCCGGATGACGTGATCGCCAGCGTCGTGCGAGAGGAGTCACGCGCACTCATCACGCTCGATCTGGGTTTCTCCGACGTGCGCAAGCACCCACCCGAAGAGTACTCGGGGATCATCGTTCTGCGCCTCGTGCGACAAGACAAGCCTCACCTGCTCCAGACGTGGCAGCGCGTGCTCGAGATACTGCACCGCGAGCAGCTCGATCGGCAATTGTGGATGGTGGATGAGGGTGGCATCCGAGTGCGAGGCGGGCCCGCGTTCGATTGGTAATACGGTTGCTGCTCGGAGACTTGGCCGCGATCCTGAATTGGCACGGGAGCGCGGAACACGCCTTCGAGCCACTCAGGCTCGATCCGGACGAGTGCTGCCTTTTCCGGGTTCGTCGATCACGATCTCCTCCGGCGGCACGAGCACGGTCCTGCCGTCGCGCCAGATGACCAGCGGGATGCCGAGGCGCTTGTGCTCGATGGCGGCGTCGCGAGCCGCGGCACGCAATGCGTGCATGATTTCTGTGCGGCTCTCGAACAGTTGACCGATGTCAGGTCTTTTAGGCTGGATCATGAGCAGTGCGGAGGATCGAACTCCAAGACACCGAGTCTAGCACGTCCATGGCGTGCCCTCGCTTGCCCATGACGATGAGGCGTGGCGCAGTTCCCGAGGCGTCGTACACGTGCCACGAATGCGCGATGGGAATGTAGAGCTCCACCAGGTTCACGATCCCACGACGGTACCGACGCCTCACCGTGTCGGCGGGTACATCGTGTCCACCTCGTCGGACCCGGTCCTGAACTCGCGTGAGCGCAGTCTCCGTGCTCGGAAGCCACAAGAATACGAGCCGGACGCGAAAGCGGCGTTCGATCTGCTTCGTAAGCCATGGCCGAAACGTGCGGGTGGCGAGCGTCGTTTCGAACGCAAAGCTCTGGTGATTCGACGCAAGCTCTTCGAGCCGCGCAAGCATGATGCGACCGGCGGCGAATGCGACGCGTTCAGGTGCGAACCCCGATAAACCGGCTGCGATTTGGTCCGCGTTGACGAACTCGTCGATTTGAAACGTGTCTCTCAGAAGCCTCGGTGCCGACGTCGACTTTCCCGCACCATTCGGACCGGCGATCACGACGATGTCCGGACCGGGCGCGTCACTCATGGCCGACGGAAACAGCGCGCGAGCGTGAGGTCCTGGTCGATGTAGCTGGCTTGGCGACCTTCGCCGTAGACCCTTTTCGGAGTGCCGGTGCGGAAGAATCGCAGGCGACCAAAGGGCTGGCCGTGCTCGACGAGGAAGGGGACGTCGTGCGCGCGCACTTCGAGCACGGCGGGTGTGCCGGGGAGATCAGAGCCTGCTTTCATCGAATTCGGCGCACTCGAACCTGCACCTGAACTCTTGCTCGGCGCAGGCGTGCGCGACGAGCCCGAACTTGATTGCGCGGATGTCTTGTCGTTCCATCCGAACCCGTTGTCGAAGAAGCCGGCGTAGTTGTTGCGCAGCTCGCCGATGCCCACGTCGATCGGCAACATTTCGGCGGCCAGATCAGGGGGAATGCGCAGGCGCTCGCGGCTCGCGAAGATGTAGAAGCTGCCCGGCGCGAGGATCGCGCGGCCGTCGCGAGAGTGCAGCGGCTCCCAGAAATCGACCGGATCGTGCGCACCCTCTCGCGCGAACTCCACCGGCTCCGTGTTCGCGCCGGCGCGCCAGCCGATCGGATCGCGGCCAATCAGCCCGACCGACACGGCGAGACCGCCCTCGGCGTCGATCTGGACCTCGCCGTTCGTCAACGCACGCGCGCCTTCGAAGCACAGCGGCGTCTGCGCGTGCACGGCGCGCAACTCGGACTCGCTCAACGCGGCATTGCCGCGCGACAAGCGCAACTGCGCGAGCCGATCGCCGCGCTTCAAGCGCACAGGAAACGAGAGCGGCGCGATCTCGATCCACAGACGGCCGGCGTAACCCGGCGGAGCTTCGTCGAAGCGTGCATGATGATCGCACAGGATGCGCGTGAAGATGTCGCAACGACCGGTCGAGCTGCGCGGGTTGAATCGTCCGCGCAGATCGGGTGTCAGCGCGAGCTCTTCTTCGAGCGGCACGAGGTACGCGAGACCGCGCTCGAGCACGGCACCTTCGCCTTCGAGCGACAACTGCGAGAGCGCGAGCTCATTCACGCGCTGCTCGATCGGAATGTTGCTGGGCAGGAAGCCGGCGCGGATCCTCCACGCGACCGGACCGAGGCGCAGATCGAGGCTCGCCGGCGACACATGCGCGCTCGAGGGTGCACTCGCACCCGGTGCGGCGCGGATCGCCGTGCCGAAGAGCGCTTCGAGCTCGTGATCGACCAGCAGCGCGCCGTTAGATCGACCAATGGGGGAGGTGGATGCGTTCACGCGCGGATTGAACCAGCCTGCGAGGCGCGCCGCCAATGAAGAGTACTGAGGCAACCTCCGTCGTCTACTTGCGCGGAAGTAGACAACGGAGGCTGCCTCCGTACGGTGGTCCGATCGCGTCGTGGTCCCGCCGCGCCCTCGCCGCTACACTCCTTCGCTCGTATCGACGCTCGCAGGACTCCGACACCCACCATGAAAATCCACGAATACCAGGCGAAGCAGCTCCTCGCGCGCTTCGGCCTCGCCGTGCCGGAAGGTCGCGTCGCGCACACGGCCGACGAGGCGGCGCAGGCTTGGCGCGAACTGAAGAGCCCGCTGTGCGTCGTCAAGGCGCAGATCCACGCCGGCGGACGCGGCAAAGCGGGCGGCGTGCAGCTCGTGCGCAGCGAAGAAGAATGTCGCGCGAAAGCGGCCGAGCTCATCGGCAAGACGCTCGTCACGCACCAGACCGGGCCCGCGGGTCAGGTCGTGCGCACGCTGTGGATCGAGAAGGGCTCGAACATCGCCAAGGAGTACTACCTCGGCATCGCGCTCGACCGCGAGCTACGGAAGCCCGTGATGATGATGTCGTCGGAAGGCGGCATGGACATCGAAGAGGTCGCAGCAAACCACCCGGACAAGATCGTCAAGGTGCCGTTCTCCCCGGCGAAAGGGCTGCTGGTCTGGGAAGCACAGAAGCTCGTCGGCGGCGTCCGCATGTCGCCGGGACTGCAACCGCAAGCCGTGCCGTTCCTGCAAGCGCTCGCGAAGCTCTACGTCGAACTCGACTGCTCGATCGCGGAGATCAACCCGCTCATCGTCACGAAGGAGAACAAGGTCATGGCGCTCGACGCCAAGATCGTCTTCGACGACAACGCGCTGTTCCGCCATCCTGATCTGCTCCCGCTGCGCGACCTGCACGAAGAGGACGCGAAAGAGATCGAAGCCAGCAAGTACGACCTCTCCTACGTCGCGCTCGACGGCAACATCGGCTGCATGGTCAACGGCGCCGGCCTCGCGATGGCGACGATGGACGTCATCCAGTTGCACGGCGCTTCGCCCGCGAACTTCCTCGACGTCGGCGGCGGAGCGACCACGGAGAAGGTCACTGCGGCCTTTCGCATCCTGTTGTCCGACCCCAAGGTGAAGGGCGTCCTCGTCAACATCTTCGGCGGCATCATGAAGTGCGACACGATCGCGAGCGGTGTCATCGCCGCTGTGAAGGAAGTGAAGCTCAACGTTCCGCTCGTCGTGCGCCTCGAGGGCACGAACGTCGAGCTGGGCAAGAAGATGTTGTCCGAGTCCGGCTTGCCGATCGTTCCCGCCAGCGACCTCGACGACGCCGCTGCGAAGATCTGCAAGGCAGTCGCCGCCGTGGGAGCCAGTGCAGTTAATGGAGGGAAGGCGCGATGAGCATCTGGGTGACCAAGAACACGAGGCTGATCTGTCAGGGTTTCACCGGGAAAACCGGCACTTTCCACAGCGAGCAGGCGATCGCGTACGGCACGAAGATGGTGGGGGGCGTCAACCCCGCGAAGGCGGGCACGACGCACTTGAACCTGCCCGTGTTCGGCACGTGCGCTGAGGCGCGCGAGAAGACCGGCTGCAACGCGACGGTGATCTACGTCCCGCCGCCGAGCGCCGCCGCTGCGATCATCGAAGCGATCGACGCCGGCATCGAGCTCGTCGTCGCGATCACCGAGGGCATCCCGGTGCTCGACATGATCAAGGTCAGCGAACGGTTGGGCGAGAAGGGCTGCAATTCGCGCCTCATCGGGCCGAATTGCCCGGGCATCATCACGCCCGACGAGTGCAAGATCGGCATCATGCCCGGCTACATCCACAAGAAGGGTCGCGTCGGCGTCGTATCGCGTTCGGGCACGCTCACGTACGAAGCGGTGTGGCAGCTCACGTCGCGCGACATCGGCCAGTCGACGTGCGTCGGCATCGGCGGCGATCCGGTCAACGGCACGAACTTCATCGACGTCATCGACGCGTTCAACCAGGACGCGGACACAGACGCGATCATCATGATCGGTGAGATCGGCGGGAACGCGGAAGAGCGTGCGGCCGAGTTCATTGCGAAGAGCGTCAAGAAGCCGATGGTCGGTTTCATCGCAGGCATGACGGCTCCTCCCGGTCGACGCATGGGTCACGCGGGCGCGATCATCTCCGGCGGACAAGGCACCGCCGCGGACAAGATCAAAGCGCTGGAGGCCGCAGGCGTGCGCGTGTGCAAGAGCCCGTCGCAGATGGGCTCGACGATGGAGCAAGCCCTGCGCGACACCAAGTTGCTCGAGCGCGCCACAGTCTGAAAGAGGGGGCGGGGGGTGCCGGGGACACGCCGTGGGTATTCCCCCGGCGGGTGCCTGACACCACGCTGCCGCCGCCCCTATGGCTTCCACCACTTGGACCCAAGTCGTCACCGACGACGGCTCGATCACGCTCGCGCACCCGCGTCACGGCGAGACCTGTCACTCGCGCGTAGGTGCCTGGACGCAAGCGCGCGAGCGCTACGCCCGCGCTTGTCGCATCCGCGAGCGCGCGCTCGAACTGCGTGCAGCCCATCAGACCCACCTTCCCCTCCTCGACATCGGCACCGGCCTTGGTCTGAACATCGCCGCCGCCGTCGAAGCCGTCGAGGGCACCGACATCGCGCTCGACATCACCACGATCGAGCTCGACCCGCGCGTGATCGAGGCCGCGATCGCCATCGGACCTCAACCGATGCCCGAGCTCGAGCGCATCCACTCCTCCGTTCGCGCCGCACTCTCTCGCGCGCTCGACCCGACGATGAACGGCGAAGTCGACCTCGACGATCGTCACCGCCTGCACCTGCACCTCGGCGACGGTCGTTCCATCCTCGCCGCGCTCGATCCCGACACCCACTTCGACGCCGTCTTCCTCGACCCCTTCTCCCCGCGCGTCGACCCCGACCTGTGGGAGCCCGCCACCCTTCTCGCGATCGCCCGCCGCATGTCCGCGCACAGCTTGCTCTCGACCTACAGCGCCGCCGTCCGCGTCCGCGCCGGTCTCCGCGCCGCCAACCTTTACGTCGGACCCGGTCCGCGCGTCCAAGCCAAGGCCCAAGGCACCCTGGCCAGCCCGGATCCCCTCGAGCTCTCTTTCGATGCGCGCACGCAGCGCCGACTCGACTCGAAAGCTGCGCACCTGACTGGGATCGAAACCCTTTCGGACGGGAATCCCACGCGGGATGGGCTTCCCGAGAGCCGTTGATCTAGAATCGAATGCTGTTCGGGACGTCACCCGTCGGCCCACGGGAACCCGATCTTGCGGACGAGCTCCGCAGGAGCGAAAGAACGCGCAGGCAGGACCCGCGTGCGCATCCGAAGACCGACACCCTGGGCCACAGGCGCAACACATGGTTCATCTGGCTCTGATCGGCACTCAGGAATGGGTGCTCATCCTGATCATCGTCCTGATCCTGTTCGGGGCGCGGAAGCTCCCCGACCTGGCGCGGTCGTTGGGCAGCAGCGTCAACGAGTTCAAGAAGGGCATGGCCGAAGGTACGAAGGACGATCCGCGTACGACGACCGACGTGCGCTCCTCGACGACTTCGACGCCTTCCTCGAACGGGCCGACGTCGACCCGCAACGACCGCTGAGGTCCAAGACCGGCGGCCGTGCAGTGTTCCAGTCCAAAGGTGACGGACTCAGGCCCGGCTTGCGCGCTTCGGGCAGCCTGTCGGGCCTCGTCCTCTGTGGCGGGGCGAGTTCACGCATGGGCACCGACAAGGCGCGCTTGCGCATCGGCGACGTCACGTTGATCGAGCGCGCGCTGCGCGTCGTCGGGCGCGTCGCTTCCGAGGTGCGCCTCGCGTGCGGATCCAGTGCGCGCTACGCCGAGCTCGGCGTGCCGCTGGTCTGCGATCGGGTGAGCGGCGGAGGTCCGTTGTCGGGCATCGAAGCCGGGCTCGCTGCAGCACCGCGCGGGCGCGTGATCGTGCTCGCATGCGACATGCCGCGCGTGGACGAGCATCTGCTCGTGCGCCTCGTGCAGTACGCGCGCAAGCACGCGCTCGACGTGTGTGCGCTGCGGTCCGAGCGCGGCATCGAGCCCTTGTGCGCGGTGTGGTCGACGTCGCTCCTGCCGTTCGTCGCCGGTGCGATCGAGCGCGGCGAGCTCAGCGTGCGCGATCTGATCGCCACGTTGCCGCGCGTCGGCGTCATCGACGCGGACGCGAACGGGTCGCATACGAATCGCGCGGGCATCGAAGGTGCAGGTCCGAGCGTCGCGGATCCGCTGGGCGGAACGCGCGACGTCGCCGTCAACGTGAACACGCCCGAGGACCTCGAGCGCGAGCGCGAGCACGCGGCCCACATCGATCGTGAAGCGCCGCCGCAGAGAAGCGCGCAGAGGCGGGCCGGATCATGAGCGCGAAACCCCGCGGAGAACAAGGCGATGCGCGCTTGGAGCGCATGCTGGCACCCGTCGCCGAGGGTCTCGAGCGCATGCGCGAGATCCTCGTGCAACAGATCCTCGAGAGCTCGGCCGCCGTGTCGGACATGACCGGTCACGTGCAGCGCTTCCGCGGCAAGCAGTTGCGCGGTGCGCTCGTGCTCTTGTCCGGCGACGCGACCGGCAACAGCACCGACGAACACCCGGCGGTCGCGGCGATCGTCGAGATGATCCACCTCGCGACGCTCGTGCACGACGACGTGCTCGACGGCGCGCGCATGCGCCGGCGCGTGGCTTCGGTCAACCAGCGCTGGGACAACCAGATCGCGGTGCTGCTCGGGGACTTCATGTATGCGCGCGCGTTCGCGCTCTCGACCGACCTGTCGTCGCGCTTGGCGAGCCGCGTGCTGGCCGAGACGACGCGCCGCTTGTGCGTCGGCGAGATCGAGCAGAGCACGAAGCGCTTCGACTTCGACTTGCCCGAGAGCACGTACGAGTCGATCGCGGGCGCGAAGACGGCGAGCTTGTACTCGGCCGCGTGCGAGCTCGGCGCGCGCTACCCCGGCGGACGCGACGAAGTCGGCCACGAGCTCGCGCAGTTCGGCTGGGAGGTCGGCCTCTCGTTCCAGATCGTCGATGACTGCCTCGACGTCGTCGGCGACGAGCAAGTGGTCGGCAAGCCGGTCGGTAACGACGTCGAGGACGGCAAGATCACCTTGCCCGTGCTGCACGCCTACCGTCACGCTGCTGAGAGCGCGCGGTCGCGCATGCGCGACGTGTACACGACGCCCGGGTTGGAAGGTCGGCGGCTGGCTGCCTTGCGCGAAGCGTGTGACCTCGACGCCGGCGTAGAATACGCCATGGCGCGCGCGACCAGCTTGATCGAGCGCGCGCGTGCGCGGCTCGCCGACTTGCCCGAGTCGGCCGCGCGCTCCGGTCTCGAAGAGCTCGCAGGGTTCGTCCTCGAAAGGCGCTGGTGAGCGCACGTGATCGCGAGCGGAACAACATGAGCGAGACGGTAGAGACCACAGGTCGACGAGGGGACGAGGGGCGCGCGGCACCATTCAAGTGGGGCTTCGG
This sequence comes from Planctomycetota bacterium, assembly GCA_038330085.1. Classification (GTDB taxonomy): domain Bacteria; phylum Planctomycetota; class UBA1135; order UBA1135; genus JAEUIA01. Next base: position 24,627 of record JBBQNP010000005.1, on the reverse strand, counting down.
TTCCGCGGCCCTCGTGGTCCTCTCCGCGATGGTCATGGGTCAGGTGCTCGGCAAGATCGTCGAGCGCTTGCACCAGGTTCCTGGTCCGTTCGGCGCGCGCGAGTGGCTGCTCGTCGCAGTGCTGTGCGGGTTCGCGATTTCGCTCGGCACCTACGTGGTCCTGCAGCGCGGCGCGGTCGCGCGCTTCTTCCGCAGCATGTACGCGGGCGTTGCGCTCGTCGTGCTGTCCCTGGTGGCCGTGATGACCGGCGTGCTCGTGCCGCAGATCACCGGGTTCGAGGACGCGAGCGAGCGCATTCCTTCGATCCGCGACATCAAGACTGCGACGTTCGACGCGTACGTTGCGCTGCCCGACGAACGCAACAGCGATCTCGCTCCCGACCAACTCGCCCAGGCGCGCGCGCGCGCGAACACCGTGCTGGCCGGCCTCGACCAGGACCAGCGCGATCGCATCTGGAAGTACCGCGAGGAATATCAGGCCTTCCGCTGGGCGGAGGGCTACTTCGTCTTCCACCTTCTGCGCCCCTACGGCATCGGCATGCCGCCGGCGCCCCCGCTGATCCCGCGAATGCTCGAGGGTCTCGAGCGCTTCGAGAAGAAGTACGGCAAGGAAGAGCGCCAGAACCGCGAGAAGTCGATGCGCGCCGCGTTCAATGGACACGCCGTGTCGCAGGCGATCGGCGCGTCGATCCACGCGCACGAGAAGGCCTACCGCACCGCGTTCGAGGTCGCGACGTTCCTCGACCTGAACCGCACGTACAAGTCGAACTGGTTCCTGACGCTGATGGTGCTCTTGTGCAGCGGCGTCCTGGCCAACACGTTCAAGGGCAACCCCGCGACCTGGCTCTCGATGCGCAAGGTCGGCTACATGACCGTGCACCTGGGCGTCATGACGATCCTCATCGGTGGCGCGATCAGCAAGTCGCTGTCGGTGCGCGGCATCTTGCAGATGGAGATCGGCAAGGCGCCGAAGGGCGATTTCTGGGCGTACAACGATCCCAAGAAGCCGCGCTGGATGCCCTTCTCGTTGCAGCTCGACCGCTTTGCGCGCCGCGACTGGAAAACGCTCCAGGTCGAGTTCACCGACGAGCAATTCGCGTCGAACCCGCCGGAGTACACGCTCTGGCCCGGGCGCAAGGTCGACCTCGACTTCGCTCCCGACTCGAACGGAATCGAGAGGCCGCGCATCCGGCTCGAGGTGCTGTCGTTGCACGAACGGGCGCGCGCATTGCCTTCCGAGTTCTCCGAGGCGAAGGACGCGGGCGATCCGTACGCGATCGGAGCTCTCGCGGAGTTCTCGCTGCCGCGCACGGACGGAGCGCGGGACGGCGACGCGAAGGTGGACGAGGAAACGTTCCAGCTCTCGCCGCTCATGCGCGAGCGCAGCATCTTCTACGATCCCGACGGCAAGTTCCGCCTGCTCGTGCACAACGGCGGCGGCGTCGCTGCTGCGCAAGAAGTTGCACGCGCCAAGGATGACGGACGCATCGGTCTCATGTCGATGCGCGTGGGCGCTCAAGGCGACGTCGAACCGACCGTCGCGCCGATCCGCGTGGGGGACACGCTGCACGCGCCGGGCGGCTACACGCTCGAGATCGTGCGCGCTGCACCGAACTTCGCGCTCGACCGCAACGCGCCGCACAAGGAAGTGATCGACCCGCGCCCGCTTGCCGAGCAGTTGCCGTCCAACCCGGCCGTGATCGTGCGCATCCGCTCCGACGCCGACGGCAGCGTGGAGGAGCGGCCGGTGCTCGAGCACTTCGACTACGAGGCCGAAGGACTCCAGAGCAACTTCCAGCACTCAGACCTCGTGCTCAACCTGCAATGGGACCTGTGGACCGCGCCGGGACCCGAGCGTCGCGTGCTGCACTGGGACAGCGCCGCCGCCCCGATCCTGGTCGCGCCGGACGGATCACAGACGGCGCTCCTCGTCGGTGACGCACTGGCGCTTCCCGGCACGACGCGCATCACGTTGAAGCGTCTCTTCGACAACGCGCACATCGAGCGGCGTGTCGATCTCGACCCAGGCTCACCCGTGATCCAAGGTCCGCAGTTCGAAGCGAGCTTCTACTCCAGCGCGCCGACGGGTTCGCGCATCCGCGTCACGACCGATCCGGGCACGCCGCAGGAGAAGGTGCAGACCGTCGACCTCGCGTCGGCGAAGGAAGGTTTCGCGAACACGTGGTTCCCCTCCGACAAGCGCTTCTACCTGTCGTACTACAACAACGACAAGACGATGCCCTTCGAGTGGCGCAGCGTCCTGTCCGTGTGGGAGCGCGACGCCGACGGCAATCCGTACAAGAAGGCCGTGGGTCCCGAGCACGACCGTGAGATTCGCGTCAACGACTACTTCGAGTACCGCGGCTACCGTTTCTTCCAGTCGAATGCCGATCCGAAAGTACCGACGTACTCGGGCATCGGCGTCGTCTACGATCCGGGCATTCCGTTCGTGCTGTTCGGGATGTACTTGACGATCGTCGGCGCGGTACTCCGCTTCATCATCCGGCCCATCGTCGAGAGCTACAGCCGTCGCACCCAAGCGGTGCAGGCATGAGGGGGCGAACACCATGAACCCGATCCAGGCCTTCCTGCAGACCGACATGATGGCGTCCACGCGCTGGACGCTGATCGCGGACGTGCTGTGCGTGTTCGGCATCGTCGTCGCGGCGATGTCGGTGTACGTGCGCGCGCGCGCGATCTCGCGCGGCACCGTGCCGAGCCGCATTGCGACCGTGCTGCCTGTGGCGACGTTGATCGCCGTGCTCGCCACGATGTTCATCGTCGACGGCACGCGCTGGCAAGAGGTCAACCACTTCCCGTCGCAGACGATGTCGGAAGTGCTGACGATGTTCTCCACGGCGCTGGTCGTGTCGATGGTGGTGCTGCACTTCGCGCTCGGGCTCGCGAAGCGCGGCGGCGGCTGGGCGATCCTCGACGACGTGCTGATCTTGCTGGTGCTCGCGGGCACGCTGGCCACGCACGAGTGGATCCGCGGACTCTCGACGGCGCAGCGCGACCTGCCGCCGGCGTTGCAGTCGTACTGGTTCCCGTTCCACCTGTCGGCACTGATCTTCAGCTACGCGACGATGTCGATCGCCGGCCTCGTGTGCATCGTGTACTTCGTCACGCGCTTTTGGAGCGGCGTGTTCGCCGGCGGACAACCGCGCGCCTCGCAGTGGGCGATCGTGCTGGTGTTCGCGCTCGTGCCGTTCGTGCAGGTCGTCACGTTGCCCGTGTTGCTGCTCGCGGGACCTGTGTTCTGGTGGTTGCATCGCAAGGGCCGCGTTCCGAGCGGCCCCGCGCTCGCGAAGCTCGAGAAGAGCTTCGAGGACGTGTCCTTCCGCACGTTCTCCGTCGGCTTCCCGTTCCTCACCGCGGGTGTGTGGATGGGAGCGTTCTGGGCGCAGGAAGCCTGGGCCAACTACTGGGGCTGGGACAGCAAGGAGAACTCCGCGCTGATCACGTGGCTCGTGTACGTCGTCTACATCCACCTGCGCATGCTCGGCGGATACCGCGGCGCGAAGGCGATGTCGGTGCTCGTCGGCGGTGCGTTCTCGGTGTTCCTCACGTTCCAGCTCTTCGGGTATCTGCCCGACAGCCAGAAGAGCCTGCACCGCTACACCGACGACGGCGTCACGCCGCAAGAGGGTCAGGTCGGTCCCGCGCCGGAGTCGAACGAGCAGGCGCGCGCGACGACGAGCGGGACGAGCGGCGACGCGGACGCCGGACCGCGCTGATGACGGCGACGATCATCGACGGCAAGCGCATCGCCGCCGACGTGCGTGCACAAGTGCGCGCGGGAGCCGAGATCCTGCGCGCGAAGCGCAACGTGCAACCGGGGCTGGCGGTCGTGCTCGTCGGCGTGGATCCGGCTAGCCAGGTGTACGTGCGCAACAAGGACAAGGCCGCCCAGGAAGCGGGCTTCGCGGTGCGGACGTTGAACCTGCCGGCCGAGACGCCGCAGCGCGAGCTCGAGCGCGTCGTGTCGGAGCTCAACGCCGATGCGAGCGTGCACGGGATCCTGGTGCAGATGCCGCTGCCCTCAAACCTCGACGCGCGCGCCGTCATCGATCTCATCGATCCGCGCAAAGACGTCGACGGTCTGACGCCGACGAGCGTCGCGGCGCTCGTCACGGGCCGGGCGGGCCTGCGCCCGTGCACGCCCCTCGGGTGCCTCGTTCTGCTCGACCGCTACGACGTGCCTCTCGAAGGCCGCCACGTCGTCGTGATCGGAAGATCCATCCTGGTAGGCAAACCTTTCGCCCTGATGGCGCTCGAACGCAACGCCACGGTGACGATCGCGCACAGCCGCACGCGGGACCTCGCCGACGTCGTCGCGCGCGCGGACGTGATCGTCGCAGCGACGGGCAAGGCCGGCCTCGTGAAGGGGACCTGGATCCGTCCCGGTGCCGTCGTCCTCGACGTCGGCATCAACCGCACGAGCGACGGACGCCTGACCGGCGACGTCGAGTTCGACGCCGCCTGCGAGCGCGCCGCCGCGATCACTCCGGTTCCGGGCGGCGTCGGGCCGATGACGATAGCGATGCTCCTCTCGAACACGCTCGATGCCGCGCGCTCCATCTCGGGCCTAGGAGCCCATTGAAGGCGTCGCTACTGCGGCTTCGCACGCGCTCGCGCTGCGAAGTCGGGTTCGTCGGGTCTTGCTCAGCAGCCATGGAGGCCGCTCCCGCTGCGAATGCTCCGCGGGAGCCTTACGCCACGGACGCTTCGCGTCCTGACGCGGGAACCCTTGCTGCCCCTCTGTCGCTTTCCTTGCATCGCGAACGCGCGCTTCGCCTCGCGACGCGACTTCTTCGACGTGCTCCTCGCCACGTGATGGTCTAGAGAGCGCCATGGCCACGTACGAAGACGATCCCGCAGTCGGGCGGCCGCAGTTCTCGATGCCGCGCATGACGCGGGTAGTCAAGCTGTTGATGATCGTGAACGCGATCGTGTTCGCGGCCGAAGTGCTCTTCTACTTGCGTGACGACGCGGGAGCTCCGCGCTTGCTTCAAGCGCTCTCGTGGATCGGCCTCGATCCGGATCGTTGGCACAATTCGTTCCCGCTCGTGCCTGCGTGGCAGCTCTTGTCCTACGGCCTGTTGCACGACGTCAGCCAGCCGACGCACATCCTCTACAACATGCTCTTCCTGTATTTCTTCGGCACGATGCTCGAAGAACGCCTGGGCGGGCGGCGCTTCCTGTTGACGTACGTAGTCTCGCAGATCGTGGGCGGGCTCTTTTTCCTGGCACCGGTGCTGTTCGGCATGCAAACGCACATGCCCGCGATCGGTGCGTCGGGTGCCGTGTTCGGCGTCATGGTCGCGCTCGCGACGTTGTACCCGCGGCAGACGATGTACCTGATCATCGTGCCCATCCAGCTCAAGTGGCTGGCGATCTTCTTCGTCGGGCTCGAAGCCTACATGGCCCTGATCGGGTTCAAGGCGGGATCCGACGGCGTCGCGCACCTCGTCCACCTCGGCGGCGCGGCGTACGGATTCCTTGCGGTGCGCAGCGGGCTGATCGAGAAGGATCCGGTCGAGATGCTCGAGCGCCGGCGCGCCGTCGCCAAGGTCGAGCGCGCCGCGGATGACGAAGCGCGCATGGACCGCCTGCTCGACAAGATCCACAAGGAAGGCATGGGCAGCCTGACGCGCACCGAGAAGGATTTCCTGAAGCGCATGTCCTCGCGTCGCTGACGCGCACTGAGGCCGCGAGCCCCCGCATTCCCGCTTGATTTGCGGTACTGCACGCGGCGCAGTTTGTGGCCTGATTTGTTCGCCTGTAGACTCGCCGACCCCGAGCGGACATGGCGGACTGCACGCGTGCAGCTGCGCGTGCCGAACCTGCGGATCCGGCGTTGAACTGCGCCGCTCCGCGACCAGAGACACTTCACGATGAAACCGATCCTCGTCGCGACCGTCTGCGTCCTGTCGCTGTGCTTCGCGCTCCTCCGTCCTGCTTCGGCCACGCTGTGGTTCGGTCAGGACCAAGCCTTCCACGACAAGTTCAAGAAGCTGATGGGGGACAAGCCCCAGAAGGCGGAGCAGGAGAAGCTCGTCAAGGCCGAGAGCTCGAACGCCGCTGCCTGGATCGCCCGTTTCGACGAGATCCTGGCCGAGCGTCCCGACGACCCCGATGCCGGACCGTTCCTGGCCGATCTCTCGGCGGCGTGGAAGGCTTCGATGAAGAGCGAGTTCCCCGAGCGGGAGAAGAAGTTCTTCGTGACGCTCGACGCCAAGGGCAAGCACGAACGCATCGACTTGCGCAAGCGCTTCGACGCGGCTCAGTCGACGTTCGACGGCAACGCCGACAAGAAGGACGCGTGGGTGTACACGCAGCTCGTCGACGAACTCGAGCAGGTCGCCGGCGGTTTCGAGCAGGTCGGCGACAGCTATTACGCGTCCGAAGCGTGGCTCTTGTACTCGGCTTGCAACGACGAGCCGTTGCGCGGCACGACGGCCGATTCGAAGCGCGCGCTGAAGGGTCTCGAGGAAGGTCTTTCGCAACGCGCCATCGTCGACCTCCCCGATGCGAAGAAGGAAGCGGCCGAGAAACGCAAGACGGCGCTCGAGTCGAAGGGTGGCGGAAAGCCCGCCGGCGGTCCAGCCGCTCCGCCCGAAGGACAAGAGCCGACCGACGCAGGCGCGACGATCAACGTGCCGCTCACGTTCGAGTCACTGACGGCGGTCGACGCGATCCAGCGTCCCAACTTCCTGGCGGACGAGAACTACCTCCTCTGGCGCGCGGTCGAGCTGAAGGCCAAGGGCTCGAGCGGATCGTTCGAGCGCACGCCGGGCGCACCGCTCCTCTACCGCCTGGGTTCCTCGGACGTCCGCTTCGACACCGACGGCGACGGGAAGGGCGACGGTCCGCTCGACGAGAAGCTGCCGCTCACCGGCAACGTCACGCTCGTCAAGATCCAGCTCGGCACGGGCGACAGCGCCCGGCCGTGGGCGTTCTTCGAGACGACGGCCGGCAACCAGGAGAACTACCAGGATCTCAACCTCAACATGTCGCCGTCGGACACGCTCCTGCGCATGTTCGTGCTGGGCGCCGCGACGGTGACGGGCACGCTCGAAGGTCAGCCGATCCGCATCATCGACGATTCGATGGAGGGCCAGTACGGCAACGAGCCGTTGTCCTACGGCTTCGAAGGCGTCGTGAAGGGCGAGTTCCAACCCGACATCGACAGCATCGTGATCGGCACGGGCAAGCGCGCGCGTCCGTGGAGCGAGTTCCAGGAAGTCGGCGACAAGTGGTTCAAGTTCGAGATGGGCAGCGACGGCAAGGAAATCAAAGCCAGCCCGATCAAGACGGACACGGGGACGTTGAAGCTCGAGTACAAGGGGCCGGTGCAGCCGTCGTACGTGATCGTGCGCGGCACGAACGCGCTCAAGAACGCGTTCTTCGACGTCGTCGAAGGCGGAGCGAAGGGGATCCAGGTCCCGGTCGGGCGCTACGAGCTGTGCTACGGCGTGATCTCGAAGGGCAAGAAGAAGCAGATCCAAAAGTGCGTGATCATGCCGATGCCGCACAACTCCGTCAGCTACGACGTGACGAAGGACAAACCGACGGTCGTGACGCTCGGCGCTCCGTACTCGATGGACTTCGAGTACAAGAACGTCGAAGGCAAGGTGACCGTGACAGGCGGCAGCGTCGTCGTCACCGGCTCGGCGGGCGAGCGCTACGAGCGCGCCTGGCACAGCGTCCCGCACCCCGAGGTCTCGTGGCGCAAGAAGGGCACGAAGACCGGGTCCAAGCTCGCGAAGATGAGCTGGATCCAGGACACACCGACGCTCGAGAAGCTGGGCTTTCCGGCGGCCTGGTTCCCGCTGGACGTGCAGGTGGACACGAAGGGCCAGGGCGACGTCGAGGTGCAGCTCAGCGAAAAGAAGAACGAGTTGTTCGGCAAGATCGAATCCGCTTGGAAGTGAGCCCGAACGCGTACGCGGTGGACCGAGGCGTGCTCGTGCTGCGCTCGACCGACCGACGATCGGCACCGCCGACGTGAAGTGAACACCGACAGCTCGACGCCTGATCCGCAGATGGGTGCCCGATCCACTCCGGCTCGAGCGATCTCGAGTCCGCCCGAAGACCCATCGACCCACCATCCTCCCTCCCTTTCCATCCCGTTCAGCGAGATCCCCGCGTGCTCGACATCAAGTTCATCCGTGCCAACCCCGAAGTCGTCAAAGCCGGCGCCCGCAAGAAGCGCATCGAGTGCGACGTCGACAGGATCCTCGCGCTCGACAAGGAGTGGCGCGAGATGTCGACCGACGTCGACACGCTGCGCGCCGAACAGAAGAACGCGAGCAAGCTGATCGGCAGCGCTCCCCCGGCGGATCGTCCGCGTCTCGCCGAAGAACAGAAGAAGAAGAAAGGTCTGCTCGCCGAGCGCGAGCAGGCGCTGGATCTGCGCGCGAAGGAGCTGCACGAGCTCATGTTGCGCGTGCCGAACGTGCCGGCCGAGGAAGTGCCCGAGGGCAAGGACGACAGCGAGAACGTCGAGATCAAGAAGTGGGGGACGCCGCGCACGTTCGACTTCGAGCCACGCGATCACATCGCGCTCGGGGAGATGCGCGACTGGATCGACGTGACGCGCGGCGCGCGCATCGCGGGCAGCCGCAACTACTTCTTGAAGGGCGACCTCTCTCTGCTCGAGGGCGCCGTGATGCGCTATGCGCTCGAGCGCATGGTCGCGAAGGGCTTCGTGCCGCTGTCGGTGCCGACGCTCGTGCGCAGCGAAGTCATGGTCGGCACGGGCTACTTCCCCGGCGGCGAGGAGCAGGCCTACCGCACCGACTCACGCGACGATCTGTGTCTCGTCGGCACGGCGGAAGTGCCGGTGACGGCGTTGCACCAGGACGAGATCCTCGCTGTCGCCGACCTGCCCAAGAAGTACGTCGCGCTCTCGTCGTGCTACCGCCGCGAGGCCGGCACGTACGGCAAGGACACGCGCGGGCTCTATCGCGTGCACCAGTTCCAGAAGGTCGAGCAGGTGATCGTCGACGTGGCGAGCATCGAGCGCTCGATCGAGCATCACCGCTCGATCGTCGCGAACGCCGAGGAGATCCTGCAGGCGCTCGAGCTGCCGTACCGCGTGGTCAACGTGTGCGGCGGCGACCTCGGTCAGCCGCAGATCCAGAAGTTCGACATCGAGACGTGGATGCCCTCGCGCAAGAACTACGGCGAGACGCACAGCGCGTCGCGCTTCCACGAGTTCCAGGCGCGGCGGTTGAACCTGCGTTACCGCGACGAGCAGGGCACGGTGCACGTGTGCCACACGCTCAACAACACGGTCGCGGCGAGCGTGCGCATGTTGATCGCGATCATCGAGAACCACCAGCGGCAGGACGGCACGGTCTACTTGCCCGCGCCGTTGCGTCCGTACATGGGCGGCCGCGACACGATCTGACAAAAATACGGCGCGGCGGTGCTTGCGGACTAATGCGGCTTGGCGCCGCCCGCGCTGCCACCTTGCAAAGGCAGCGTGCCGCTGTTGTTCGTGGAATTGGCGCCCGTCTGTCCGTGCCCACCGCCGCCCGAGGTTCCCGTCTTCCCGCCCGCGCCCGTTTGCTGCGCGCTCGCCTGCGGAACCGTCGGGATCCTGGGCACCGGGATCGATTCTTCCTTGCCGCGCAAGACTTCGGGGAAGCGGATCACGCGCTTGTACGTCAGCGTGCGCCGGTCGTTCGGGAGGATCAAGAGCTGTTCGTTGACGAGCCGCGGCGCGAGCTCCAGCGTCAGCGAGATCTCGATGCGCGCAGGCAAGCCGATGTTTTCGGGCTTGTCGTCCGTGCCCCACGAGTCGATCGGCTGCTCGTCCCGCCCGTCCTTCGCAAAGCACTGCACGTCGAAGCCCTTCACGCGATCGTGCAAGTACATGAACGTGCCGTCTTCGTACGGATCATCGTCGACGCCGAATCCCTCGCGCCGGTAGATCTCGCAGAATTGGTCGGGAGCGGTCGGGTTGGGACGCAGCCGGTAGCCCACCTCGTTGACGTCCGCCTTCACGAAGCGGTTGTCCAGCTCGACCGGCGCCAGGCTGTCCGTCGACGTGACGAAGTCGATGCTGTCCGCGTCCATGCCCAGCAGCACGCGGTTCTTCACGCGCAGGTGGAGCTGGCGCGTGCGGTCGTACGTCACGATCGCGCGCAGGTCGCGCTCGATGAGGTCGCAGATCGCCGGACCCGCGAGCGTCGTCTCCTGGATGTTGTGGATCGTGTCGCGCGCCGTGCGCGCGGCGGAGAGGATCTGCGTCAGCGCGACCATGATGCCGCTCATGATCAGAAGTGTGAGCAGCACCTCGACGAGCGTGAAGCCTGCGCGCGTCTCGCGTTTCACGGTCGCGATTTCACGAGCGTCGCGTCTCAGAGCGCGCTGTCGATGAGGCTGCTTCATTTGCTTTTCGCTCCTGCCGTGCTTGCCGTCGAGCTGCTCCCTGTGGTGCTCCCTGTGCCGCTCCCGCTGGTGGTCGACTTGGCCGCCTTCGTCGACTTCGAGTTCGTGTCTGCGTCGCCGTACACCTGCGCCCAGGGGATCCAATTCTCGAAGACCTGTTCGTTCTGGTACTCGGCGAACTTGGGGAAGGTGATGCGGATCTTGACCTTCTCGAAGGGCTCCTGGACATCCTCGTCGTCGGTCTTCTTCTTCTCCTGATCCGGCGTGGGCGCCCAGGAATCGTGCGCCGCGTTGGGATCGCGCTCGCGGAACGACTTGTCGCCCACGACGACCTCGTAGGCGAACTCCGGATAACCCTCATCGGCGTACGTGCCGTTCAGCCCGTTCTCGATCTCGTCTTGGTCGAGCCCCGATGCGATCCGTCCGAGCGTCAGGAGCGCGAGGTCGCGCGCGAGCTTCACGTTGCGCGTCTGCGCTGCGGCGAGCTTGGCGGTGTTGAGCCCTTGCAGCACGAACATCAGCCCGATACCGACGATGAGGATCGTCACGGCGACCTCCATGAGTGTGAAGCCGGCTCGCGTGCGCTGCGCACGAGGCTTCGCTGCCGAGCGCTGGGTGCCCGTCCTCATGTGACCACGCTCACTTGAAGTCGTTCTCCTCGGCGGGCGGGCGCGTGTGCACGCCCTCGTAGTAGTCGATGGTGCCGAGAAGCCCCTGGACCTCGATCGTGTAGCGGTTGTCGTACGGCGTCTGGTTCAGCACGATCGAGTGACCCGACGCGCTGCCCAGCGGGTCGAAGCGCACGAACGCGATCCCGCGCGTGTACTCCTTGCCGTCGATCGTGATCGACTGGAAGTGCACGCTCTTCGGGAGCGTGAGCCACACGAGCGCGCGGCGTTCCTCGTCTGCAACGGCCAGTCCGCCGTCGACGCGGAAGGGGGTGACGACGCGGTAGCGCCCATTGTCGATGTCGTACTGGATCTGGAACTGCGTGTTGCGAGCGATCGCCTCCGAGCGCGTGCCCGACAGCGTCGCAGAGATTTCGCGCACGGCGGAGTGGAGCTCGGCCTTCGGAAGGATCGCGCTCCAGTTGACCGTCACGATCGTGGCGATGATCGCGATCACGAGGATCACGCCCATCATCTCGACGAGGCTGAAGCCGGCTTGATGTCGGCTGGTCTGAACCCTGCGGGCCTCAACCCTGCGTGACAGCGCGGAGCGTTTGGAGAAGAGTGCCTGCTGAACGGCTTGTCCGGCTGGCTTGGTTGGGATCGATGGGGTGGGAAACACTTTGGAGCGGAGCGGGCGGGTGGAGCCAGGCACGGCTCGCCGGGAATACCGGCCATCTGCGCCAGGCACGCTCCGCCAGGAATGCGGTATGTCGGCGCCAGGCACCATCCGCCGTGAGCAGAGCGTGCCTCGATTCGTGGACGCTGCTGTCTGCATCGTGACCCGGCCGCCGCTACTTGTTCCCCATGATGGTGTCGTTGTCGATGTCGGCGGCATCGCCTTCACCACCCATCGCCTTGTCCTTGCCGAACGAGTAGACGCGCGGCTCGGGGTTGCCCGGGCTCGGCGCTTCGTAGCCGTACTCCTCGTTCCAGGGATCCTTGGGGATCGTCTTCTGGTTGAGGTAGCGGTAGCCGTTCATGTCCGGGTCCACGAGCACTTGCAGGGTGTCGGGGTACTTGCCCGCGTTGTTCATCGCGTACTCACGCAACGCGCTGGTAATGCTCGTGATGTCGGCCATGGCCTTGGTGCGCTGGCTCTGGAAGAACTTCTGCATGACGTTCGGCACGACGATCGTGGCCAGGATGCCGATGATCACGATCACCACCATCATCTCGGCCAGCGTGAAACCGGCCCGTCTCGACTTGGATTGGCTCTTCATGGTTCTGGTCATGTTCCTCGCACGCTCCGTCTGGCCAGGGCACTCCGCCCGGCCAGGGGACTTCGTCCGGCCGGAGGACTCCGGCCAGGACTGGCTCACTTGACTTGCCCGATCTGCAGGATGGGTAGGACGATCGAGACCACGATGTACCCTACGACGACTGCCAAAAAGATGATCATGATCGGTTCGATCACGGCCGTCATCCGCTCCGTGGCGATGTCGATTTCCTCGTCGTAGGCGATGGCCACGCGGTCGAGCATCTGCTCGAGCTCGCCCGACTGCTCGCCCACCTGCACCATGTAGCCTACCAGGGCCGGGAAGGCGCCGCTCTGCTTGAGGGGGGTGGCGATGTCCGTACCTTCCAGGATGCGCTGACGGATGTGCTCGGTGGCGTCGGCGAGCACGCGGTTGCCCACGACCTTGCGCGTGATCTCGAGGCTGTTCACGGCCGGGACGCCGCTCTGCAGCAGCGTCGAAAGCGTGCGCGTGAAGCGCGCGACCGCCTGCTTGCGCATCAGGTCGCCGACGACCGGCAGCTTGAGCACGGTCGAGTCGAGCCACAAGCGGCCTTTGTCGGTCTTGTAGACGCGCTCGAGGAGGAAGAAGATCCCCGCGAGCAAGAGGCCGGCGGCCCACCACCAGTTCTTGAACAGGTCGCTGATGAAGATCAAGATGCGCGTCGGCGTCGGCAACGTCTGGCCCTGGTCGAGCAGCATCTGCGTGATCTTCGGCACGACGACCGTCATCAGGATGCTGACGACGATCATCCCGATGCCGATCATCATCACGGGATACGTCAAGGCCGAAACGATCTTGCGGCGCAGCGCGCGCTGCGCCTGCAGGTAGTCGGCGAGGCGGCTCAACACGACGTCGACGTTGCCCGTCGCTTCGCCCGCGCGCACCATGTTCACGTACAGCTCGCCGAACATGGACGGATGCTGCTCCAGGGCGTCGGCGAGCGAAGCACCCTGGTTCACGCGCTCCCGGATCTCGCGGAACATCGTCTCGGTCGAGCGCTGCTCGGCCTGTTCGATCATCGCCCGCAGCGTCTCGGTCAGCGGAATGCCCGACGAAAGCAGCGTGCCCATTTGGCGCGTGACGGCGGTGAGGATCTCGAGGTTCCTCATGCTCGGCGTGGCACTCGCCGCGCGATTCCGCCGGATCTTCTCGAGGACGCCGACCTTCTCGCCCTTCTTCGTCCGGACCGCGCGCCGGCCGCCGCGCATCTCCGTGATTTCGCTGACGAGCAGGTTCTCCTTGCGCAGACGCACGCGCGCATCGCGCGACGTGTCGGCGTCGATCACGCCGCTCTGGATCGCGCCGCCTTGGGCGTAGGCCTTGTATTCGAAGATGGGCATCTATCGAAGTCCCGTCGACTCCAAACGCGCGATCGTCGATGCTGGACGGTTCATGGATGCACGGATCCCTCGCGCATCGCAGGCGAGCGCAGTGTCGCGCGCAGTGCCGAGCCCAAGTTCCTCGCGTCGCACGGCAATCAATCCAAGTCGAGCTGCGTCACGCGCAGCACTTCGTCCGGCGTCGTCTGGCCGGCCAGGATCTTGAGCCGTCCGTCCTCGCGCAGCGTGATCATCCCGCGCTCCACAGCACCGCGCTTCATCTGCGCGGCCGTGCCGTTCTCCATGATCTGCGTGCGCAAGGCCTCGTCGACGGGCATGAACTCGTAGATCGCGGTCCGACCGGAGTAGCCGGAGTTGAAGCACTCGTCGCAACCCTTGCCGAACGCGACCTGTCCGCCCATCTGCTCGGGGGTCAGGCCGACCTTCTTGAGCTTCGCGGCCCACTCGGGCGTGATCGGCGTGTAGTTGTGGCAGTGCTTGCAGATCGTGCGAACCAGGCGCTGCGCGATGACGAGCACGAGCGAGCTCGACACGAGATACGGCTCGACGCCCTGGTCGACCATGCGCTGGATCGTGCTCGGAGCGTCGTTCGTGTGCACCGTCGAGAACACCAAGTGGCCCGTGAGCGCCGCGCGGATCGCGACCTCGGCCGTCTCCAGGTCGCGGATCTCACCGACCATCATCACGTCCGGGTCCTGACGCAAGAACGAGCGCAGTCCGTGTGCGAACGTCAGGCCCTTCTTGACGTTCACCTGCACCTGGCTGACGCCGGGGAGCGAGTACTCGACCGGGTCCTCGATCGTGAGGACGTTCTTCTGCGTCGTATCGACCTCGCTCATGCCGGCGTACAAGGTCGTCGTCTTGCCCGAGCCCGTCGGACCCGTGACGAGGATGATGCCGTGCGAGTAGTTCAGGTACTCGCGCAGCATTTCGAGGTTGCGCGGCGCGAGCCCGATCTCGTCGAGCGTGTAGACCTTGGACGTCTTGTCGAGCAAGCGCATGACGATGCGCTCGCCGTTCGTCGTCGGGATCGAGCTGATGCGCACGTCGACCTCGCCGTCGCCGATGCGGATCGTCGCGCGACCGTCCTGCGGCAGGCGGCGCTCGGCGATGTCCATCTTGCCCATGACCTTGACGCGGCTGACGATGGCTTCCTGCGCTTTGCGCGGGATCGTGTCCATGTCGTAGAGGATGCCGTCGATGCGGAAGCGCACCTGCATGCGGTCCGCGTAGCTCTGGAAGTGCACGTCCGACGCGCGCAGCTTCAGCGCCTGGAACAGGATCGTGTTGACGAGCTTGATGATCGGCGCCTTGTTGGCGACGTCGAGCACGTCCTCGCCTTCCTCGATCTGGTCGGCGAGGCCGGCGATGTTCCCGTCTTCGTTGACGTCCGCGAGCGCCTGGTCGACGCCGTCGGCCTTGTGCCGGTACGCGCGGCCGAGCAGCGTCGTGATCTCGACGCGCGGCGCGAGCACGGGATCGATCTCGGCGCCGAGCATCGCGGCGAGGTCGTCCATCGGGTGCGGCTGCAGCGGGGTGCACGTCGCGACCTTGAACACGTTGTCGCCCGAGTCCTCGAGCGCGACGAGGTTGTAGTTGCGCGCGAAGTGCACCGGCACGCGTGCCACGAACGCGGCCGGGACCGGCGTGCCCTCGAGCGACTTCCTGAACTCGAAACCCAGATGCTTGGCGTAGATCGAGAGCAGCGTGACCTCGTCGAGATAATCCTTCGACAAGATCACGCGGTCGAGCGACTCGCCCGTCGTGCCGGCGATGCGGCGGCATTCCTCGAGGCGGTCCCGCGTGAGGCCGGCGTCGATGAGCATCTCGCCGAGGCTCCCGACCGCTGTCGTGTTGGCGCCCTGGGGATGCGTCGAGCCGGGATGGCTTGCAAAAGGGTGAGTCGGGGATTGGCTCGACACGGGCGCTACTTCTCGTCCTTCGGTTTCGGATTGCTACCCGCCGGCGTACCGCTATCGCCCGCGCCCGCGGCCGGTTGGTCCTTCTTCAGCATGGTGTGGACCTTCTCCGCATCGAGTCCGACGGCGTCGCTCGGCACTTCGCCGCGAGCCGGCCCGCGGTACAGCGGCACTTCGAACCCGCGCATGTCGATGCCCGCATTCGTGCGTCCGAACGTCGGATCGATGACGCGGATGCGGTCGGCGCCGATCGTGTCGGCGGCATCGAGCTTGCGCTGGTACGAGTACTCCGCCAGGTCGGCGAAGTCGCGGTCGCGCATGATGTGCGGCGTCACGAAGAAGTAGAGCGTCGTCTTGTTGGCCGACGTCCCGTTGCTGCCGAACAAGTATCCGAGGATCGGGATGTCGCCCAGGAACGGCACCGAGTTGCGATTCGAGCCCTTGTTGTCGGTGATGATGCCGCCGATCACCATCGTGTCGCCGTCAGGCACGTTGATCGTGGTCTGGATCGTGCGCGTCGTGCGCGGCGGCGGGATCGCGCCGGTCACGCTGCCCAGGAAGTTCGAGACCTCCAGCGAGCAGTTGAGACGCAGGTAGTGCGACGCGCTGATCGTGGGGGAGATCTCCATCGTCACGCCGGCCTCGACGTACTCCTTGAAGTTCTCCTGCGTCTGGCCGCCGATACCGCCGGTAGCAGTGATGGTCGTCGTCGGCTGCTCGTCCTTCGTCACGACCTTCGCGCTCTTGTTGTTGTTCACGAGCACGCTGGGCACGTTGAGCACGTTCGTGTCGCGCCGCGTCTGCAGCGCGTTGAGCAGCAACGGCATCGAGAAGTCGCCGCCCGACAAAATGCCGGCCGTGACGCCCGAGTTGATCGAAGGCACCTTGATGTCGGGGATGCCGTCGTTGTTCGTGTCCTGGTACGTCGCCAGGCCGAAGTTCGACACGCCGAACTTCCCGTCGCCGTTCGTCATCAGGTCGGCGAGGCCGAGCTCGACCGTCAAGTTGAACGACTCCTGGTTCGAGAGCTCGACGAGCGCCGTCTCGATCAGGACCTGTTCCTGTCGCTGGTCGAGGCGTTGCACGAGCTCGAGGATCTCCTCGTAGCGCGAGCGATTGGCCGCGATCAGGAGCGAGTTCGTGGCCTTGTCGGCGACGACGACGACCTGGTTGTTCTGGCTGGAGGACGCGGAGGAGGAAGCGCCGCCCGGTTGACCGCCCGGTCGCGCGCCGCCGCCGGTCGAGCCCGGGGTCACACGGCTCGCGTCGCGGATGAACGAATCGAGCGTCTTCTGCAGCTCTTCCGCGTCGACGTTGTCGAGGTTGTAGATGTGGTACGTGCGTTCGGCCTGCACGACGTCGACGTCCAGCCGTGCGACGAGCTCCTTGATGCGCGGCATGTCGTCGGGCATCGCCATCACGAGCAACGAGTTCGTGCGGCGGTCGACCATGATCTTGGACTCGGCCTGGTTCGACTGCAGGTTCGCCGTGGCGCCGACGGCGGCCGCCTGACCGGTCGCGCGCGACTGAGAAGCGCGGCGGCTCGCGTCGAGCAGGTCGGAGATCGTGTCGGAGATCTCGTCGGCCGAAGCGAACTCCAGCGGCAGCACCTCGAACTCCGGCACGTCGGCTACATGACGGCCCGAGGCCTCGTCGACGAACTTGAGCATGCGCACGATCGACACGACGTTGCTGCCGTAGCCGGTGATGATCAGGCTGTTGCTCTGGCCGACGGGAATGATCTGCTGGCTCTGCGGATCCTGGAACATCTGCCGCATCGAGTTCGACAGGTCGCGCACGTTCGTGTTGGGCAGGTCGACGACCGTCGTGATCAGAACCGCGGGCTGATCCGCGAAGCGATCGAGGTCGCTCTCCATCACGTACTGGTTCTGCTTCGGCGTCGTCGGTCCGCGGCCACCTGGCTGGTTCGACTGGATCAAGATGACGGCGAGGTTGTCGGGTCCGACCTTCGTGCACACGAAGTCGTTGATGATCATCATGATCTGGAAAAACTGGTAGAAGTCCCCCTTGGGGATCGTCTTCTTCCCGAACATGCGCAGCGTGGTCTTCGCGAGCTGGCTCGACGTCTCCGCGCTGTACGTGAAGTTGAGCGGATGGCCCGTCGCCGTCGTCACGTTCTGGCAGAGCTTCACGAACTGGTCGAGCGTCATCGACTCGGCGCCGCCGGACTCGTCGAAGTTGAGGATGTAGAAGTCACCCTGCTCCTGAATGTGCGGCAGCTTTGCGCCCGAGGACGTAGACGCTGCGGGCGTCTGACCCGCAGGGGTCTGCCCCCCGGCAGGTGCTTGCGCCGGCGCGGGATTGGGTTTGGCAGGCGCCTGCAGGGCGGGACCGAACGCGAGCAGGGGCAACGCGGCGAAGAAGGCGATCATGAGCATCCCAACGGTGAAGTTTGGAGAGGCGAAGTTTGGAGCGGCGAAGTTTGGAGAGCGAGGGCAGGCCGAGCGGTTCGGGTGGCCGTGAGCAAGGCCGGCTTGGGTGATCCAACCCGTTGAAGCTGCATGAGTTAGATCCTTCGCTCGAGGTGTGGGTCGTGGCGCACTCTAGGAACGGGTGTGCGGGGAGTCAAACGGGCTGAAAGGGAAAGTCCTTCCAACTGGGAAGGCCGAGCGACCAACTACGACTGCGGTGGATCGATCTTCCCTGCATGCGACAGGGACATGGATGCTCTGAGAGGGGAACTGCAGGGTCATCCGTCGGCATGAACGCGCCAAACCTGTCGGAAGGAGTGAGTCACGGGTCGGTGTCAGGCCCACTGGGAGATGTCAGGCCCAAGGGTCCGTGTCTTCGGACGGGGTGACTGGGATGAACCGGATCGATCCCACACTGCCTCCACAGCTGGTCGCGCGAAAGCGCGCTCCAGTCCGAAAGCGCGCTCCAGAATCAAAAGCGCGCCCCAGAACCGAAAGCACGCCCCCGTGCCATTCCCTGCACTCACCCCGCTCGCTATCCTCCTCTGCCCCCCATGCGCCTCAGCGAACTCTTCTCGCCCGAGGACGTGCTCGTGGACTTCGCCCCCGCCGACAAGTGGGACGCGATCGCCAAGCTCGTCGATCATCTGGTGGCGCGCGGGCGCCTGCGGCCGGAAGCGCGCAACACGATCGTTGAGGCGGTCATGGCCCGCGAACGCTCCATGTCGACCGGCATGGAGCACGGCATCGCGATCCCGCACGCGGCGGTCGACGGCGTCGAGACGGTGGTCGCCTGCTTGGGGGTCGTCGGGACCGAGCACGGCCTCACGTTCGAGAGCATCGACGGCCGACCGACGCGCATCGTCGTCTTGCTCGTGATCCCGCGCGCGCAGAAGCTCCTGCACATCCGCACCCTGGCCGACATCGCACGGGTCCTGGGCAGGGACACCGTCCGCGAGCAGCTCATCGCCGCGCGCACGAGCGAGCAGGCCTGGGCGACGTTGTCGGAAGGGGATGCGCGGCGTTAGAGGGGGCGCGGCGGCACTGTCGGCCGCGTTCCTGGCCGGGGCGTCGGGGCTCGCATTCGAGAGCCTGCTCGTCTCTTCCAGCGGACTGGCGCTCGGGTACGGAAGCTCGGCGGCTGTCGGGTTGGCGGTGTGGTTGTCCGCTTGGGCATGGGGTGCGTGGGTGCTGGGTTCCCGGGTGGTGGACCGATCGACGTCGCGCGTGAGAGCGCGGGTTGCGCTCGTCGGTCTGCTGCTCGCGCTGGTCGGTCCCTTGGCGGTGTGGACGGTGCTCCAAGCCGGCGACAGTTTGGCGGGAGCGACCGTCGCCCTGCCGCTCGCGATCGTCGCGATCGCGGCGACCGCTTTCCTGCAGGGCGGATTCTTGCCCCTGCTCGCGCACCAGCGTGACAGCGTCGCCGGCCTGTTCGGCGCCAACCTGTTCGGCTCGCTGCTCGGCGCGTACCTGATCGCGGACGTTTCCGTCGGCGCGCTCGGACGCATGAGCTCGGCGTGGATCGCAGCGGGAACAGCGTTGGTCGCCGGCGCGATCGCAGTCGCGAGCATCACGAAGGACGCGAGCGAACCCTCGTCCGACAGCGCATCCGCTGCACGCGCTCTCGTGGCGCGACCGCTCGAATTGCGCGCGGCGTGCTGGATCATCGGGCTCACCGCGGCCTGGATGTCGGCCGGAGAATGGGTCGCGTTGCGCCTCGGCGTTCTGTGGTTGGGCGGCATGCAGAACGCTTTGAACGCCGTCTTGTGCGCGTCGCTCCTCGCGCTCGCGCTGGGTGCGGCGATCGTGCCGCGCGTGTTGCCGCGTGGAACGCGCGGTGTCGTCGTGCTGATCGCCGCGTGCGCGTTCGCCTCGTTGTGGCCGTTCGTTGCGGCACCGCTCCTGCGTTCGAGCTCGAGCGCGTCGTACTTCGTGCGCGCGCTGATCTTGTGCGGGCCGGCGCTGCTCCCGTTCGGCGCAATCGTGCCGGTCGTCCACGCGGCGACGGGCGGTGCGAGCGACAGCGGCGAGCGCTTGGGCCGATTGCTGTTGCACGAATCCTGGGGTGCGCTGCTCGGCATCCCGCTCGTGCACTTTCTCGTAGTGCCGCATTTCGGGCTGTGGGCCGCGATCGCGACCGGGCTCGCGTTCGCGCTGCTCTCGCTAGTGCCGCTCGCCGCGCAGCGCAACCTGCGTCGCGACGTCTTCGTCGCTGCGAGCGCCGTGCTCGCGGCATGCGCGTTGTGCGGGTACGAGACGCAGCGTCCCAATCTGGCGCGCGCCTCGCCGCCGCTATCGAACCCGGCGCTCTCCGTGCTGAGCCTGCGCGACGACCGCGACTTCACCGTCGCCGTCGTCGACGACGGCATCCTCGGCGAGCGCACGCTCCTCACGGACGGGTTCCGCGCCGCGGGAACCGGCCGCGACTACCGCTACATGGAAGCGCTCGGTCACCTGCCGTTGCTCCTGCATCCCGCACCGAAACGCGTCGCGGTGCTCGCGCTGGGCACGGGCACCACGCTCGGAGCGGTCGCGCAACATCTCGAGGTCGCGCGCATCGACGTGCTCGAGATCTCGGTGGCTGTCGTCGAGGCGGCGCCGTACTTCGTCGAGAAGAACCACGGTGCTCTGTCGGAGGGTCTGCCCGGCCTCTTCGACGAGCACGACGATCGCGCGCGAGTCGTCGTGATGCTCGGCGACGGTCGCGCGACGTTGGCGCGTGCGCGCGCGACGTACGACGTGATCACGATGGAGCCGCTGCTGCCCGACTCGCCGTTCGCGGTGTACCTGTACACGCGTGAGTTCTACGCGACGGCTCGGCGTGCACTGAAGCCGGGTGGAATCGTGTGCCAATGGGTTCCGCCGCACGCGCTGGAGCCGCGCACGTTCGACGCCGTGCTCGATGCCTTCGCGTCGTCGTTCGAATGGTCGGGTGCGTGGCTCAGCGGGACGCAAGTGCTGCTCATCGGGAGCGAGCGTGCTCCCGAACTCTCACCCGCGCGCTTCACGTCGGTTGCAGGGCCGCTGCACGACGCGCTGTCTGGGCTCGGTCTTTCGAACGCCGGCGACGTCGCCGCGCGCTGGTGCGGATCGCTGGAGAAGATCGCCGGGACGACGCGCAGCTTGCGCGATGCCGACCCGTGGATCGTGTTCTCTCCGCGGCGCGCCGGCGCCGATCTGCTCACGGATTTGCCGCGCAACCTGGAGCGCTTGTTCGACCTGCCTCACGATCTGCCGGCGAGTTGGATGCGCGAGCTCGACGCGGCCGCAGCCCAACGCATCGAGGGGGTCCGCGCGCTGCGTCGCGCACGCGCCGCGCAGGCGTGGGTGGAAGCTGAATTGCGCGGCGTGCCGGGGCCCGCGTCGGCCGCGTCCGATCTCGAGGGCTGGCTTGGTCGCGCGCGCGCCGATCTCTTCGGCGATCCCGAGCTGGTCCGCTTCGACGACGAGATGGCGTTCCTCGACGACGTGCGCCGCGGCGTGTCGGGGCTGGCCTCGGCCAAGGGTCTCCACGATGCGACGCAAGCTCTCGATGCTTTGCTCGCCGCGAAGGAGAAGCGGCCCGAGCGAGGCGACGTCGACCTCTACGTCGCGGCGGCGCTCGAGCGAACGGGGGATGAGGTCCATGCAAAGAAGGCGCTCGCTCAGGCGCTCCAGCGTTGTCCGCGCATTGCCTTGACGAGCGAAGGCGCACGCGCGCGCAGCCTGGGTCTCTCGGACGCAGCCTGGGCCCGAGCGATTGCGCGCGCAATCGAGTGGAGCGCAATGCCCTTGCAATGATGCACCCCGGGTACGACGCAGGTCCTGTTCGGCTTGCGTTCAAGCCCAGATCGGCCCCTGGTTCGGATCCGATCTTTCGCACAGACTGCGAGGCGGCTTCCCCGCCCGGCCGGCATCGCGACGATGCTCGGACGCCTACGCCGCGAGATCGATCTCGCCAGACTGCCACCCTTCATGCGCATCCTCACGCCGCTCCTCGCGCTCGTGCTCACGACCACGCTCGCCACGCCGTCAGCGTTCGCAGCCGACACGCCCAAAGCGACGTTGCCCTACGAGCAGATCGCCAAGGACTTCGTCACCGCGAACGGGCTGGACGCCTCCAAGCCGGAGGCGCTCAGCTACGAGGACGTGCTCGCGAAGGCGTTCGTGCGCCTCGACCTGGGCGCGTTCGACGTGCGCTTCCCGCGCGCCGACCTCGACAAGCGCGGCGACGACATGCGCGCGAGCGTGCAAGCGATGCTCGCTGCTCAGGAGAAGTGGCTCGACTGGATGGCGCCTGCGGGGGGCGATCAGAAGAGCTTGCGCGAGGACCTCAAGGTCCTCGACGGTTGGGTCAAGTCGTGGAAGGCGCCGACGCTGGCGCGCGCGAAGGAGCAGCCCGAACCCGACCTCGCGAAGCTGTTGAATGCGCCGGAGGCGGTGCAGCAGGCTTCGAAGCGCGTGTTCGATGCCTTGTGCAGCGGCGCGGGCTTCGGCGCGGCGCATGCTCCGACGGCTCCCGTGCGGTTGATCCTCACGCCTTCGCGCAAGGAGTTCGCGGGGTTCATCTTCTTCTACGGCTGGATCAACCCGGATCAGCGCGGACTGTTCTGGCTCGACAGCGTGCCGGATTGGACGCAGTGCTTCGTCGTCGAAGATCAGGTGATCGCGCTCGAGTACGCCGGGACCGGCCGCAAGCCCGACGACTACACGACGGGCTCTTCGATGAGCGAGCTCCTCCAACAGCAGGTCGCGCAGCTGGCCACCAACTCGCTCCTCGCCGCACACTACGCCGAGAAGGTGCCCGGTCCGTTCCTGGGCGGCTTGTCGATGAACCTCGTCGTCGACGTGTACGGCGAGGTGCGCACGCGCATCGACGGCGACACGCGTTCGAAGGTCACCGGCGCGCGCTCGGTGTTCGTCGCCGGCGGACAGTCCGAGGGTGGGATGCTGGCCAAGAACTCGGCCGAGACGAAGTGGCGCGAGGGCGGCGGCAAGGACCATTTCATCGGCACGCTCCGCGGTGCGCAGACCGAAGGCAGCAAGCTCGCCAAGGACATCAAGCAGAAGAACTCGACCTTCTCGATCCGCTCCGACAGCGGAGGGGACAAGTGGCCCGCGGTCGCACCATTCCTCAGCGCTGACGCGAAGGCGCCTGCCGCGCAGTTCGTCGGTGACTACGCCGAGTTCTTCCGCGCGTACAAGAGTGCGTTCATCTACTGGCTGCAGACGAAGTCACAGGCCAGCGAGAAGGCCTCGCGCGAGAAGTTCGCGGTGTTGCTGCAGAAGCTCGCGGATCCGGCCATGACCGGCGATTTCGAGTCGGTGTTCAAATAGGTCTACGAGGGTGCCTCGCTGTCGGGGCCCGGCGCGGACAAGGACACGCTCGAGGGCAAGTTCTTGATCTGGCTCACGAAGCAGCACTGAACGGTACGGTGCTGATCAGCGGTACGGAGGCTGCCTCCGTACCGTTCAGGCCCAGTCGTCCAATCGTGCTTCGATCGCCGTGCGGATGAGCTTCGCCGCCGACACGTACTCAGCCCGGCCTCCGCCGATCGGATCGGGGATGTCGTCGCCTAGCGGATCGAGCATCTGCACGTGCTTGTCCTTCCCGGGCGGCAACAGTCGCCGTAGCTCGTCCACGTGCGAGCGCGTCATCCCGTAGACGCGGTCGAGGCGCAGGACTTCTTCGAGCGTCGCCGTGCGTGCCCGATGGTCGGCGAGGTCGACGCCGTCCTCGGCGAGCACCTCGATCGCGAGCTTCGCTGCGCTGGCGCCCGGCGAGGCGGACACGCCCATCGACTGCAGCGCGAAACCGGAGTCGCCGAGCTTTTGGATCGGCGTCTGCAGGCGCTTCGACAAGAGCTCGCGCGCGAGCGCTTCCGCCATCGGGCTACGGCACGTGTTGCCCGTGCACACGAACGCGATGCGCAATCCCGCGGCGGCGCGCAACTGCTCGCTCGTGAACAGGCCTTCGCGCAAGAGCTCGAACTTGCCGCGGCCGAGTCGCAAGACGCTGGACGATTCGGCCAGGCGCGAAGGACCACCGTCGACGACGAGGTCCACGCCCGGACCGAACGCGGCCTCGGCTTCCTCCGCCGTCGATGTGGGTCGTTCTCCGTGCCGGTTCGCGCTCGTCATGACGACGGGAAAATCGAGCGCCGCGAGGATCCCGGCCGTCGTCTGGTGCGCGGGCATGCGGATGCCCGTCCAACCATCGCGCGCGGCGAACTCGAGCCCGCTCGGAACACCCGGCAGCACGAGCGTCAACGGCCCGGGCCAGTAGCGCGCAGCCAGCCGCCGCGCCATCGACGAGAGCGGATCGAAGCGCATCAGGGCGCTCGCACTGCCGACGTGCCACGTGAAGCCCATGTCGCGCGGGCGGTCCTTTCCGGCGTTCAGGCGCTCGATCGCAGCCTTCGAATCCGCGCGGGCGGCGATGCCGTACACGGTCTCGGTCGGCAGGATCACCAGACCGCCTGCGTGAAGCACCGACCGCACCTGCTGCACGAGCTCGTGCGTGGGCGGTATGTCGGCGACCTGCGTTCGTTCTCGGGCCGGGCTCATCAGCGGTGGTCGTGCCCGCCGTGGTTTTCGACGAACTGCACGGGTAGGGTATCGACCCCGAAGCGTGAACCCAACAC
>JBBQNP010000004.1:0-79805 GCA_038330085.1 Planctomycetota bacterium | reverse complement strand
GATGCCGGCGCGCGCACAATTGGTGGCCACTTCGATCGTCGACTTCAGCGATTGGCCTTTCATCATCATCTTCAAGAGGCGCGGCGTTGCGGTCTCGAAGCCGAACAGAAGCTTTCTGCAGCCGCTTGCGTGCAGTTTGCGCGCACCCTCGAGCGTGTACGCCTTGGGCTCGACACGCGCGTCGCTCCACCAGCGGATGTCCGCGCGCCGCGCGATCAATTCGTTCGGCAGGTCGCGCAAGAGACCCGGCGGCATGCAGTCCGTGATGAAGTTGACGTGCTGCGTGCCCAGCGCGTCGCGCAGTTGCAGCACGTGATCGACGATCGTCTTCGCGCTGCGCGTGCGGTACCCGGGTCCGATGACCGTCGGCAGCGTGCAGAACGTGCACTCGCCGTAGTAGCAACCGCGGTTGATGTCGTAGGGGATGACCAACTCAGGTGAGAAGTACTTGGTCAGCGGCAAACCGTCGAAGTCGGGGACCGGCGCGTCGTCGAGCTTGATCGGATGGCCGGGTGTGTTCTCGACGGTGCGCACCTCTTGGTGGGTGACGCGCGCAGACGGAACGTCAGCGTCCGCCGGGCTCGCGCTGCGATCGAACCACGTCAACGAACCGACGTCGTCGAGCGGACGGCCGTCGCGCAAACGCTCGCACAACGCCAGCAGCGGGTTCTCGCCTTCGTGGAAGATCAGCGAGTCGATGCACGCGTCCATGCCCGGCGCGCGCATGAGCTTCTCGCCGATGTACGCGAGGAACCCGCCACCCGCGGTGATGTGACAGTCGGGCAGCGCGGCCTTGATCATGCGCCCGAGCGTCAACGCCGGAATGAGCTGGCTGCCGTAGATCACCGACATGCCGACGACACGCGGTCGACGCGCCAGCAAGCGGGGGAGGATGTGCTCGCGTAAGAAATCGATGAAGGGGTTCTGCTCTTCGTCGAGCGTCGCCGCGAGCACCGCGCTCGAGCGATCGTTCGCGTAACCCATCGTGAAGTTGTGCGGCGTCAGCTCGCTCGGGAAGTGTGCGGCCGAAACGAGGCGCAATCCGTGGTAGAGCGCGCGCACGGCGGGCACGTATTGCTCGACGTCGAAGAACGCCCCGCCGCGCAACACCCGTTTGGCTTCGTCGACGCGCTCGATCAGCGCATCGGCGGACACGGCGCTCTCTGCGGCCGCACGAAAGGCAGCGAGGTCGCCGAACTCGAGCGTCGAGCGCTCGTCGAACGTGTCGAGCGACAACCGCGCGCGCACGCGATCGCGCGCACGCTCGAGGTACTTCGCGCTGAGGAACTCGTCGTACGCCTCGATGTTCGCATCGATCAACTCGACGTCGTCGAAGCCGTGCTCGACGAGCCAGGCCTTCAAGCACGGAAGCGCGAGGTAGGGCTGCGTGAAGTGCCCCTGCGGCGGGAAAACGAGCGTCACGGGAAACTCGGTGCGGTGTTGGATCATGTCGTCGTGCCTGCCTTCATCCGTTCCGTCGTGTCATGCGCGCGGGCGCGTCCGAGGTGGACCAGCCCGCTGCGCTCGAGCGTCTCGAGCACGCGTCCGATCCCAGGTTGCTCCGATTCGAGCTCGTCCTGCGTGCGCGTGCCGTCGATTGCGCGCAGCAGCTCCGCCACGTCGCGCGAGATGCGCAGCGTCGTGACCGCTGAGAGGGGCGAGCCCGAGCGTGCGGGCAAGACCGCAAGCCACGTCGTCCGCTGCGCACGCGCGACGCGATCGGAGCGTCGCAGCCCGCTCGCCACGGCCGGCAGGTCGTGCGCGACCTCGATCACGTCGGCGCGCACGGTGACAGGTGCGATGACGCCCGCCGCGCTACCCGCATCGTCGGCGCCGGCCTCGTGGCTGCCGCCGCTGTCACTGGATTTGCTCGCGCCCGTCCGAACGAGCGCTTGCTCCCACGCGACCATGTCGTCGATCAACGGCGAGCGCCGCGCGCGCGCGAACACGGCGAAGCTGCGCCCGTCCGCTTTCCACGCGCGGTAGGTCTCGAGCGCACCCGAATGGCCGCCGTGGTCGCGCTCGCGCAGCAGCGCAAACGTGCGCGGATGCCGCATCAACACCTCGGGCAGCTCGGTCGCGATCGCGCGCAGGTCGTGCAGGTGATCGGTGTCGTCGGGCAACAGCGTGAAGGTCGTGAACAAGTCCGGATGCGCCGCGATCATCTCGCGCTCCGGCCCCGTCTCGCCCGCACCGAGCGCCATGTCCGGCGGAATGCCCTCGACCGCGCGTGCACGCGCACCGAACTCTTCGCCGAGACCACAGCCCGGTTGCGGGTTGACGAGGTGCAGCGACAAGTTCACGCCCGCACGCAGCGCCGCCTGCGCGCAGAAATCGAGCGTCGCTTCGAGCGCTGCCTCGTCCTCTCCCGGCAGCCCGAGGATCAGCGACAAGATCGGTGTGATGCCCGCCGTCGCACAATCGTCGACGAGCGCCAGCATGTCCGTCCCGCGCCGCATGCCCTTCTGATTGCGCTCGCGCACGCGCACATCGGCCGACTCGACGCCGACGAGCACGCGGTATCCGCCGGCCTGACGCATGCGCTGCAACAGCTCGAGGTCGAGATGATCCGCGCGCGCGCGCACTTCGAACGGCACCGGTGATCCGCGCGCGATCATCTCGTCACAGAATGCGATCGCCTGCCCGCGGTTCGCGCCGAAGATGTCGTGGCACAGGTACGCGTGCTTCGCGCCCGGCATCGACAACAGGTGCATGACCTCTTCGGCCAGCCTGCGCGCCGGCAGCGTGCGCGATCTACGCGACCAAAACCGCCCGATCGTGCAGAAGCTGCAGTCGTACACGCACCCGCGTCCCGAATCGACGGGCACGAGACCGTCCGCTGAACCCGTCACCCGCTTGTACGTCGCAATCGTCGGCAGGAGGTGCCACGCGTAGTCCGGCAACACCGCGAGATCGGCGATCGGCTCGCGATCCACCTCGCGCTGCACTGCCCCGTGAACATCGCGCCACGTGACACCAGCGATCCCGGCGAGCGGCGCACCGTTCGCGACGGCGTGACACATCTCGAGCACGGTGACCTCGCCCTCGCCGCGCACGACCGCGTCGACGAACGCAAAGCGCTCGATCAGCGCACGATCGACGCCCGTCGTGCCCGGTCCGCCGATCCACACCGCCACTTCCGGCCGCACCGTCTTGATCCGCTTTGCGATACAAAGCGCAATCGGCAACGTCGCGCCCATGACCGACAAACCGACGACATCGACCTCTCCGCGCGCGATCAATCGCTCCGCCGACGCATCGCCGAGCGCGTCACCCTCCGGAAGCAACCCGGCCGCAAGATCGTGCGCCAAATCCTCGAGCAAGACCTCGATGCCCGCGCGCTCGAGCTCCCCACCAAGACGCAACAACCCCGGCGGCGGCATGGAGTAGCCGAACGTGTCGCGGTGGGGCGCTGCGGCGAGGAGGATCCGCATGCGCACATCAGACTCGCACGAAGACGGCCTTTCCAGCGTCCGACGCGAGCGGCATGTCATAGCGCGGCTCGACAGGCCGGCGCGGCTGTGGACAATGATCTTGCGATTCTCTGCAACGGCCCTTGGACCCGGAACAAGTCCTGGGGCACGTGACACGACACCCGCTTTCGTCGAGGACCCCCATGCTCGCACGCTTTGCACTCTTCCTCGCGCTCCCGACCTTCGGGCTCCTCGGGTCGGTCGCTGCCCAATGCCCAAACTGGTCGGCCGGCCTCGCGTCCGCGGACCCTGACGGCTACATCGCGGCGAGCACGACCTTCGACGACGGTTCAGGGCCGGCTCTGTACGTCGGCGGCCAGTTCACGCACATCGGTGGCGTCGCGGCGACGAGCGTGGCGCGCTGGAACGGCTCGCAGTGGTCGAACGCGGGCAACGGACTGGGCGTGACCACGTTTTGCTTCGCGACCTTCGACGACGGCTCCGGTCCGAAGCTCTACGCGGGCGGTATCACGCTGACGCCCAGCACCCAGCGCGGTTTCGTACGTCGACTCGACGGATCGACGTGGACGTCGGTCGGGGACATCCCGCCGGACAGCGACGGCTTCGGCGGCGTGTTCGCGCTCGCGGTCTACGACGAGGGCAACGGCCCGCACCTGTACGCAGGCGGGAGAATGTCGGGTGCAGTCCAGCGCTTTGATGGATCGTTCTGGGCGCCGTTCGCGAACTCGTTCGTGAACAATGGTCTGGCGGAAGAGCCGTACGTCAGTGCGATGTGTGTGCACGACGACGGGCAGGGCGGGGGTCCGGCGCTGTACGTCGGGGGCAGCTTTGGGTTCGTCCACCCATCGGTCACGCCGATCAGCACGAACATCGCGCGCTACTCGGGCGGCGCGTGGCGCAGCGTCGGCGGCGGACTCGGCGTGCTCTACACGGAGGATGTGCGCGCGCTGCACGTGCACGACGACGGCACGGGTCCGAGCCTCTACGCGGGCGGGACCTTTCCAGGCGGGATCGCGCGCTGGAACGGGACTGCGTTCACGCAAGTCGGCACCGGGCTCGTCGGCCCCGTCCTGATCGTCAGTGCGCTGGGCTCGACCGACAGCGCAGGCGGACCGCATCTCGTCGCCGGCGGTCGGTTCACGGTCGCGGGCGGACAACCCGCTTCGAACATCGCTTCGTTCGAGGGCACGAGTTGGAGCGCGATCGGGAGCGGCATCAGCGGTATTCCGTCTCCGTGGTACGGCACGTACGTGACGACCTTCTCGACGTTCGACCAGGGCACCGGTCGCGGACCCGACCTCGTCGTCGGCGGCGGATTCCTGCAGGCCGGCGGCATCGCGTCGCAAGATCTCGCGGTGCTCGAAAGCTGCGGCGGCGCAGCAATGGAGTTCTGCTTCGGCGACGGCAGTGCGACCGCGTGTCCATGCGGCAATGCGAGCCCGATCGGCGCGCGAGCGGGTTGCATGCATTCACTTGGCTACGGCGGCACGCTGCGCGTGCACGGTCGCGCACAGATCACCGACGACACGCTCGTGCTCGAAGGTGCCTCGATGCCGGGCAGCTCAGCCGTGCTGTACTTCCAAGCCGAGGGACTTTCGAACGGCGGGGCCGGTGTCACGTTCGGCGACGGCATCAAGTGCGTGTCGGGACCCTTCGTGCGCTTCGGCACGAAGTCGAACGTCGGCGGCGCATCGCACTTCCCGGAAGCGACCGACTCGTCGATCTCGACAAAGGGTCACATCACGTCGGCGGGGACGCGCCACTACCAGGCGCGCTTCCGCAACGCCGCCTCGTTCTGCACGAGCGACACGTTCAACTACACGAGCGGGGTCACCGTCGTGTGGTCGCTCTGAACCGTCGCAGGAGGGGTGGGCATTTCTTCACGGGCGCTCAGACGACGTTTCCAGCGTCCGACAGCACCTTCACGTCGTGGACCGGTGAATTAAGGCCGGTTCGGCGATACCCTCCTGCGCCATTCAGGTGCCTGGCAGGGCAATCGACGAACATGATCCACATCGAAAACCACAGCGTTCAGTCCATCCGTGTCGAACCCGCTCGCACGAGCCGCGAGGGTCGAACGCGCCCGTTATTCCTCCTCTGCGCCGGCGCACTGATCGCAGCCGCGAGCCTCTCCGGTTGCGGCAGCAGCAGCGGCAGCAGCAACTCGGACGCCTTCCACGTGCACGGCACGCAGTGGTCGGTCGGAGGCAACACCAAGGTCGCGATCGCCGGCTTCAACATCGCCTGGCTCGCTGACGAAGCCACGACGGGTGCCGGCGGAACGGACCTGAACGGCGACGGCGACAAGATCGACGCCTCGGTCGTGTTCGTCAACGCGACCTCGAAAACGCAAGCCAACGTCGGCGTCGCCGCGACGGACCTCGTGTGGGTCGGTGCGGAGCTCTACATGGTCGTCAGCGAAGCGCTGGACGGTCGCGACTGGAACGCCGACGCGGACATGACCGACACGGTGCTCGTGCACTGGTCCTTCGCCAACCAGACGCCCGTGTTCGTCGACGAGCTCTCGACCGCGAGCTCGCCGCGCTTCATCGCCTCCGGAACGCGGCTCGTCTACGCCTCCGCGGCGACGGTCACCGGCGCGAACGTGAGCAGCTTGCGCACGATCGAAGCCGCGGATCCGTTGACGCCCGTCACCGTCACGACGGACGACGCGGTCGCCGCATTGCACCCTGTGATCCTGAAGGCCGACGAAGGCCTGGTCTTCCTGGGCCTCTCCGAAGTCACGGAAGCGCGCGACCTGAACGGCGACGGCGATTCGACGGACACGCTCGTGCTCGCGTTGCTCGACCTGCGCACGGCTGCGGCGCCGGTCCGCAACGTCGGGCTGGCTCTGCCGAGCGCTTCGTCGCCGCTGCGCGCGAGGTCCGTCGGCAGCGCCGACTGGCAGGTCGGGTTCCTCGTGCACGAAGCGGATCAAGGCAACACGAACCTCAACGATCCGACGCTGTTCTCGCCGACGTGGCAGGCGACGCAGTGCATCGGCGCAGGGGACGTCGACACGAACGACGACATCGTCTTCTACCTGCGCTTCGCCGCGTGGGTCGCCAACCCGATCACCGATCCGCCGCGCAACACGGGCCTCGTCGGCGTCGACCGCATCGCGATCGCGAATGGTTTCATCGCCACGATCACGCCCGAGAGTTCGTCGAACGGCACGCTGGGCGAGGGCACGTGCGACTTGAACGGCGACGGCGACAAGACCGACCGCGTCGTGCGCTGGACGCAGATGGTCACGGGCACGGCCCCGATCCTCCCGCCCAACGCCGTGGCGAACATCCACGCGCTCGACGACCTTCCGGGTGGTACGCACGGAATCGCGGAGCTGCAAGACCGCTTCGTCATCGTCGTCGACGAGGCTGCCGACAACCTCGACATCAACGGTGACAGCCTGAAGACGTTCGATCTCGCCGGTTGGATCTTGCCCGCTACGACGCCGACGGCCTGGACGTTCCTGCACTCGGGCAACTACGTCGGAGCGTCGTGGATGACCGAGATGCCCAACCGCGCCAACCTGGGGCTCGCTCTGCAGGAATCGGTCGGGGGCATGTCGCTCAACCCAGGTTCGACCGGTGCACCCGGGGACTCGGACCTGCTCGACAGCATCCCGACGTTCCCCACGTTCAGCTCGGGGAGCACGCTCAGGTTCCCCGGCGTCCTGATCGCCGTCGATCCCGCGCAGCCGGGGATCGTGGTGACGAGCGGCTTCGGCTACTACCGCGTCGCGGAGAGCGCCGACAACCGCGACTGGAGTGGAGACGGACAGCTCAACGATCACATCTGCTTCCGCAGCTCGTTCTCGCAGGGTACGACCAACACGAACGGCATCTCGAGCGCGCTCAATCGGCCGGTGATCGAAGTCGATCCGCAGTCGTCGGCGCCCGGGTGCGCCGCGATGATCACGGACGAAACGAATCAGGGGGTCGGCGGGTTCGACATCAACGGCGACGGGGACAAGACGGACCTCGTGCTGCAGTACTTCGTGTTCCACTGAGCGGAGGGTGCCAGGAACACGTCGCACGGTCGCGCGCTTTCGTGCGACGGAGGATGCAGCTTCCCGCGATGGGTGCTTGGCACCGTCCGCTCACTCCGCGCTGTCGGACAGTCACGGATCCTGCAAACCGGAGCACTCCCTCGGAGCGGATGGGGTGAGCGGTGAAAGGCACCGGTCGTCGGGAACATTGGCTACGGGCGCCAGGCGCCTGCCGCTTTCCGACACCTCCCGCTTCCCTCAGTACTTCGGTTGCTCCGGCGGAGGCGACTGCATGCCTTCGAGGAACACCGCAGCCTTCTCTTCCGACTCCGCCCATCGCACATTCCCCGCCGTCCAACGCGCAAGGACGTTCGTGCGCATCGCCATCGCGGCCTTCTGCGCTTCCTTGCCGTTCGCGTCGACGCGCTGAATCGCTCTGAACCCGCGCGGGTGCAGCGCGAGCCGAATCCGATCGACCGCCGCGTCCTGGAAGATCGACAGGAACCCCTTCTTCAACGTGACCTTCGAGATCGGCTGGATGCGCGCCATCCCGCTGCGCCACTTCTCGCGCTCGTTGACGAGCAGAACGTGGTTGAAGATCATCTTGTTCGTGTTCATCGACAGCGCCTTGTTCGGCACGGTGCGATTCACGAGATCGTCGAGCTCGTCGAGCGCCGACTGGCCCTTGAGCACCGTCACACGCTTCCAGTGCGCTTCGGGTATGAACCGGTCCGCGCTCATCTCCCAGTACAAGTGCCCGAGCCCCTTCGTGCGCGCATACCGCGCGAGGTGGTAGGGGACATAGTGGTTGTGCGCGATCGTGTCGGCCGCGAGGTGCGACAGATACCCGAGGATGAATGCCTCTTGGCGCTTCGAAGTCGAGAGCCCGCGCATCTCGTCGACGATCTGCCAGCGATGGCAGTGGCTGTACGCGCCGCCGAACGCCTTGAAGTTGATGATGTCTGCCGCGAGGTTGCCGTAGTCGTACGCCACGTGCTCTTCGTCCAGCAACGTGGCCACATCGCGGGGCAGCAGCTCTTTGCGTCGCCGGTAGACGCGCTCCGCGAACTCGAGGTGGTGACCCGGACCCCAGCGGCAACTCGCGACGATCGTGACGGTCAGAACGATCGCGAGGGGGATCAGCATTTCCACAGCCTAATGCCGGGGCCTTGTCTTCCCAAGGTGCCCAAACACGGAGTTCGGGGCGAAGACGGCTCGATGCGACGTGATCAGGTCCCCTGGAGCGCGCGCGAGCTTCGAAGACGCATCGGCGGCGGGTCCAATTCCATCCGATTTCGTGGATGAGACCGCGGTTGGCATGTTGGAGCGAGAATGAACCTGATCGCGTTCGTCTGCCCATCGCTGGAGGATGCCTGTGCGTTCTTGGATTTCCATTCGCGCTGACCTGGCCGGTTCGTGTGCGCTGCTCGTGCTCATGGCAGTTCTGGCTGGTTGTCAGTCCGAACCTGCGCACCCCGTCGGCGGTCTCGAGTTCGCCGTCGTCGTCGACAAGGCGCCGAGCGTGCTCGAGCTCGACCACGCGCGAGCGGACGGAACGAAGGAGCGCCTCCTGTTGCAGCAACCCGTGCACTTCGCAGTGAAGAGCGCGGTGATGGCGCAGGATCCTTCGACCGGTAGTGCCGAGGTCGAGTTCGAGATGGAGCCCGCGGACGCCAAGCGCTTCAAGGACTGGACGGGCGAGCACGTCGAGCAGAAGGTGGCACTCCTCGTGAATCGGCGCGTCTACACCGTCGCCAAGCTCCTCGTTCCGCTCGAAGGCAAGGGCGTGATCTCGGGTGGAACGGACGGGTTGTCAGCGGACGATGTGAAGCAGATCCTGCACGACCTCGACGCGGCGCAGTGAGCGGAAGGCGCATCGACGATTCACGCGATCGGCTGGGTTCGTCGGTCGGCGGCGATCTCGGTCGCGATGTCATCGATCGCGGCTAGCATCCGCGCGGCGTCGATCTCGGCGGGATTCGGTGCGAACACGACGCGCGAGGGTGCGATCCCCTGCGGGAACGTGCGCTTGGGCTGACCGGGCGCGAAAATCCCGACCACCGGCACGCCCAGCGCGTTGCCGACGTGCATCGGACCCGAGTCGTGGCCGACGAACAGCCGTGCGAGCGATAGGAGCGCTGCGGCGTCGTGCAGCGTGCCGTCGGTGAGCCGGTCGGAGAACTGCCACCTCGTGTCCGGCGTTCCCCGCGCGCGCAACTCGTCGAGCTCGGTCCCGCTGCCGACCCACACGATGCGATCGCCGCGGCGACTGAGCTCGCGCGCGAGCACGAGCCACTCGTCGAGGGCGACACAGCGATCACGTTGGCTCGCGAATGCGTGCAGGGCGACGAAACCGCTCTTGCAAGCGCGCCCGATTCGCTCGCGTGCACCCTCGAGCGATTTTCGATCGAGCGCGTAGTGCAATGCGCCGTGCGGCACGCCTAGCGCGTCGAGCAAGTTGGCGTGATCGACCAGGACCGGCAAGCTCGAATCCGCGGGCGGTAGAACGTGCGTCAGCCAGCGGTTGTTGCGGCGCCGTGACTGCGCGATGCGTACCTTCGCACCGGTCAACCACACGGATGCGGCGGCGCGCCATTGCGGCGACGTGATCACGGCGACGTCGAAATGCTCTCGCCGCAGCGCTCGAACCGTGCTCGCGAACGGCATGAAGCGTCCCTTGTCGCGGCCGGGCGCGCGATCCCAGAACGGATCGGATGCGACGACGGTGTCGGTGCGCGGAACA
This sequence comes from Planctomycetota bacterium, assembly GCA_038330085.1. GTDB lineage: Bacteria > Planctomycetota > UBA1135 > UBA1135 > JAEUIA01. The sequence continues at coordinate 69,637 of JBBQNP010000004.1, read as the reverse complement.
AGTCGCGCGACGTCGAGCGCGTACGCTTTGCACCACAAAGTGAACCGCGCGCGCGGGAAGTGCGCGGCCAGCGGCGGCAACAGGCTCGACGTGAACACGAGGTCGCCCAGGTTGTCGAGACAGACGACGAGCACGCGTTCTACGCGCGCGGGATCGATCTCCACGCGCAGGTCGCTCATGGAGCGACGCTGAGACGATCTCCGACCAGGTCTACCGCGGCCGGCGCATGCGGAAGATCGCGCACGCTATGCAACGCTGCGAGCACGTCGTCGACGGAAATCGTCGCGATCGGCGCGGCTGTTTGCGTCGTCAAGCAGCGTGCGCCCGGTCGCGGCCAGAACCACTCGTCAACCCGCACTTTCGCGGCACCGTCCCAGTTGCCGAAGACGACGACGAGCGGCACACCGGAGAGCTGCGCCACGTGGCTCGGCCCGCAGTCGTTGGCGACGACGGCGCGTGCGCGCAGCACGCTGCGTGCGATTTCCGGCAGGCTGCCGTCGATCAGCGCGCGCGTGCGATCGCCCAGACCGGCGCGCGCGAACAGCTCGACGTAGCGCGTTTCGCCCGCACCCAGCACGAGCTCGAAGCGCGCATCGGAATCCGCCTTCACGATCGCCGCTGCGAGCGCGATGAAGTTCGCTTCGCTCCACAGCTTGCGCTCTTCGCTGCCGCAAGGCATGAGCACGTACGGTCGCTCGCGCTCTTCGTCGCGCCGCGCGCTCTCTGCCGTCAAACGTCGCTGTGCCGCCAGACGACGCACGGCATCGGGAAACGGCGGCACGGGCACTTCGCCCTCGATCAGGTTGGCGTAGTTGAGCGAGCGGTAGACGCGCGTGTCGCGCCGGACCGTGTGCGTGAGCACCAACCGCGAGAGCGCCGTCGTGTAGCCGAGGGTGCGCGCCGCTCCGGCCGTGGAGATCAGCGCGGTCAGTCCGAACGACTGCGGCCGCAACGTCACGATGCGATCGAAGCCGCGCTCGCGCAGGTCGCTCCACACGGCTCCGCCCGCTCCGCCGTACACCACGACATCGTCGGCGAGCCCGATCGACGCGTAGACGCGCCCGCGTTCGAAGGGCGAGTACACGACCAGTGGTGCTGCCGGATCCGACTGACGCAACGCATCGAGCAGCGGCACGTGCACCACGAGCGCGCCGAAAAAGTCGCGGTTCTGCAGGAAAACCCCTGTCCCGCGCCGCGGTGACCCTGCCCCAGCGCGCGGTGACCCTGCCCCGCCGCGCGACATCTTCAGCTTCTCGCCGAGGCTGCGACCTCGTCCACGATCGCGATCATCGCGACCGCCTGCACGTCGAGGCCGTGCGCTTCCGCCGTAGCGCGCGCGAGCTTCCCGCCTTCCTTCGCGCGCTCCGGCCGCGTCCATGCAGCCAGCTCGCGGTACAACGACTGCGCGTCCTGGAACGCCATCAGCACCGAACCTGTGACGTCCTGCTCGATCAGCTCGCAAGCACCGTTGAACGCGGACGTGATGACCGGCACACCGCTCGCGAGCGCAGCGATCGTGAGGCTCTCGAACGGCGAGTAGGTGACGGGCAGCACGAGCACGTCGGACGCAGCCAGCAGCGCCGGTCCAATCGGCTGGCTCGCGATGCGCACGTGTCCACCGCCGGCTGCAAGCGCGGCGCGCGATGTCTCGGCATCCGTCCCCGACAACACGAAGCGCGCCTTCGGACGTTCGCGCGCGACCTCGGGTATGACCTTGAGGATGCGATCGAGCTCCGTGCGCGAGAGATCCGGCGCGTGCAGGACGGCGACGAAATCCGCCGCGTCGAGCCCGATCTCCTTGCGCAGCGCGACGCCCGCTGCAGCGCGCAAGCTCGGGCGATAGCGTTCCAGGTCCACGCCTTCGTCGACGACCCGCACTGCAGCGACGTCGAGCGCGTAGCGGCGCGCGAGGTCCTTGCGCACGAGGGACGACGGCGCGACCGCGACGCGGAACACGTCTTTCTCGAGACCCGCGGCCTCGATTTCCAGAGCGGCTGCGTCGCCGTCGCCACGCTGACCGTGATCGATGCGCGTCTGAACGCAGCCCTGCTCGACGCGGACGATGTCGCACACCGTCGCATCGAGGCAACCGATGACGACGTCGTAGTCGCGCGAACCCTTCAAGAGCTTGTCGGCCGCGCGGCTGAACGCACGTCTGCGCCGGTCGGTGCCGAAGCCCAGCACGAACGGGTCGACCTCGACGTGACGCACACCTGGAGGCACCCGCGCATCCTTCGGCGCAACGAGCGTGACCTCGTCGCCGCGTTCGACCATCAACGCGGCCGACACGGCGAAGAGCTGGTCTTCTCCAGTGTCCGGTCCCGCATCACGGCGGACGTACGCGATCCTCATTCCAGGCACGATCCGCGCACGGTACCTGCGCGAGGCTGCCCGGTACAGGTCGGGACGGATCGGCTGCCCCGGAAAGCGCGCCCCACGCCCGCGTCAAAGGATGTCGAGCAGCCCCGTGCCGTCCGAGGACCGCATCGTCGGCGTCGCAGCGCGGTAGTGGCAATCCTGCATCATCACGGCATTCCACGGCAGCCGGTCCTGATCGCACACGCGGCCCAATGCGACCGCAGCGAACGCGCGTGCGGAAGCCGTGGCCTCGGTGCGCGCCATGAGCGCGAGCAGCGGATCGATCGAGCGCCGGTCGCCGATCCAACCCAGCACGGACGCGGCGGCACTCTGCGAGGCGAGGCTCTCGGCCTTCTCGAGCGTGTTGATCAACGACGGCACGAGCGATGCGTCCTCGATCAGCGCCAGACCGATCGCCGTCTCGCGCAGGAGCTCGGGACGGAAGCGCGCCGACGCGAGCTGCGCGCGCAACGCGGGGCCCGCGCGCTCGTCGCCGAGGAGACCGAGCGCGACGGCCAGCTTCCCTTGCGTCGCCGGCTCGGACGCGTGCTCGAGCTTGGCGAGGAGGACCGGTGTCGCGTCCTTGTCGCCCATCAATCCGGCTGCGATGGCGAGGGCGCCGATCTCCGTGCCCGACGCCGAGTCTCGCAGTGCCGCGAACACCTGCGCGCGCAGGTTGGCGCCCGACTCTCCCGAGCGCGCGCGACGTTCGTGCTCGAGGATGCCGAGCGCCAGCGCCGCCCAGCAGCGCTCGTGCGAACGTCCATCCGCGAGCCGCGATGCGAGGAAGAGACGCACATCCGTTGCACCCTCGTCCTTGCCGTCGCGTCCCGGGCGCGCCGCGCACTGTGCGAGCGCCACGAGCGCGAACCGGCGCGACTGCAGGTCGGCGTTCGCCACGGCGGACTTCAGCGCGTTGCGCACCTTCACGTCTATCTCGTCGCGCCCGGCGTCGCAGATGCCGCCCAACGCGAGCACGCAACCCTGCACGACCTCGTCCTTCTCGTGTTCCTTTTCCGTCACACGCGTCAGCAGAGCGCGGGCGATCTCCTCGCGTGCGCTTTCGTCGGCACCCACCGAGAGGCGCGCGAGCGCAGTCGGCACGTGCGCGCGCACCCAGCGGTCGCCGCTCGTGTCCAAGAGCAGCGCGAGCAGGCAATCGAGCTCGGTTTCGCGCGAGGCGCTGGCCGTTCCGGTCGATTGCCGCGCAGCCGCGGGCGTCGCGGGGGAGTGGACGTCTTCCTTCGAGTTCCTCGACCACCTCAGCGGCGTCAAGCCCAGCGCGGTGACGCACGCGACCTGCACGTCGGGCTGTACGTCGTGCTCCTCGCGCAGCGTGCGCACGAGATGGTGCACGACGAAGCGCCGCAGGTCCTCGTTGTTCGTGCGCGACGCGAGCAGGCCGAGCGCGAAGCCTGCGAACGCGCGCGTGCGCGTCGCGATCGCGTGCCCACCGTGTCGCGCGCGCACCGCTTCGCCGTTTTCGAGCAGTTCGACGAGCTCCGACGCAGACGACACGTCGCCGACGATGCCGCGCGCGACGACCGAGGTCTCGGACACTTCCTGGTTGGGATCGTCGGTGAACGCCGCGAACGCGTGACCCAGCTCCGAAGCGCGCTCGGCGAGCGGACCGTCGGCGAGGCGCGCGAGCGCGACCATTGCGCCGGTGACGACGTCCTGCTGGCGGTCTTTCTCGAGCAGGGCCCGCAACGCCGGGATCACGCGATCGGCGACGACGTGCTCGTCGACGGTGGCGCGTCCGCTCGCGAGGAAGTCGCTGTCGGAACCGCTGACGACCGTCGACGCGCTCGTGTGTGCCTTCAGCTCGAGGTAGTGATCCTGGTTGAACACCCACCACGACTCCCACGACGTCGGATCGTTCGCGGTGGCGGTGTTGCCGGTCGACGGCTTGCCCGAAGCGCCCGAGCCGCTCTTGCCGCCCGTCGTCGGACCGCTCGGCGTCGCAGGCGTCGACGGGCCTGCGCTCGGACCGTTCGGCGCCGAACCGCCTCCGGGTGCACCCGCCGGAGCGGGTCCGCCGCCGGGAGCGGGTGGCGCGCCGCCCGCGGGAGGGTAGACGGCGCCGTGCGCCTGCACCGCGGGTGCGAGCGTCAAGCAGGCGAATACGATCGCAGCAACCGACGTTCGGATCACTTCAGGCATGTCGCATGTCCAGATCCACAGCCTTGGTTGTAGGCGAGTCGGCCGATTTCGTCACGGAGCGCGGCCGATTCCCGTGTCTCACGAGTGCGCAGACCTCTTGAAGCGGCCGTGGAGCGCGCGCGGAATACGTCGTCGCAGCCTCCGTCCGCTTCGGCCTGCGAGGAATCAGAGGATGTCGAGAACACCGGTCCCGTCGGCCGAGGTGAGCGTCGGCGTCGCCGCGTGGTAGTCCACGTCCTGCGCGACGGCCGCGTTCCAGGGCAAGCGGTCCTGATCACAGACGCGACCGAGCGCTACGGCCGCGAACGCGCGCGCCGACGCCGTCGCATCCGTGCGCGTGACGAGCGTGAGCAAGGGGTCGATCGTGCGCCGGTCGCCGATCCAGCCGAGCACGGAAGCTGCGGCGCTCTGCGAGGCCAGGCTGTTCGCCTTCTCGAGCGTGTCGATCAGCGCGAGCACGAGCGTCGGATCCTCGAGGAGCGCAAGACCGATCGCCGTGTCGAGCAGGAGGTCCGGCTTGAAGCGCGCCGTGGCGAGCAGCGCGCGCAGCGCCGGACCCGCCGACGCATCACCGACGAGGCCGAGCGCCATGGCGATGTGACCCTGCGTCAGCGTGTCTCCAGTGTGATCGAGCTTCGCCATCAGGATCGGAGCGGCTTCCTTGTTGGCCATCAGCCCGGCCGAGATCGCCAGCGCTCCGACCTCCGTGCCCGAAACCGAATCGCGCAACTCGGCCAGCACTTGCGCGCGCATGTTCGCCGCGCCCAGATCCGTCGCACGCGCGGCCGAGCCGTTGTCGCGCACGGGCTGACGTGCGAGATCGTGCTCGAGAACGCCGAGCGCAAGCGCCGCCCAGCAACGCTCGTGCGAACGTCCCTCCGAGAGACGCTTCGCGAGGAACAGGCGCACTTCGCCCGTGGCTTCGCTCGTGCCCGACTCGCCGCGACGCGCGGCGCCCTGCGCGAGCGCGATCAACGCCAGCCGTCGCGAGAGCTGATCGCCGCTGATCACCAGGCCCTCGAGGGTGGCGCGCACCTTCGTGTCGATTTCGTCGCGGTCGGCGTCGCCGAGCTCGCCGAGCGCGAGCACGCAATCCTGCACGACTTCGTCCTTCTCGCGCGCGGCTTCCGGCATGCGTTCGAGCAACGTGCGCATGATCTCCTCGGAGGCGGCGGAGCTCGCCCCGGTCGCGAGGCGCGCGAGCGCGGTCGGCACGTGCGCACGCACCCAGCGGTCGCCCCGCGTGTCGGCCAGGAGCGCGAGCAGGCAATCGAGCTCGGTTTCGCGCGATGCGCTCGCCGTTCCCGTGCCTTTGCGTGCAGCAGCGGGCGTCGCGGGCGAGTGCACGTCCTCGGTGCCGTTCCGGGCCCAGGCGAGCGGCGTCAACCCCAGCGCCGTCACGCACGCCACCCCGACGTCGGGCGTCGCTTCGGAGTCCTCGCGCAGCGTGCGCACGATGTGGTGCACGATGAACCGACGCAGGTCCTCGTTGTGCGTGCGCGCGCCGATCAAGCCGAGCGCGAAGGCCGCGAACGCGCGCGTGCGCGACGCGATCGCATGGCCGCCGTGGCGCGCGCGAATGGGCGCAGCGTTCTCGAGCAAGTCTGCGAGCTCGCTGACCGACGATTCGTCGCCGACGATGCCGCGCGCGATGACCGACGTCTCGGAGATCTCCTGGTTCGGATCGTCCGCGAAACCCGCGAACACGCGCGCGAGATCCGGGGCGCGCGCGCTGAGCGGACCGTCGGCGAGCCGCGCGAGGGCCACCATGCCGCCGGTCACGACGTCCTGCTGGCGATCCTTCTCGAGGATCCCGAGCAGCACGGGGATGACGCGATCGGAGACGACGTTCGCATCGACGGACGCGTGTCCGATCCCGAGGAAGTCGTTGTCGGATCCGGTCGTGACCTCGAGCGCGACCACGTGCGCCTTGAGCTCGAGGTAGCGGTCCTTGTTGAAGTACCACCACGATTCCCACGACGTCGGATCGGCGCTGTCGGCCAGGCCCGCCGTCGAAGGTCCGCTCGGTGACTTGGGCTGCGAGGGCGTGGTCGGCCCGGGCTTGGATCCGCCGCCGCCTCCTCCGGTCGTCGGACCTGAAGGATGCGCAGGCGTCGACGGTCCCGACGGTCCGCTGGTTCCGCCTCCGGTCTTGGGCCCCGTTGGTCCGGGCGTCGAACCGGTCGAAGGACCGGGCGGCACGGTGTCCCCCGGACCGTTGTTCGTTCCTCCCGCGGGTCCACCAGGCGGGGGCAGTCCCGTGGGTTTTGCCGGAGCGGGTACGGCGGGCGAATAGGTCCCACCGTGAGCGACCGCGGCTTCGGCGAATGTGGCGGCGAGCGTGGCCGCGAGCGCGGCGCTGAGGAGCGTGGTCAAGACGAGCGGTCTCGTGATCATGTTCGTTCTCGCTTCTCCCTGTTCGCGTCTTCCCCGCTCGGGCGCGCGCCATCCGGGACGAATGGCTGCGACGTTTCCGACTCCCCCGCGACGCCTATCCTCGCACGGGGTACCCGCGGTGTCGCCGGCCGTCACCTGCTCCCTCGGAATCACGGTCCCTCGGAATCGCGCCGACCCAGCCTCGAGGACGCGTGCCCTGCGTGCGGGCGCGCACAGCGGAATCGCACAGCGAGCCGCCACCCTGATCGCGGGTGCAGGCTCGCTTGCGGTTCGGCGCCGAGTACACACATCGCATGCCGCAAACCGCTTGCGTCCCAGCCTCGGATCGCCCGAGCGGTTTCGCGCAGTCCGGCTGTGTTCATGCAGCAGGTCGCGCTTCGAGCCGCAGCGACCAGTAGAGTGTCGGTCGGCTGCCGATGTCTTCGCACACGCCCCTCTGCATCGCGCACGTCGACGCCGAAACGGGCTTCTCGGGCGGAGAGGTGCAGGTCTTCCTGCTCATGGAGGGTCTGCGCGCGCGCGGGTACCGCAGCGTGCTCGTGTCCCCACCCGGAAGCCGCGCGGGTGAGCGCGCGCGCGACCGCGGGTTCGAAACCCACGCCGTGCGCATGCGCGGCGACCTCGACATCGGCGCGGTCGTCGAGATGTCCCGCGTGCTGCGCGAGATCGCGCCGGACATCGTCCACCTGCACACGGGCCGCGCGACCTGGCTCGGCGGGTTGGCGGCGCGCGCGGCCGAGATGCCGGCGATCACGACGCGGCGCATGGACCGGCGCGTGAGCCGGAGCTGGCGCACGCGTCTCGTGTACGGAAGGCTCGTGCGCTGCGCGGTCGCGATCTCGCCGGCGGTGCGGGACTGCCTCGAGCGGGGCGGCGTCGAACCGGCGCGCATCCTCGTCGTGCCGAGCGCCATCGATCCGGCTCGCGTCGTGGTCGCGCGCGGAAGAGATGCGGTGCGTGCGGAGCTGGGCGCGAGCGCGGCTCAGTTCGTCCTGCTCGCGCTGGCGTCGCTCGTTCCGCGCAAGGGGATCGACGTGCTGCTCGACGCTTTGGGACAACTCGGCCCAGGCGGGCAGGTCGGCGCGCGGGATCGATCCGCTGCGCACGAACGGCTCGGCGCGCAGAACGAACCCGTCGCGCGTTCTGCCGTCGGAGCGCAGCGCGTCGACGTCGTCGCGTGGATCGCCGGCGACGGACCCGAGCGCGCACAGCTCGAAGCCCACGCACAGCGGCTCGGCGTGCGTGTCGCGTTCCTCGGCCGACGAGAGGATCCGGGCGACCTGCTCGCGGGTTGCGACGCGCTCGTGCTCCCCGCGCGGCGCGAGGGGCTGGGCGTGTCCGCGCTCGAAGCGATGGCCGCCTCGCGACCGGTGATCGCGAGCCGTGTCGGCGGCCTCGCGGAAGCCGTCGTGCACGAGCGCACAGGTCTGCTCGTGCCTCCCGATGACGCGGGTGCTCTGGCGGAAGCGATCCAGCGTCTCGCGTCGGACCGCGATCTCGCGCATCGACTGGGCGCCGCGGGGCCGGCGCGCGTCGCCGAGGGTTTCCTGCCGGAGCAGATGGTGTCGGCGTACACCGAGATCTACGCAGGCGTGCTGGCAAGCTCGCGCGCGCGTGCATGAACCGCGCGGCGAACACGCTGGAGCTCCTGCGCCGCGCATCGTTCGCGCGCTTGTTCGCGCTTCTGTTCGTGCTGATCACAAGCGTGCACTGGCGCTGCCTGCAGGATCCGCCCTACTGGGACGCGTTGATGGGAGCGTTCGCGCAAGGACACTGGCTGGCGACGCATTCGTTTTCGCCCATCGCACTGCTGCGCGACGGAGGCCGGTTTCAGGACGGCGGTGCCTGCGTGTACGCGTTCAACGCGTACCCGTGGATCACGGGCGCCTTCGAAGAGATCGGCTTGGCTCCGGCGAGCACGTTCGCCGTGTTGCACCTCGTGTCGTTCGCGGCCGCAGCGGCCATCGTCGCGGAACTCTTCCGCCTCGTGCGTGACGAAGCGGGGGCCGGGCTCGCGGCGTTGCTCTCGCTGGCACTCCTGGTGCAGCCCATGTTCCGCGCGCTCGCGTGCCAGATGAACATGGACGTGCTGCTCGCAGCCTGCACGCTGTTTTCGATCGGCGCCGTTTCGCGCGGGAGATACCGCGCGGCGAGCGTCTGGTCGGTCGTTGCATTCTTCACCAAGCCGACGGCCGTCATCCTCGTCGTCTCGAACCTGGCGGCGCTCGTGCTGCGCGGTGTGCGTCCGGCGTGGTTTGGAATCGACCGCGACCGCGAGAGCGCCACGACCCGCAAACGACGGCTCGAGGGACTCGTCGTGCACGCCGTGCTGTTCGCGTGCTTCGTGCTCGAGCTCGTCGTCGCGGCCCGGTTCGGCAAGTCGGCCGAGGGCATCACGCTCTTCGGCGGGCTCGTGCCGTTCCTCACGCGGCGCTTGTGGACGCTGCCCGAGTTCGGCATCGCCCTGGCGCTCTTCCTGTTTCTCGTGCCGTGGATCGCCGTGCGCGCGGCGCGCAAACGTGCGTCCGCGCTCGAGATCGACCTCGCGCTGTTCCTCCTCGCGTTCGTGGGATTCTTCTGCCAGTACGTGAACGTGCTGCCGCGCTACTTCCTGCAGGCGTGGCCGGTTCTCCTCGCGGCGTTGTCGCTGGCGGCCTTGCGCGCGCACGTTCCCCGTCGGGCGATCGCGGCCCTGCTCTTCGTCTTCGGGGCGTTCGCGATCGTCAACTCGCACGGACGCTTTCATCCGACGCACTGGGCGGACTGGAACGATCCACGCACCGGACAGCCGCTGGTCTCCAACGACGGCTGGCTGCTCGAGCGATCGATGGAATACCGCGACGACCTGTTGCTCGATCAAGAGCTGTGCGCCCGACTCCAGGCGCGCACGGGACAGGTCGTGATCGCCGACTGGCCGCTGTTGCATGCGCTGGCCGTGCCCGAGTTCGGCTACGTCCTGATGCCGCCCAGGCTGGCGAGCGCGAACACGCCCATCCGCTTCGCCTCGGTGCCGATCGCGCGCGTGGAGGACATCGAGCCGGGCATGCAGACGGTGCGCGTGCTCTCGCCCAACGTCTACGACACGGAGACGTCGCGCGTTCTTGTCGGCGACGAAGTGCTCCAGGTGCTGGAAAGCGGACGTTTGCGCGCGTTCCTCGTGCGACGACCTCGGGATTCGGATGGGGGGCGTCGATAGACTCCGGACGATGACGGTTCGGACCCTTGCGATCGCGCTGTTCGTCGCGTGCGCCGGCTTCGTCGCCTGCACGCGCGTCGAGCCTGTGGGTCAAAGCGGGGGCGAGGGCGGAGGCGCCGCGCTCATGAAGAACCTGCTGCGCGCGCGCGAGCTCGAGATCGTCGTCGAGGAGAAGGACGCGCGCGAGCCGCTCGAGCGCGCGGCGGCACGGCTGCGACGGCGCGACACGCTGCAGTTCGAGGCCGTCGTGCACGCGACGCCGTACTCGGGATCGGCACCGCGCATCGTCGTCGGCACGGCGGCGTCGATCTCCGCGCTGAACCTCGTGCAGTCGATCGGGGTCACCGTCTCAGTCGGTACGGGCCCCATCGGCGAGAGAACCGCGAGGTTCCGTTACGCCAACCGCGAGTTCGCGGGCCTGCACGACGGCTTGATCGCGACGTTCGCCGACGCACAGCGGCCCGGTCTGCCCATCACGCTCGTGTTCGCCAACGACGTAGCGACCGCGGTCGAGCTCGCGGGCTCGTTGATGCCGGGCTGGAAGCCGTGGATCCGCGTGGTGCGCGCGGGCGACTTGGCGCTCGCGGGTCCGATCGAGATCGAAGGAACGCCGCGTCGGCCCGACCTCGTGCGCCTGGGCGGGCAAGAGCTCGCGGCGCAACGGCAACTGCGTCCGACCGCAGCACTTGGGCCCGGCGTGATCGGACAATCGGCGAACGACATCTCCGACGAAGTGCTCGCGCGGTACGTCCGTGCGTGCGTGGCTGCGCGCGAGAACGTCGCGAGCTGGTGCGCCCCCGACGCGGTGATTCCGCCCGCGAACGTGCGCCTGTGGTCGCGCGCCGACGACTACTGCACCAGCGGTGACCCGCGCTCGTTGTCGCGCTTCGAACCCGCTGGAGGAAACGGCGACGGAGGGGTCGACGCGCTCGTGTCCGCGTCGATGGACGACGGCGGCGCAGGGGTCGCGCGCGCGGGCGCGTGGAGGATGCTGGGCGCGCCGGCACAACCGTGGATGCTCGACGCTGTGGGCGTCGACGCGGCTTGGTCCTGGTGGGGGCGCGATCTCGATGCGTGGCTGGCGCGCGTGCTCCCGGGCTCGGCGTCGTCCGCTCACGTCGGGATCGCGGACCTGATCGACGCCCAGGCGCTCGAGCGCACCTCGGTTCACGTGATCTCCCCGCTGCGCGGCGCGCTGTGGCGTTTCCTGCGCGAGCGCAACGGTCCGGCGTTCGTGCGCCAAGTCTGGAACGGAACGCGCGGCATCGACGCGACGGTCGAGCTCGATGCGGCGTTCGACGCGTGGTTGCGCGTGCGCACGCAGGCGGCGGCGATCAGCGACACGGAAGTGCGCGCGCGCATGCACGCCGCAGCGCTGGCGATGCCCATGATGCGCGGGGTCGCGACGTGCGAGCCCGCGTACGACGCGCGCGACGGCTTGCGGCGCGGCCTGGGATCACGCGCGTTCGACACTGCGGTCGAGGCGGCGCGAGCGGACGGAGCCGACGCACTCTCCATCACCGCGTTCGCCTGTGATTCGGCGGGATTGCCCGCACTCTTCGACGATGCGCACACGCTCGAGCTGGGACTGCGTGACGGCGACGTGCGCGTCGCCGCAGCGCTCGCTCGCGCGCGCGCGGCCGGGATGCGCACGCTGCTCTCGCCCGAGTTCTTGACCGCCGATGCCGGCACGTGGAGCGGAACGTGGAGCCGCGGAGACCACGCGCAGTGGAGCGCTTTTTTCGAACGTTATGCGCGTTTCGTCGAGCACACAGCACTCCTGGCCGAGCTGTCGGGGGCGGACGTGCTGTCGGTCGGCAGCGGCTTGCTCTCGATCTCCGGCCGGGACGCGGAAGGGCGCCGGCCGGTAGCGGCCGAAGCGGATTGGAAGCGCGACGGCTGGAAGCGCGTGATCTCGCTCGCGCGTTCGGCATTCCCCGGTGCGCTCGTGTACTCCGCGACAACCCTGAAGGAACTCGAGAGCATCGCGTACTTCCGCGATCTCGACTTCATCGGCTTTCAACTCGTGCCGACGCTCGAGTTCGACGATCCGTGGGACGATCACGACGCGATGTTCGAGATCCGACAGAACGTCGGCTTGACGCTCGCCGTGCTCGGCCGCGTGTCCGTCGCCGCGGACAAGCGCGTGCTCCTCACGCAGGCCTGCTTCTCACCGGACCTGCACGGAGCCGCGCGCAGCCTGGGATCCGGCACGGCATCGCGCGCGTGGCAAGCGCGGCAGTTCACGTTGCTCGCCGGTAGCCTGAGGGAGTGGCAGCAGCACGATCGACTGGCCGGCCTGTTCGCATGGCGCGTGACGAGCGCGGACGAAGCCGATTCGATCGGGGTTCACGACGCCGTGATCGCGGATCCGCGCGTGCGCAGCGCGGTCAGCGGATTGTTGCGCTCGCTCTGACGCGTGCCGACAGGCGACGGTGCTTCGGTATTCCTACAGCAGCGTCCCGCGCAACAGCAGCATCGCCGTCGAGAAGTAGAGCACCAACCCGGTGACGTCGACCAGCGTCGCGACGAGCGGAGCCGACGCGGTCGCGGGGTCGAGCTTGAAGCGCTTGAGCACGAACGGCAACAACGCACCCGACAACGTGCCCCACAGCACGACGCCCATCACGCTCACGCTCACCGTCGCGCCGATGAGCCGCCAATGCTCGCCGTAGTAGCCCTGGGTCGGATCGTCCTTGTTGTGGAAGATGTGCTGCCACACGAAGATCCGGAAGAACCCGACCAGGCCGAGCATCAGGCCCAGCGCCCCGCCGGCGGCGAGCTCGCGCAGGAACACGCGCCACCAGTCGCGCAAACGCACTTCGCCCAGCGCGATCGCGCGGATGACCAGCGTGCTCGATTGAGAACCGCTGTTGCCGCCCGACGACATGATGAGCGGCATGAACAACGAGAGCACCGAAGCGTGCTCGATCTCCGACTGGTAGCTCGCCATCGCGCTGGCGGTGAGCATCTCGCCCACGAACAGAAGCACGAGCCAGCCACCGCGCTTCTTGAGCATGTTGCCCAGGCCGACCTGCAAATAGGGCGCATCGAGGGCCGCGGTACCACCGATCTTCTGGATGTCCTCGGTCGCTTCCTCGCGCACGACGTCGACGATGTCGTCGGCGGTGACGATGCCCTTCATACGGCCTTCGTGGTCGACGACGGGCAGCGAGAGGAAGTTGTGCTGCGCGAAGAGACGGCTCACTGCCTCCTGGTCCATCTCCTCGGGCGCGCTGACGAGGTCGGTGACCATCACGTCGCGCACGAGCGCATCGCCGCGCGCCATCATGAGCTGACGAAATGAGACGGCTCCGAGGAGGTGCACCTGCTGGTCGAGCACGTAGGCGTAGTAGATGCTCTCGATGCGCTCGCGCGTTTGTCGGCGCAAGTAGCTGATCGCCTCGTCGACGCTCATGTCGGGGCGCAAGCGCGCATAGCGCGGGTTCATCAACCCGCCGGCTTCGTCTTCCGAGTACGCGAGGAGAGCGCCGATCTCGCGGCGCGAGCTCTCGTCGAGCAGCGCGAGCATGCGTCCGCGCGCTTCGTTGGGGGCTTCCTGGATGACGTCGGCGACGTCGTCGGGAGGAAGTGCGCGGATCCACCAGCGCTGCTCCGCGACCGGGAGTCCGAGGATCACTTGCGCGCGATCGAAGGCGGACAGCTCGAGGAAGAATTCCTCGGCGTCGCTGGAGGTCAGGTAGCGAAAGCCCTCGACGCGCGCTTCCGGATCGAGCACCGGCCATGCGTCACGCAAGTCCGCAACTGCGACGCGTGTCTCCAGGTTCGGATCGAGGTCTTGCTCCGGGGAGGAGCGGTCGGCGGGATCGGCGCTCGGCATGGAGGGGTGGGGTCGCTCACGACGCGCGTGGTTCTACCTCGCGAAGTGGCGGAGCGCCTTGGGCTGGCGGGGGAAAATGGGGGTGAGGAGGTGTTTTTCGGGGGGGGTATTGTCGGTGACGAGGTGACGTCGTGACGTCGTGACGAGCGCGGCAACCCCAGGCGCGCGGCAAGATGTTCCGCGCCTACGGCGCGGTTCCGGCCGACGCGAGTCGCCCGGAAATACCGGTCGGCTCGCGCCGGTCGGCTCAAGGGGGCGCGGTGTGAGGGAGTGGAACGCGGCGCGCGGAATGGATCGACTCGAGGTGCGTTTTGGAGGGCCGGAGGTACTTTGCGGCGTAGAGCGGGGTTGCAGCCGGGCCGTTCAGTTGGCGGGTGCGCGCGGAACGAGGGGCGGCGGGAACTTGGGGTGCGTCGCGGGCTTTCGCGCGATCAAAGGGCGGAGGTTCCCGCGAGGGTGCCTTTTTCTTGGGCGCTTGCGCTGCGTGAACGGCCTTGGGCGTAGCGGCCCGTTGAAGAAGTTGCTGCTGCGGCGTCGTTCGCGCTGCGGCGTGTTCGAGCTGGGGCGTGTTCGAGCTGGGGCGTCGTTTGCGCTGCGGCGTCGTTCGGGCTGCGGCGTCGTTCGCGCTGCGGCGTCAGGCGCGTCGCGACGTGCTCAGCGGCCAGGAAGGCCGCCGTGGCTCCGTCGCCTTCCTTGCTCGCGGACGACGCCTCGCGACGCTCCTTTTTGAGCGTGCTGCTAGCCCTTTTTCTCCGTCGATTTCTCTTTCGGCTTCTCGGGCGGGGAGTTCTTGGGCGGCGGGGGGTCCTTGATCACGGTGAGGTGGCCTGAGCGCATCGAGTTGGCGGCGTCCTTCATCACTTCGTGGCCGAAGTGCGCTTGGAGGACGGTCGTCTGCACGTCGGCGGGGAGCTCGAAGCCGGGGATGCGCTCCCACGACTCGGGGCCCGTGTCGCGACGGTCGAGGGAGAGGCGCTGCGCGCGCAGGTCGACGAGCGCGCCCGCCAGCTTGCCTGATCCCTGCCCAATCAAGTGGTGGACGAGACCCCATGAGAGCTTCGATCTGTCGGCGTCCCAGGTGCCGCGCCTCCACGTCATGAGGTCGGCGATGTCGGCGGCGTCCTTGTTCTTCATCAGCCGCTTGACCTCGGTCGGCCAGCCGCCGTGCTCGGCCGCGAACACGAACTCGTGGCGGAAGGGGAAGCAGTACACGAGGTCGTCGCTCGCGATCTCGCACTCCCACGCGACGCCTTGGAGGATCCAGTTGGGCTGTTGGCTGAAGCGCCGGAGGGTCAGGAGTTGGATCGCGCGGTTCATCAGCTCGTGATCGCCGTTCCACTCCTCTTGTCCGGCGGCGTTCTCCGCGTACGCGCCGCACAAGGGTTCTTCGAGCGTGAACCCGGTCTGCTTGTGCGCCTCGACGAGCCAGTTGGCGAGGTACGCGTGACCCTTGGCGAGCGAGTCGGCCAGGTTCTGGTAGTCCTCTTCGTTGCGCGTCACGACGAGCACGGCAGTCATCGTGTCGGGCGCGATCGAGCCCGAGCCCCACGAAGTCTGCGGCGTCGCAGGCGTCGAGTTGTCGCCCGATCCGGTCGCGCGCGGCGGCGGAGCTTCAGGGTCTTCGGGGATCGGCGCGGGCCCGGGTGCGGCGGGCGCGGTGGGCGCGGCGGCGGGTGCTGCGACCTTGCCGCTCGCCGAGGCGGGGAGCGCGTTGTCGAACCACGATTCGGCCTTGGCAATGACGCGCAGCGAATCCGCCAGACGCGAGCGCTCTTTCGGCGTCACGAGCAGCACACGTCCCTGTGCGTCGAAGTCGAGTCGGTAGTTCGCCGTCGCGGCCCACGGTTCGATCCGTTGGACGGCTTCCTTCTGCGCCGCGGGCATGTCGGGCGGGGGCGCTGCGGCCTTGTACGTCTTGCCCTTCCACGTGAGCGCGACGTCCGTGGCGTGCGCGCGGGAAACGCAGCAAAAAAAGAGCAGAGCGGTGAGGATCCAGCGTTCTCGTTGCATGCGTACTCGATGGTGTCGGTCGACGGTTGCGGACGAAATCATTTGCGCTCGTTGAGCCAACGCACGAGCCGCTTCTGCAGATCTTGCGGCGACATCGACAAGAGTGAGTTCGTGATCGCTTCCGGCAGCTCGCCGTCGGACGATCGCTTGGTGAACTCCTTGATGACGTCGGGCCGGGCCTCGACCAGATAGGCCGCGAGCACGTACGCGACCACGGCCTCGCGCACGGTCAGCTTCGCGAGGCTCGACTTCATCACGTCGGCGAGCTGCGGCGCGTCGGCGGCCGAGAGGATCGTCAACCCCTCGGCCATCCAGTTCGCGTCGTTCGCGCGCAGCTTGGTCCTCAGCGCGCCCAAAGCCGCGGCCGTCGGCCCCATGTCGTTCTGGATGAACCACGTGAGCCGCGTGCCCGTGATCTCGCGCGTCAGGTAGATGCCGAAGCCTTCCCACACCCACCCGCAGGAAGGCGTGAGGCCGATGCCGCGGTTGAACAGGAAGCTCAGCGTTTGACGCACGGCCATGTCGAGCGTGCGCGCCTTGTTGCCCGTCCACAGCGCGACGTCCTGGCGACGCGGGATGCCCGAACCCTCGAGCTTGCGAATGTTGGCGAGGTCCGTCTCGTCGACGCCGGTGAACGTCGCGAGCAGCCCTTCCTTCTCGCTCGGATCGATCACGTAGAACGTCATCTGCGGCGGGAGCTCGAAGCCTTCGCCGAAGAGCTTGGTCAGGATCGCCTTGGCGGACGTGCACGTGCGCGCGATCTGTTTCGCGTCCTCTTCCGGGCCGGTCGAGAAAACGCGCACGGAACCGGTGGTGAGGTTGACCTTCCACGGGAACGCGGGCTTGGGGTCCTTTTCGAGCGTCGCTTCGGGCTTGGTTTCGGGTGCGGTTTCGAGCGACGTGCGCACGAGCTCCTTCAGCGCGGCGCGCCGATCCTTCGCGCCGACCGATTCGGGCAGCACCCATTTTTCACCGTCGCGCGCGTCGCCCTGGAACGCGTGCACGGTCGGATCGTCGGGGTCCAGCGCGAGCACGGCCGAGATGTACGTGTTGCGCAGCGCATCGGATTTGGCTTCCTTCGCGCGCGCGACGAGCGCCTCGGAGAAAGGCTTCATCGCTTCGGCGCGCTTGGCGGGCAGCTCGGGCAGGAGCTTGGTCGAGCGGTTCTTGTAGACGTGGCGGTTCGTCTCGTGCCAGACCCCGTCGGCCGAGCGTGAGTGTCCAAGGCCCTTGTGCGCATCGATGTTCTTCGCGTCGAGCACGAGGACCTGCGTCCAGATCTTGTCGCACTCCTCGAAGAGCTCGGACTTGTGGCACCACTGCGCGAGTGCCACGAGGCGCGTGACGAGCGCGGTGCGCGCGGCGGCGATCTCCGCCTCGGGATCACCCGCGGGCGCGTCTTGCGGCGCGGGAGCAGGTGGCGGGGTCTGAGTGTTCGCGTCGGTCGTCGATGCCGCCGAGGCGAGGCCGGATCGGCTGGACTCGCACGCCGTTGAACCAGCGCGCGCGTTTGCGCTCATCCAGATGACGGCAACGACGAGCACGGCCGCGAGGGCCGACGATGTCGAGCGCGGGCTCGGACGCATCGGGAAGACTCTCTCTCGACCTTAGGAATCAGGTCGGACATCAGGCGGTAGCGAGGACCGACGTCCGGGGGAATCCGGCGCGGGGTCCGTGACAGTCGAACCCCTTATCCCCGAGACGGCCCTGAAGAACGACATCAACCGGTGTTTCTTCGGGGCGAGCGTCGCAAAACTTCGGCAAGCGACGGCTGTGCGGCATCAACGACGCTCGGCGACCCACCGGTCGACCCGCGCTTCGAGCGTTTCGACGTCCATGTGAAGCACGGACACGAGGACGTCGGCCGTCGGGGCCTTGTTCCCGCTGATGCGCCGCAGGACCGTGCTCACGTCCGTCGGCCGGCCTTCGACCAGGTACGCGGAGAACGCGTAGGCGTAGAGCAGATCCCTGACGGTCATCGTGTTGACGTCTTTGACGAGCATCGCCGCGAGCTTGGGTCGGTCGGGCTCGGCCAACATCGCCTTCGCCTCCGCCATCCAATCCGTCGACGGCACGAGGAGCTTTTTCTGCAGAGCTTTGAGCCCCGCCTCCGTGGGCTTCATCGGGATGAACCACGTCAGGCGCGTGCCGACGAGCTCGCTGTTCAAGTACAGCGAGATGCCTTCCCACGCCCAGCCCGGTTGCAGCGTCAGACCGTACGTGCGCGAGAGGAAGTCGCTGAGCGTCTGGCGCGACGCTCCGTCGATGCGGCGCGTGGGATCCTTGTCCCACTGAGCGACGACCGGCAGGCCTGCGATCATGGCGCCGACGCAGCCCTTGAGCGACTTGCGAAACTCCGGATCGACGCCGGGCAACGTGTCGGAGAGGACCTGTCCGTCCTTCACAGTGCCAAGGTCGTAGACCGTGAAGCCGTCGCGGTGCAGCGTGTCGGCGTCCATCACCGCGCGGAAGAAACGGCCGGCGGCCTCGCAGTTCTTCGCGATCTGCTGCGCTTCCGTGGGTGGCACCGTGCCGAGCACGCGCACGTGCTTCGACTGGATCGCTTGCGTCCACTTGATGTCGAGGCCGCGCTCGGCGTCGGTGAGCGGCGCTTCCTTCAGTTCGCCGACGTCGTCGCGTGCTGCTTGGGCTGCGGCTTTGATGTCGGTGCGGCGCTGCTTCGCGGTCATCGTCTCGGCCAGCACCCACGCTCCGTCCAGCAGCGATTCGCCGAGCGACGTGTGCACGAGCGCGTCTTCGGGATCGACGTCGAGGATCTCCTTGTAGACGGCGAGCTTCGTCGGTTCGTCGACGTTGTACGCACCGAAGGCCGCGACCATGCGCTTCTCGAAGGGCTCGGCCACCGCCGCGCGCTTCGCGGGCAATTCCTCCGCGAGCGCTTTCACGTTGCGGTTCTTGGCCTCGCGCGGCGCGGGCTCCTGCCAACTGCCGTCGGACTTGCGCGAGTAGCGCAGTCCCTTGCGCGCGTCGGCGTTGTTCGGATCGATGTCGACGACGGCGCGGTAGATGCGGTCGCGCTCGAGGAAGAGCTCCTTCTCGTTGCACCAGTCCGCGAGGTGCAGCATGCCCTTGACGAGGTCGAGGGTCGCGGCCTGGTGCTCGCTTTGGAAGTCGCCGGGCTCGTCGGATTGTGCGGTCACACCCAGTGCGAGCGGGGCGAGCACGAGCAAGGCGGCGAGGAAGATGCGCTGCGGAAGGGACATGAGGCTCACTTTATCGGTCAGTGCTGTCGGGATGGGTCGCGTCTGACTTTCTAAGGAGCCCAGGATAGGGCATAACGCGGCACATGGAGCCCTTGCTGCGACCTTTGGATCCCGCGGACGACGACAGGATCCTTTCCCTCCAACGGCCTGACAAGAACTTGATGACCTTGTACGCGCTGACGTCGTTGCTGGCGACGATCGCGGCACCGATCGTGATCATCCCGCTGTACTTCAAATACCACACGCTGCGTTACAAGCTCGATCGCGAGGGCGTCAGCGCGTCGTGGGGGATCTTGTTTCGGCGTGAAGTCCATCTGACGTACAAGCGCATCCAAGACATCCATCTCAAGCGCAACTTCATCGAGCGCTGGCTCGGCATCGCGACGATCCAGGTGCAGACGGCGTCGGGGAGCAGCTCGTCGGAGCTCTCGTTCGAGGGCATACGCGAGTTCGATGCGCTGCGTGAGTTCTTGTACCGGAGGATGCGCGGGCACGAGATCGTCCAGGCGGGCGGGACAGCCGTGGTAGGGGGCAGAGCAACCGCGGGGACGGGTAGCGGTTCCGGTGCGGGTAGTTTCGCTGCGAGTTCCGCCGGAGGAGCTGGATCGGCGGCGAGTGCGGACGCCGACGTCGTCGCGATCCTGCGCTCGATCCAGTCCGAGATCGAAGCCACGCGGCGCGCGCTCGAGTCGAGGATCTGACGTGTACGAGGCGCTGAAGTCGCTCGTGTTGCGCTGTCTCCACTTGCCGGCGCGTCCGCCCAATCCGCCCGAGGGCGGCTATCGCGTGGTGCAGGTGTTCCGCGCCAGCCCGCGCTGGTTGAGCTACAGGCTGGTGTTGTGGTGGATCTCGGCCGGGATGACGGCGCTCGCTCTCGGGATCGGGATCATCGGCACGCTGCTGGCGCACAAGCCGATCATCGCCGCGATCCTGATGCTCGTGATCGTCGCCGAAGTGGTCGTGCTCGTGTTCTCGTGGTTTTGCGTGCGCATCGAGTACGACCTGCGCACGTACGTCGTCACCGATCGCAGCTTGCGCGTGCGCGAAGGTGCTTGGACGTTCAAGGAGATGACGCTGACCTACGCGAACGTGCAGAACGTGCAGGTGTTGCAGGGTCCGTTGCAGCGCATGTTCGGCATCCAAGACCTGCGCGTCGACACGGCGGGCGGTGGCGGTGGGATGAAGGGCGAAGGACAAGGTTCGACGGGCCACAACGTGACGCTCGCCGGCCTCGAGAACGCGCACGAGGTGCGCGACCTGATCTTGTCGTACGTGCAGACCGCGAGTCGCGGGAGCGGTCTGGGTGACCTCGACGATCCGGAGCACGCGGCGACGGCTCGGAGCTCGGGCCTGCCGGCGTCGAGTTCGGTGATCGAAGCCCTGCGCGCGATGCAGAAGTCCGCTCAATCCCTGCGTCAGTCCGCGGAACGGCGCACGCGACCGATCTGAGCGCGGGAGGTGAGAAGGTGAAGCAAGTTGTAGTTGTGTGCTCCGTTACACGCTTGTGAACGTGCTTCGCGTGAAGAACAATAGCCCGGTGCGAACGCACCGGGCTAGATGTGACAATCACTCCTTCAGTCAGTTCGTGCGCTGATGATTGCAATCACCACAGCCGCTTCCATTCAGCAAGTACAATAAAGCGTTGCCTCAAACGCCAGGACCGGGACGGAACCCGTCCATCCTTCGGAATGGCCGGGATCTGGAGCATCGCACTTTGAGTAGAGATCAGCCGACCCACTGCCGTACCCATAGGCGGAAGCCCTTCCGTTAGGTGTCCAGTAAACGCTCCATCGCTGAGTACCGACATAGGTCCAGTTCATGACAGCATGGCACGGCGTGCATGGATCGCAATAGGGCGGGACGGCGGTACCATTCGCCACACCACTGGCCGTAATGATGAAATCCAAGTTGTAAAGCGCAACGGACAGGACCGCTGTGCATGTCTCTGTGCAGTCGCCCCCGCCCACTTGAGCGGGCGCTGGTCTCATGAACAGCGGCAACGCAAGAACGAGCGCAAGAAAACGCATCATGTCTTCCTCCTTGTTAAGTGTTGAATTCCCTAGCGCACTGCTGAGAGCTTCGATAGGGCGTCTTGATAGGCGAATTCGACCTCTTTGCTTTGCTCATCGGTCAATGTCAGAAACTGTTGGTCTGCTGACTTGAGCCCACCCTTCTCTAACGGTTGATGTTTCAACCTGTCCATCTCGGCGAATGCTGGAAATCGAGAGGTGTCCAGCAAGTCGTACTTATGATGACCGTTGATCGCGTGGAGCTCGCCTTCGCGGTACACTGGAATCAAGGCCGCTTTTCCGTGGGTATCTTCGTACTCACCACTGCAGTCTAATTCTGCTAGCACCCCAAGCTGCGCTAGTGTGTAAGCGACATCGAATCTCTCGGAAGGCTCCGTCGCACTGAGTAATCTGTCGTGAAAACGTTGAAGCTGTGAAATACGAGCTTCGATGTGAGCCTTCGGAGAAAAAGGGTCAGCGACTGCTTGGTCCGGAAGAGAAGTGCTCCCGTCAGGAGGAACAACTGGAACGCGATCGTCTGGCTTGGATGGGGAACTCACGAGCTGGGTCTCATTTGGGGGCAACGCAGAGAAAGGCCTGACCTGTTCTGCTGTTGTTGCCTGCGATGTTTCAGCGGGCGCGTGACTGCGCAGGCGTGTAGTGACCAGGATCGCCAGAACCAGAGCGAGCGCAAGTGCCAAGCCGATCGACATGGAGTGCTTTTTCATCAGGTTCCTGTCTACTATATGCGCCAGGAGTGTGTCTGGGTCGCAGTCATACACCCCCCCCCGCCGGTTGCAAGAGGTTTTCAAGCTGCTGGATACCAAACCTCCCCTGTAGCGTGGAGGATCGGATACAGCACTCAACGTTGACTGCGAGTGATCCTGGCTGCAAAGCGAGTGTTGTGGAAAGTGGCGAGGACATCGAACAGACGAACCTGGGGAGGGTCCGGAGGCCGAGGCTGGGTCCGCTCACCGATCTCGACGGCGTGGGGCCGGCGCGTGCGGCGGCGCTCCTGCAACTGGGCGTGCGTGATATCGGAGACCTGTTGTTCTTGATGCCGCTGCGAGCGCTTCATGGATCTGCGACGGGATCGGTCGCGGATGCGGCGGAACAGATCGGCAAGGAAGCGACGGTTGATGCGGTCGTCGAGAAGACGAGCCTGCAGCGCTTCGGCAAGCGCTCGACGTTGCGCGTGACGGTGAGCGACGACACGGGCTCGATCGTCGCGCTGTTCTTCAACCAACCGTGGTTGCGCAAGCGCTTCGTGGTCGGCGAGAAGGTGACGTTGCGCGGTCGAGTCGCTCTGCAAAAGGAGCTCGTGCTGCTGTCGCCCAAGGTCGGGTCGGGAGCGAAACCGCTGCCGACCGCAGGGGACATCGCGCCGATCTACCCGTCGGCGGAGGGCGTGTCGTCGGCGGTCGTCGCGAAGCTCGTTCACATCGCGCTCGAGCGAGTTCTCGGGAACGGCGACGAGGCGGCGAGTGGGACACCGACGACCGTTTCGATCACCGATCCCATCGACGCGCGACACCTCGCTCGCATCGGCGTGCCACCGCTTGGGAAGGCAATCCGCGACCTGCACATGCCCACGTCCATGGATGCGTTCCTCGCGGCACGCAGGCGCATGGGGCTCGAGACGTTGCTGGAGCTTTCGGCGCGCCTGCAGGAGCGGAGGGCGGAAGCGGCTTCGTCCTCGCGCGCGCTGCGCGTTGCGATCGACGACAAGACCGAGTTGGAAACGCGCGCTCGTTTTCCGTTCACGTTCACCTCGGCACAAGCGCGCGTCGCGAATGAGATCCGCGCCGACCTAGGGCGTGCTCAACCGATGCGACGCTTGCTGCAGGGTGACGTCGGCTCAGGCAAGACAGCACTGGGTGCGTACGCGGCGATGCTCGTCGCGCGCGGCGGGGGACAGACTGCGTTCCTGGCGCCGACGGAGTTGCTCGCGGAGCAGCACTTCGACGGCTTGAGAGCGCTCTTCGCACGCGCCGGACTGCATGCGGTGTTGTTGACGGGCTCGCTGCGCACGACGGAGCGTCGCACGGTCTTGAACCAACTCTCGAGCGGCATGGCCGACGTCGCGTTCGGCACGCACGCGCTTTTCAGCGCCGACGTCGAGTACGCGCGCCTGTCCTTGTGCGTGATCGACGAGCAGCACCGCTTCGGCGTCGCGCAACGCGGCGAGCTGCTGGAAAAAGGCCGCGACGCGCACGCTCTGCTCATGACCGCGACGCCGATCCCACGCACGCTCGCGCTGTCGGTGTACGGCGACCTCGACACGAGCGTGCTCGACGAGCGGCCGCCCGGCCGCGGCACGTTGCGCACGCGCTGGGTGCGCGGCGCCGACAAGCGCAAGGTCGAGAAGTTCCTGCTCGAGCGTGTCGCTGCCGGTGAGCGCCTGTACTGGGTCGTGCCGCGCATCGGCGAGAGCACTGAGGAAGCGCTGGAGGCAGCGAAGGGCGACGCGATCACCGCCGAAGCGCGTTTCGAGCGCTTGAACAAGACCGCGCTCGCCGAGTCGGGCATCGAGCTCGTGCACGGCCGCATCGCGCGCGACGAACGCGCCGCGCGCATCGAACGGTTTCGTCGCGGCGAAGCGCGCACGCTGGTGGCGACGACGGTCATCGAAGTCGGTGTCGACGTGCCCGAAGCGACCGTGATGGTCATCGAAGGTGCTGAAAAGCTCGGTCTCGCCCAACTCCACCAACTGCGCGGACGTGTCGGTCGCGGGAAGAAGGAATCGTGGTGCCTCCTGTTCGGCGCACCTTCCGGTTCCGCGCGCTTCGACGTGCTCGTGCGCACGAACGACGGCTTCGAGATCGCCGAGGAGGACCTGCGCGCGCGCGGCATGGGCGACCTCGTGGGCCTGCGACAAGCGGGCGAGAACGCCGAGGGGCTGGCCGACGCAGAGCTCGACGTCGATCTGTTCCTCACCGCGCGCGCGATCGTCGCCGAGGATCCGCGCGCGTTCGAGCACTATCGCACGTTGGCGAGTTCGAGCGCGCGCACCCAGGCGTGACCCAAATCACATCACGGCGTCGCTAGCCGATCCGCGAGAGCTCCGATCTCATCCGGGATCAAGCGCATCGTTGGACTGGAAAGTGCAAAGCGTTCGGATCGGTCGCGCTACCGAGGCGCTTGTGATCGGGCGTCGTGCTTGCGCACGTCAGGATGAGCCCCGCCCAAGTCACAGAGCCCCCGCTTCGCACTAGGCCGAGCAGCACGAGTCTGCAGATCCCCGCGCACGTTCGCACCTTCACGCGAACCGGGTGGCTGGTCCGGTCTCCTTGGCCGTGGATGGTTCTGTGTGCAGCGCTGCTCCTGCCCTTCGTGACGAAGCCCGCGCACATCGATGATCCGCTCTTCTTGTGGCAGGCGCGGCAGATCCTCGCGCATCCGCTCGATCCGTACGGATTTGCCGTCAACTGGAACGGCTACGTCCATCCGCTCCACGAGATCGCTCTGAACCCTCCCCTCGCTTCGTACTGTCTGGCGGGCGTCGAGGCACTCTTCGGCCGGCACGAGATCGCCTTTCACGTCGTGTTCCTCTCGTTCGCGCTGCTGGCGCTGCTCGGGACGTGGATGCTGGCTCGCCGCTGGACGGAGCATCCGGCGATCGCCGCGGCCACCCTGCTCGCATGTCCTGCGTTCCTCGTTTCGTCGACGACGCTGATGTGCGACGTCCTGATGCTCGCCTGTTTCGTGTGGGCGCTGTGGTGGTGGGTCAAGGGAACGGACGAGAAGCGGACGGTGTTCTTGCTGATCGGTATCGCGCTGGCGGTCTGCGCTACGTTCTCGAAGTACTTCGGTTTGTCGGTCGTCGGCTTGATGTGCATCTATTCAGCGCTCACGGTCGGCTTCCGCTGGCGATGGTGCGCGACGCTCGCGTTGCCGGTGCTCGCGCTGGCGCTGTACGAAACGTGGGCGAGCGCGCGCTACGGTCACGTGCTCATCTTCCATGCAGTCGCCTCGGCCCATGAGGCCGGTTCGTTCGGCGGAGGCAGCGTGTTCGTGAGGCTCGTAGCCGCCGTCACATTTCTCGGCGGATCGGCGGCGGGCGCGGCGTTGTGCATGTCGGCGGCTTCGGGCGCGCGCCGCCTCGCGGGCTTCGTCGGAATCAGTGTCGTCGTGGCCACGGGGACCTGGGCGTTCGGCGGTGAATTCGGCCGGAGCGTGTTGCAAGGCCCAGCGCATTTCGGGGTGGTGGTGGTCCAGATCCTGATTTGGCTGGTCGCGGGCACGACGCTCTTGTGGAGCACGCGCGCTCTGTGGCAGCGCACGTCCCCGGTTCGCGTCGTGCTCGTGGCCTGGATCATCGGGACCCTGGTGTTCGGCGTGTTCGTGAACTGGTCGATCGCGGGGCGGACGATCGTGCCGCTCTTGCCTGCCGTCTCGATCATGGCGGCGATCGCATTCGAATCAGGACGCGTCAGCCGGCGCGCACTGTTCGTCTCACTCTTTTCGGGCATGTTGCTCGGCGTGTTCGTCGCCGTCGGAGATCAGGACATCGCTCGTTCAGAGCGCTTGGCCGCGGAGGATCTCGTGGGGGCCGGGCGCAGGTCCGGTCGAGCCGTGTGGTTCCAGGGGCACTGGGGATTCCAGTACTACGCACAACTGCTGGGCGGTCGTGCGATGGAGGCTGAAGGTGATCTGCCCGTGTCCGGCGACACCGTGATCGTTCCCTTGCGCAACACGGCCGCGTGGGGGGTCCCGCGAGAAGCGTGCAGTTCGTCCCGGGAGGTCGTCATGCCGCTCAACGCGTGGATGACGACGATGGGTTCCAGGACCGAGGCCGGTTTCTACGCGCACTTGTTCGGGATCCTCCCGTTCGGACTCGATCTGGGTGAACCGGACGAGTACTGGGTCAACACGCTGCGGTGAAGACGCTGCAGGTCCAATTCGTCAGGAGAACGCGCACGCCCTATCGCGCTGCGGTTTTCTGCTCGTCACGCAGAAGACCCGCTCCGTACGTCAATCCGGCAGCGCGGCGCGCGCGATCGCGATCTCGTCCTCGCCTACATCGAGCGGGAACTCGATCGTGCGCGCCTGGCCGACCTTCACGATCCGCGCCTTCGGAGAGCGAACTGCGACGTGCGGTCCGGGGGACTCGCTGTCGACATCGAGCTCCAGCTCCACGCGCCACTTGCCCGCCGCGACGTCCGTGAAGTTCGTCTCGCCGCCCTGGTCGAGGAACGAGCGCAGCTCGGTCCTGCCCGAAGGTTCGCCCTCAGGGACGAGGCGCACGAAGACGCACACGTTCTGCAGTGTTTCGAGGAGATCGCGCGAGGCGAGCTTCAAGTGCAAGAGCCGGCCGCGCTTCATCACGATCTGTTGCCCGTCGTGCACGTCGCTCCCGCGCGCAATTTCGAAACCCGGCGCTTCGAGCTCGACGTCGATTGGATCTGTCTTCACCGCGACGTCGATGCGCCCGTGAGTCCACTCGCCCCGACCGACGACAACGCCGCCGCGCAACGTGCGGAAGGTGCCCTCGAGCACGCGCTGTCCCTTCTCGTCGACGAGGTCGATGCGCATCTGTCGCACGAGTGGTGTCACGTCCATCGACTGCAAGCGCGGATCGAGCGACGTCTCCGTGGCCGTGACGAGCACTCCGTCCGTTGCGATCAACGGAACCGCCGAGAGCGTCTCGCCGCTCAGTCGCAGCTCGACTCGATATCGACCTGGATTCAGCGCGCTGAAATGGAAGGGACCGGCGCCGACCCAACACCTGACGTCGTCGGAGCCAGCGCTGTTCGAACAGCGCACCTGGATCGTCGGCGGTCTCAGCTCCGCCCCGACAACCGAGCCGGACATCGATCCGCCGAACTCGATCGTCAAGCGGATGTCGTGCGTACCGAATTGGACCGTTACGAGCGGACCTGGGAGCAAGCCCGTGTTGAACCCGGGCTCGGGAGCAGCGCGCAATGCGATCACACCGCCGCGCAGGGCGCTGCGCACTTCGAAGCGTCCCTCGCTGTCGACGTGGGTCTCGAGCACGATCGAATCTTCGACGGTGGGGCCGATGACGACTGCGGCGACGGTCACGCTCCTCGAAAATCCCTGGTCCGGAGGCAAGGCGACGATGCCGCTCGCGACGACCGGCTCGGGTTCGAGGCGCACGTCGCCGATGTCCGTGTCGCGCCGCGCGAGCTCGCGCAGGAGCGGCACTTCGCACGCGAGGTGATCGCTCGAAGTGTTTCCGTCCGCATCCCGCAGGTCGTGCGCGTGCACGCACAACCAGCGTCCGTTCACAGCGCCTTCGGGTGCCGCGAGCACGAGGCGCGCGCTTCCGTTTGCGTCGGTGTGCAGCGCCTGCAGGTCGTCGCTCGTGTGGCTCGACAGACCGTGCGCGATGCGCGCACCAATCCACGCTTCCTTGCACGGTCTTCCCGACGGATCGAGCACGCGGAAGACGATCGCGGGCTCGAGCGGTTGCGCGAGCACCATCTCGCGCTTCTCGCATGCGACGAGGGGCGGGTCGACGCGCATGCGGATCGACTTCTGCTTGCCGTGCGACTCCATCGCGAGCACGTCGACGACGGCACCGACGGGCACGCGCTCGAAGCGTGCGGACGCGGGATGGACGTCCTGCGCGGAACGCCGCACGGGTTGGCCCGCATGCAGGCCTTGCACGTCGATCGTGATGTTCCACTGCGAGCCGGCGGGAACATCCGCGATGCGCACCTCGAGCGTCGCTTCGCCTGAAGATCCTGGAGCAGCGGACTGCGCGGAGCTCGGCGCGTCCTCGTCGCGCATGGATGTCCCCAGCGCGCGCCTGTGTCGGTCGCGCAGCGCCGGGTCGATCACGGCCGGTGCGCTCGCGACGGAGTCCGGCTGCGTGTCCGGAAGCGAGGACGCACTGCGCTGTCGTGGTTCATGCGCGAACCACAGCGCGAGCCCGAGCATCCCCAGCGTGAAGAACGCGGCCAGACCGAGCACTCCGAGTCGCACGCTGCTCATGCTGCCGAGCTCCAGTCCACTTCACGTGTCCGCGCGGGCGGACGCCGCATCTCTCGCACGAACGCCCAAAGCATGCCGAGCGCGAACAAGCCGCTGACGATTCCGACCGCGAGGAGGAAAACGCCGCCGCCCGCAGCGTGATTCGGCTCGATCCAACTGCGGGTGATGCGCGGTTTCTGCGGCAAAAGCGGCCTGTGGATCTGCGCGACGATCGACGCGCAGGCTTCTATGGTCGTCGAATCCGCCTCGCCGACGAACACGAGCTGTTTGCGTTCGTCGGCTCGTGCCTCACCGAGCCAAGTGATCTTGCCGTCGACGACGATCGCCACGCGTCGGCCGGCCAGCCCCGCGAGGTACGATGCGTGCGCGATGCCGCTGGACGCGTTCAGGAAGAACTCCATGTCGATGCTGGCGGACGTGCGCTTCGCGTTGGATAGCTCGAGAGCCGTGATCCGCCGATCATGATCACCTTCGACGCGCAGCGGCACGAGATCGCCCTTGCCGTCGGCGCGCGGGAGCCAAGCGACGGCGGATCCACCCACGGGTGCCTCGTGCAGCGCAGTGTGCAACACGTCGAGCGCGCGCTCGGGATGGTGATCGGGCTGGCGCTCGGTGCGATCGCGATCGACGGGGTTGGCTGACCGCGTGCTCTCGACCTCGAGCAGGCGCACATCGCACGGCGTGGTGAGCAGCGTGAGCAAGGCATCGGGCAGGAGCAGCGGCGCATCTTCGGCGCCGTCCGCGCGCAAGCCGTGCACCGCGCTCCACGGCTGAGGCGGGTCGAACGTCACTTCGAGCGTCGACGGATCGACCGGTTGCACCTTCACGTGTCGCGCTCCCGTCGATTCGAGCAGGCGCGGCAGCGAGTCACGCGTGCCGGAGATCAAGTCGTCGTCCGCGGCACGATTCGTTGCGCCCGGTTCTGCGCCGAACTCGAGGTGGATGCCGACGCGCTGCTGCGGACCGCCCATCATCTCGGCGCCCACCCCGCAGGTGAACGCCGACACGAGCACCGCGCCCAGGCCGAGCCCGACGATTGCGAGGCGGATCCCCGTGCGTGCCATCGTCTCGCGAGACTACTCCTTCAGTGCTTGGCGCGCTCGCCGGACGGAGGCACCGGCTCGAGCGGCGGCGGTCCGCGCAGCACTTCGGGCAGCGAGACGTCCGTGAGCGTGGCGAGGAACGCTTTCAGGTCGGCGATCTCCTCCGCGGTGAGGTCGAGCGGTCTCAGGATCGTCTCGACGTGGTGTCCGTTCGTCACTGCGCCCGCACGCGTCGAGTAGAAGTGCAACACGTCGTCGAGCGTCGCCATCTGGCCCTCGTCCATGTACGGCGCGGTGAGCGCGACGTTGCGCAACGAAGGTGTGCGGATCTGGCCGAAGGTCTCGGGCGTGCGCGCGAGCCGCTCGAGATCGCGCGCGTGATCGCCGTCGGGGGCGTCGCTGTACGGGCTGCTCGCGCGGAAGGGATCGTGTCCGAGCCGCTCGAGTCCGCCGTGACGTCCGGGATCCGACCGCGTGTGCTCGCCGGTGGAGGGCACGCCGATGTCGTGGAACTCGCCGTCGCTGAACAGCGGTCCGGAGTGACACAGACGGCAGTCCCCGCGGCCTTCGAACAGAGCGAGGCCGCGCTTGGCGTCGTCGGGGTACGCGGCGATGCCGGCTGCGTCGCTCGTGCGCAACGCGCGCGCGAAACGATCGAAGGGCGAGTCGTTGCTCACGAGCTTGCGCTCGTACGCGGCAAGCGACTTGCCCAGGTTCGCGAACGAGCGGTCGACGTCGCTCGCATCCGCCGGACCGAACACGCGCTCGTAACGCGCGCGCAACGTCGCATCGCGCGTGACGAGACCGACGAGCGTCGCGCGATCGGTGCCGAGCTCGGTCGCGTTTTCCATCGGCTGCAACGCCTGCGCCCACGTCGAATCGGCGCGTCCGTCCCAAAAGAGCCAGCGCTGCCAGGCGACGTTGTAGAGAGAGGGCGCGTTGCGCAGGCCGTCACCCATCCCGTGCGCGAGCGGCAGACCGTCGCTGAACGCCTTCTTGGGATCGTGGCACGTCGCGCACGACACCTGTCCGTTCTTCGACGCGCGCGGATCGAAGAAGAGTGCCTGCCCCAACAGAGCCGCGTTCTCGTCGTCGGCGAAATGGTTGGTCGGATCGGGCGGCGGGGGAGGGAGCGGTGAGTGCTGCAGGATGCGCGCTGTCGTCTGTGCGTCGAACACGACTGCGCCTCGAGCTTGATTCGGCACAGCTTCTTGATTCGGCGAACTCTTGCGAACCGGCGTAGGTCCTTGATTCGGCAGACAAACCGCCAGCAGGGCGAAGAGCGCGATCATTCGAGCTCCGCTCGCGATTGCGCACGCTCGACGACCGAACCAGCGACGACGTCGAAGTCGATCTCCCACATGCCGCTCATGTGGAACAACATGCCCTCGATGGTGAAGCCGCCGTCGTCGCGCTTCACGATCTCTGGCACGCGCGTCATGCCGTGCAGGTGATCCGGCATCCATGCATCGACGCGCAGGTCGGCGCCGGCGGCGGGGTGCGTGGGATCACCGACGGCGAACACCCAGGCGTCGATCGAGAACGTCTGGCCACGCGGAATCGTGGCCGGCTTCGTGCGCCACAGCACGCGCCACGTTCCGCCGTTCGTCGTGAGGCTGCGCGCGTTGTCCCACGCGTGCGCGACCGGAACGGGGGCCGGATTCCGCGCGGCTTCGGTGTAGAAGCGCGCGCCGCCCATGTCGATGTACTTGCCTTGCGCGTCGAAGAGTTGGAATCGGTGGTTGCCGGCTTCGACGACGAGGATGCGACCATGCTCGTCGCAGGCGATGCCTTCGGGCTTCACGAACTCGCCGCGACCCAGGCGATCCCCTGACGCGCTCACACGCGTCGTCACCGGGGAGAGCTTGTCATCCACCAGCTTCAACAACTGTCCGTTCTCGCGATCGGTCATCCACACGAGCCCGTCGTGGCCGATCGCGACGCCGAACGGACGCGTTTCCGGGTTGGTGAAGACTTGGCCGATCGTGCCGTCGCGCGCGACGACGGCGAGTGCGTGCGCGACAGGATCGGTGACGAACGTGCGCCCCGTCTTGGCGTCGAACGCGACACCGACGGGATCGATCGGCACGCCGAACGCGCGCACGGGCTCGAGGTCCGGGCTGAACACGACGACGCGCGCGTTGGCCTGGTCGGCGACGAGCACGTTTCCGTCGGCATCCAACGCAAGACCCGCCGGCTCGATCGTCCAGCGGTCGCGCAGCGGCAGCGACTCGGCCGTGAGATCCACCGAACGCACCAGACGCGCCAGATCGCGCTCGTACTTCAGCGGCTCCTCGCGCGGTCGCGCGATGCGGTATGAGCTGATCCGCGACGCATACGGATCGGCGACGTACACGATCTCTGCCTTTTCATCGAGCAGCACGCTCGAGGGGCGCACCATGAAACCCGCGCCGCGACCGTACCTGCCGAAGCGCGTGACCTCGATCGGCGTGCCGCTCGTGAGGTCGTAGATCGACACCGACGGACCCGACGGCTCGATCAGGGCGAGCGTGTCGCCGCGCAGGCTGCATCCGCCCGCGTAGTGCGCCGACGTGTCACGCTCTCCCGGTGCGACGGCCGCGTCGGATTGCAGCAGCCCGAAGGTCTGAGCGCGGTCCTCGATCTCCTCGTACACCTGCACGCTCTGGCCGCCCGGCAACACGGCGACGTCGCACGGGTAGTGGAACTTGCCCTGTCCTTCGCGCGGGCGCAGCGCGTGCTGTCCCCATTCGTACTGGTACTTCCCGTCGAGACCGAGCACCTGGATGCGGTGGTTGTCGCGGTCCGCGACGAAGAGCTGCTCGCCGTAAACGTCGACGCCCGACGGAGCCGCGAAGAGACCGGGGTACGAGCCGCGTCCACCCAAGCTCGCGACGAACTTTCCCGTTGCATCGAACTCGACGATGCGATCGTTGCCCGTGTCGGACACGAACGCGTTGCCGCTCGCGTCGACCGCGACGTCGGAGGGATGATCGAGCGCTCCATCACCGATTCCGCGCCCGCCGAACGATCCTCGCGCGGACCCGTCGGCGGCGAACACGTCGATGCGATGGTTCAACGTGTCGGCTACGAGCACGCGCAACGGATCGCGTGCGTCGATGCAGATGCCCGACGGTTCGCGCATTTCGCCGGGCCGCGTGCCTCTGCGACCGAGCAAGCGTTGGTGAACGGCGTTCGGCTGCAGTGGATCGAGCGGTGAGAGGATCCCGAGCACGTCTCCGCCGACAGGCAGGAAGTACAGCGTTGCGTCCGGCGCGACGGCCGCCGCGAGACACTCGGCCCCGCTCGCCAGCACGTTGTGCCCGCGCAAGTTGGGCCGCTGCCGGATGAGGAGAGCGGAGAGGTTGGCCGGCGCCACGGTGATGCGGGCCGCTCCCTCGGGCCACTCGATCGTCGACTCGTACGCCCCGAACCGGGTCGTGCTGCTCGAAGGCTCCTGCACCCACGGCAACAGCGCCGTTGCGATCATCATCACTGCATTCATGGACACGTCGCTCATCGCCTCATCTTTCGACCCAGAGTAGCTCGATCCGAGTCTGGAGCGACCGTGACCGCTTGGGGAACCCGCAATTAGCTCGGAAAATCGTGGGCACGAGCAGGGTCCCGTCAGGCGAGGGCCGTTCGTATCAAGGAGCGTGAGCTTTCCCCGTCAGCGCCTGCTCGCCGAGCGGTCGCTTGCGTTTGATGCGCAAGCTTTCGACCCACTCCGCGTGGAAATCGCGCGCGAGCTTGCGATGGAGGGCGAACACGAGGCCGAGCGAGAGCAGCGTGCCGAGCGTTGCGAACGCCATGTCCTTCTGCGAATCGAACTCGTCGCCCTGCGTGCCGAGGTACGCCTCTCCCAGCCCGCCGCCGAACGCCGCCGCGCCCCACCACTCGATGATCTCGTATAGGCACGACGTCGCCATCGTCATCATCAACGGCAGACAATAGCCCCAGAAACCCTTCGCACCGGCGACGCGCACGAACACTTCGCGCATCGGGTATGCGAGCAAGAATCCGTACAAGAAGTGCACGAGCCGGTCGTAGTGGTTGCGCTCGAAACCGAACAGGCCGTTGATCGTGCGGCCGAAGATCGCCTTGCTCCATTCGTCGTACGGCACGAGCGCATAGGTGTAGTGCGCACCGACTTCGTGCAAGACCAGGAACACGAAGATCAGCGAGTACGACACGTTCGAGAACGGGAACACGCGCCGCGTGAACCACAACACGCTGACGAGGCCGACCGCGAGCGCGTTCTCGAGCATCCAATCGCCGCGATCGACCGGCCCGAATGCCAGGAGCGCAACGACCGCGAGGTACACGGCCAAGAGGACGAGCGGGAGCTTCGGGGAGCGCATCAACGGGCCGGAAGCATACCGCAGGGTACGTTCGGCTCGGTCACCCTCAGCGCGCGTTGCTCTTCGGGAACATCACCCTGTCGGGCTGGGCGTTCAGCCGTTCGAGTGCCGTCTTCAAGATCGAAGTCTTCACGCGCCCCGCTTCCTTCGGCTCGACGAGGTAGCGCAGGATGACGACGATCCACGTGTTTTCGCTCGTGCGGAACTGGACGTTGGGGTGCTCGTTGACCGTCAGCTCGTCGACCGGCGTTTCGGCCAGCAACTGTCGGTAGGTCGCGACCCGTTTCGCCATGGCTTCACCGACGTGCTCGTTGGCGACGTCACGCAGCACGCCGGCGACGAACTCGAGATCGCTTTCGTACGCGACGTTGAGCTTGATCTCGTTCCAGATGTAGGGGAACAGCGCCCACGAGTAGTTGTAGACGGGGGTCGAGAGCACCGTGGAGTTCGGGAACTTGATGACGCGCCCGCTCGGATGATCGGTCGAGAGGAACTCGCCGCCGAACTCCCACAGCGTCGTGTCGAGGTAACCGACGTCGATCACGTCACCCGTCGCGCTCGCGATGCGGATGCGGTCGCCGACGCTGTAGGGCTTGCGCGCGAGGATGTAGATCCAGCCGATGAAGCTCGTGATGGGCGTCTGCAGCGCGAACCCGAGGATCAACGAAGCCAGACCCAGCGACGCGAACGCCGTTTGCCAGTCGACGATCAGGATCTTGACGAGCGCCGCGACGACGACGAAGCCTGCGAAGAGGCGCAGCACGCGCTTGAGGTTGAAACGCGCTGCGCTGTCGTGCAGCCGGCGAAGGAGGTAGACCTCGAGGGCCTGTTCGAGCGCGACGAAGGCGACGGCGGCGCCGGCGGCGAGCAAGGTCTTCTCGATCCAGCTCTTCGAGGGGCCGTAGTCACCCAAGTAGAGGCTCGTTCCCAAGCCGAGGCCGAGCGCGAGCAGGATTCCGGCCATCGCCGACGCTCGCGCGAGCACGCTCGACTTGTGCGGCGCAGGTTGTTCCGGAGCTTGCACCTCCTTCAGCGCGGATTGCACCTGCGAATCCTGCTTGAGGTTCTCGACAGCGTGCGTGGAGGGGGTGCTCATCCTGTCGGCGCGTCAGCGACCGGCCTTCGCAAGTTCGGGGCCAGAATCGTTACGACCGAGCGCTCGCGCACGAGCTCGCTTGAATTCCGATCGAACGCACGCAGGCCGACAGTCGAGCCGTCGGCCTGCGCGATGCGTGATTCAAACTGACGCAGCGCGGATCAAGGGTTCCACGTGATCTCGTACCCATTGGTCAGGTTGAACGTCGACGGCGTGCAGAACAGAGCCGCGTTGCGATACCAGACCTGGTACTCGTACGTGCCCGGGCTCGTGATCGCGCCCAGCGCCGAAAGCGACGGATCGGAAGGCCCGGGGAGGTGCGCTTGTCCGCCGACGGGTTGCACGGTTCGCAGGCGTCGCACCGTGCCGCTCGCGCAACGCAGGCCGTCGCCGAACGCGCTTCCCGCGCCGCCGTTGGTCTGTTGCGTGCCCTGAAAATAGAGCGCGGATGCATCGGGTGTTCCGAATGACTGGAGCACGACCGTGTCGGACGAGAGGCTCGGCGATCCGCTGCCGAGAAGGTTGGCGCCGGAACCGTTGAGCGAGTTGCCGCAACCGTTGCCCGGCGCTCCCGCGTTCCCGCACGGACAAGCTGTGCCCGATCCGTCGCCGAAGCAGTAGCCCGTGCCTGCCTCAGCCGGTCCCGCAACGATGTGGTACACGGTGTCGAGACAGACCATGGCGTTGATCGACACGGAGATGTCGATGTTCGGGAATGGCGCGGCAGGGCTGACGAGGCCGCTGTCGAAGTGCTCTGGCGCAGCACCGTTGACCGAGAGATCGAGCGTGAGCTGCTCGAACAGCGCGACTTGACCGCCGCGCCGATACTGTCCGCTGCCCGTGATGTGATCGGGGTTGGTCGCGCCCAAGTACAGGTCGACGTTGAGCATGTTGTAGTGCGTGTATCCGGCCGGATCGTTCGACGTGAACTGGAGCGTGAACGCACCGGTCAGGTTCGGATTGAACATGAGCGGGCACAAGCACGGCGGGTAACACCCGTGCGTGTAGTCGGAGGCCGCGTCGAGCGCGTAAGGCACGGGGCCCGGGGCCTGAGCCGCGGATGGAGAAGCAGCGAGACCGAGGAAGAGCGCCGCGAGAAGTGCGGGGTAGCGAATCGAATTCATGGTCGGAGTCTCCAACAGAGATCGGAACGAGTCCGCTGCGTGCCACGCGTCGCTGCCATGTCCGACGCGAGGCCGGGGTGGACCCTTTGATTGCACACCCACGGGCTGCAAGCTGCAACGCGAAATACGGCGCCAAATACGGTGCCAGGCTCGGCCAGGCCGGCTCTCCGGACACACGATTTGGTCGCCGGATCGATCGACGGCCCACCACCTCGCCAAGACTGCTGTCACTGCCTGCGTGACGACATCAGCCGGCCATTACGAACGGTAGTCCGCGTTGATGCGCACGTAGTCCGCCGAGAAGTCGCACGTCCACGCTTCCGCGCTCGCACTGCCCACGGCGAGATCGACGCCGAGCACGACCTCGTGCTGGTTGAGCAGGTGCAAGTGCGCATCGCGCTCGTTCTCGGGATGCGGCTTGCCGTTGCTGAAGACGTCGGCGTCGCCGATCCACACGCGCGCCTTGTTCGCGTCGAACTCGATCCCCGACCTGCCTGCAGCAGCGAGGATGCGGCCCCAGTTCGGATCGCGGCCGTGCACCGCCGTCTTGATGAGCGGGCTGGTCGCGATCGTGCGCGCGCACTGCGCGGCCAGATCCTCCGTCGGCGCGCCGAGCACTTGCACCGTCATCAAGCGCGTCGCGCCCTCTCCGTCGGCCGCGATCGTGCGACACAGCTCCTGGCTCACGTCGACGAGCCCTTGCGCCAGCAGGTCCTCGCTCTGTTGCGCCGTCGCGTTCGCTGCGCGCGAACTCCACAAGAGCAGCGTGTCGTTCGGGGACGTGTCGCCGTCGACCGTGAGCCGGTGGAAGCTCTTCGCGGCCGTGTTCTTCAGCAGTGCGCGCGTGTCCTTCGGCATCGGCCCGTCGGTCAAGAGGTACGCGAGCATCGTCGCCATGTTCGGATGGATCATCCCCGAGCCCTTCGCGACGCCGGTGATGCGGAACGGCGGACCGCTCTTGTCCTCGATCGAGAGCGTCCGGACCTTCGGCACGAGGTCGGTCGTCATGATCGCTTGCGCGAAATCGCCGAGGCCGCGCTCGTTCGCGTTCGACGTGAGGTTCGGCAGCGCTTCGAGGATCTTCTCCACCGGCAAGCGCGCGCCGATCACGCCCGTGCTCATGAACAGCACTTGCTCGGGCGGACAACCCACGATCTCGGCGAGCGCGCCCTGGATGCGGCGGGCGTCCTCGAGGCCTTCGTCGCCCGTCGAGCAGTTCGCGTTGCCTGAGTTGACGAGCAGCGCGCGCACCTTGCCGTTGCTCTTCTTCAAGCTCTCGCGGCACGTGATCACGTGCGCACCGACGAGCTGGTTCTTCGTGAAGATCGCCGACGCCGGAAACGCCTGCGCGCCGACGATGAAGCCCAAGTCGAGCTTGTTCTTGCGCGCGCGAATGCCGCAGTGCAGCGCACTGGCCTTGAAGCCGGCCGGCATCATCGGGCGCGAATCGCTCACGCGGCTCGGGGTCAGCGTGGGTTGTTCCATGACTCCAACTCTTTCTTCCAGGACTTGATCTCGGCCGCGACTTGTGTCGGAGCCGTTCCGCCGATCGACTTGCGGCGTGCGAGGCAAGCCTCGACGGACAGCGCCGACTTCAACTCCGCCGGGCTCAGCGCGGACAGCTCCGGCAGAAGCTGCTTCACGCGCGCGCTCGGCAGATCCTCCAGCTCGCAACCGGCTTCGATGGCCGCGCGCACGGCAGCACCGGTCTTCTCGTGCGCGTCACGGAAGGACGTGCCCTTCGCGACGAGCAAATCGGCGAGGTCGGTGGCGTTCAAGTAGCCCTTCGAGGCTTCCTCGCGACAACGGTCGGCGCGGAAGCGCACGTTGCGCACGACGATCGTCGCGACGGCCAGTGAATCCATGGTCGTATCGACGGCGTCGAAGAGGGCTTCCTTGTCCTCCTGCATGTCCTTGTCGTACGCGAGAGGCAGGCCCTTCATCAGCGTGATGAGCCCCACCAAGTGCCCGATCGTGCGCGCCGACTTGCCGCGGAGGAGCTCGAGGCTGTCCGGGTTTTTCTTCTGCGGCATCAAACTCGACCCGGTCGCGATCGCGTCGGAAAGCTCGAGGAATCCCGCCTCGGTGGAGGAAAAGAAGATCCAGTCCTCCGCCAACCGCGACAGGTGCACGCCGATCATGGAGCACACGAACAAGAGCTCGCACACGTGGTCGCGGTCGCTCACGGCGTCGATGCTGTTGCGCGTCGGGTGAGCGAAGCCGAGCTCTTTCGAAAGTGCGTCGCGATCGACGTCGTACGCCGTGCCCGCGAGCGCGCCGCTTCCGAGCGGACACGTGTCCATTCGCGCCGAGCAGTCGTAGATGCGGTTCCTGTCGCGATCGAACATGGCCGCGTACGCGAGCAGGTGATGTCCGACGGTGATCGGTTGTGCGCGCTGCAGGTGCGTGTACCCGGGCATCGGCAGTGCTGTGTTCGGCTCCGCGAGCTCGACGAGCGCCGTGATGAGCTGCTCCAGCTCGAGGCTGATCTCGATCACCGTCGTGCGCATCCACAGCTTGAGGTCGGTCGCGACCTGGTCGTTGCGCGAGCGGCCGGTGTGCAGCTTGCGCGCCAGATCGCCGACCTTCGCGGCCAGACAGGATTCGACGTAGGCGTGCACGTCTTCGGCGTCCGATTCCGCGAACGCCGTCGGATCCTGGTCGATTTCAGCGGCGATGTCGTGGAGCGCCGTGACGATGGTCATCGCCTCCTTCTTCGTGAGCACGCCGGCACGCGCGAGTGCGTTCGCCCACGCCTCGCTCCCGCCGATGTCCTCGAGGACGAAACGGAAGTCCACGTGCAGGCTGCGGTTGAACTCCGCGAAGCGCGGATCGGTCTTGCCCGCGAACCGTCCTCCCCAAAGCTTCGTCACGCGCGCGCCTTTCCGGTCACGAGCTTGCCACGCGACTTCTTCGCGGCAGCGGACTTCGAGCTGGCGGCCTTCGTCGCGCCGACCTTCACGCTGCCGAGCTCCACTCTGCCGAGCCCCGGAGCGCCCGTCGTGCTCTTCGCCGAGCCGATCTTGTTCGCACCCTTGCTCGAGCGGGCCTTCGAGGTTCTCGCCTTCGTCGGCGTCGAGTTCGCTGACAAGAGCTTCGCGTTCGCGCGCCGCACGCCGGCCGCGACCATGCCGGGCAAACCGTACAGCTTCACGAAGCCCGCCGAGTCCGCGTGATCGAACGAACCGCTCGGACCGAACGTCGCGAGATCCTCGCTGTACAACGAGAACGTGCTCTTCGAAGCGATCGTCGTTGCGCTGCCCTTGAACAGCTTGACCTGCACCGCACCGGTCACCGTCTCCGTCGCCTTCGTGAAGAACGCATCGAGCGCCTCACGCACCGGCGCGAACCACCGACCCGTGTACACGATGTCGGCGTACTCCGGCATGAGCTTCTCGCACTGGCGGAACGTGTCGCGATCCATCGTCAGCGAGCGCAGCGTGCGCAGGCCCTCGAGGATGATCGTGCCGCCCGGCGTCTCGTACACGCCGCGCGACTTCATGCCGACCAACCTGTTCTCGACGATGTCGATGCGACCGACCCCGTGCTTGCCTCCGATCACGTTCAATTTCGTGACGAGCTCGACCGGATCGAGCAACTCACCGTCGACGGCGATCGGCACACCCCGCTCGTATGCGATGGAAACGATCTGTGGCTTGTTCGGCGCATCCTCGGGGTTCGTCGTCATCACCCACACGTCGTCGGGCGGACGCATGGCCGGGTCCTCCAGCGATCCGCCCTCGTGGCTGATGTGCCACAGGTTGCGGTCGCGCGAGTAGATCTTCGTGCGCGACGCCGTGACCGGGATGTTGCGCGACGCCGCATAGTCGAGCGCGTCCTCACGCGAGCGGATGTCCCACTCCCGCCACGGCGCGATGATGTTCACGTCGGGGTAGAGCGCCATGTACGCCAGCTCGAAGCGCACCTGGTCGTTGCCTTTGCCCGTGCAGCCGTGTGCGAGGATGTGCGCGTCGAGCTCGCGCGCGTAGTCGACCTGCGCCTTGGCGAGGATCGGACGCGCCATGCTCGTGCCGAGCAAGTAGCGGCCTTCGTACACGCTCATCGCGCGCAGGTTCGGCCACACGTAGTCGACGAGGAACTCCTCGCGCTGGTCGACGACCTTGCACGACTTGGCGCCGGAGCGCTTGGCCTTCTCCTCGAGGCCCGCGAGCTCGGACTCGCCCTGTCCGACGTCACCGCAGACGCAGTGCACCTCCAGACCGTGCACTTCCTTGAGGTAGGGGATGATGATGGACGTGTCGAGTCCACCGGAGTACGCGAGCACTACTTTTTCGGCCATCGGGATGTCCTTCTCGTGATGAGGGCGTGACGCCGCTCAGCCCTTGTCCTGCATGAGGAGCACGAGCACGGCCTTCTGCACGTGCAAGCGGTTCTCCGCGATGTCGTACACGATCGAGTTCGGTCCGTCGATCACGGGCGAGGTCACCTCCTGCCCGCGGTGTGCCGGCAAACAGTGCATGAAGAGCGCATCCGGCTTCGCCAGGGCCATCAATTCCTCGTCGATGCGGAAGTTCTCGAAGATCGCAGCGCGTTCCTCGATCTCGTCTTCCTGGCCCATCGAGGCCCACACATCGGTGTACACGGCATCGGCGCCGGCCACGCTCTTCTCCGGATCGTTCGAGATCTGGATGTCGCTGCCCGACTCGCGCGCCATCAACATGGCCTCGCTGATCACGCGCGCGTTGGGCTCGAAACCCTCGGGCGAGCACACGGTCACGTGCGCACCGAGACGCGCGCCGGTGTGCACGAGCGAGTGACACGTGTTGTTGCCGTCGCCGACGTACACGACCTTGCGACCCTTCACGTCGCCCCAGCGCTCGGTCAGCGTGAAGTAGTCCGCCAACGCCTGGCACGGGTGCAAGTAATCCGACAGCCCGTTGATCACCGGGATGTTGCAGTTCGCCGCGAGCTCCTCGAGCACGCGGTGCTTGTACGTGCGGGCGACGATGCCGTGCACCCAGCGCTCGAGGTTCTTGGCCATGTCCTTGAGCGACTCGCGCGAGCCGAGCTTCACGTCGCGGTGGTCCATGAACACGGCCGAGCCGCCGAGGTCCTGCATGCCCACGTCGAACGTGAAGCGCGTGCGCAGCGAGTCCTTCTCGAAGATCATCCCGAGGCGCTTGTT
This sequence comes from Planctomycetota bacterium, assembly GCA_038330085.1. GTDB lineage: Bacteria > Planctomycetota > UBA1135 > UBA1135 > JAEUIA01. The sequence continues at coordinate 28,730 of JBBQNP010000004.1, read as the reverse complement.
CGCGAGCACTTGGGTGTAGGCGTTGCGATCGGCCTTCAACGTGGCCGCCGCATCGAAGATCGTGTGGACGTCGCCAACGCCGAGTTGCGCGATGGACAAGAGGTCCTTGCACGGGAGAGTGCCGAACTGGGTGGTGGTGGTCATGGCGTGTTGCCTCGAGCCAAGGTTGCTTCGAGAAGAGAGAACAGCGGGAGGGTGAGTTCGTGCCGAAGATCAGATCGCGCGCAGCACGTCGCGCAGGATGTCGAGACCGCGCGCGATCTGCGCGCTCGTGATCACGTACGGCGGCAAGAGCCGCAGCACGTCGCCGCCGGTGCGGTTGACGATCAGGCCGGAGCGGTAGAGCTCTTTTTGCGCCTGTTCAGCGCCGCGCGCGAGGCGCACGCCTTGGATCAATCCGCGTCCGCGCAGCTCGGTGATGACGGGCAGCTCGCGCTGCAGGCCTTCGAGACCGGCGCGCAGTTGCGTACCGCGCTCAGCTACCTGTCGTATGAGGCCGCCTTCTTCGAGCTCGCGCAGGAACACGAGCGCCGCACGGCACACGAGTGGACCGCCCGCGAACGTCGAGCCGTGATCGCCAGGTTGAAACGTGTTGTCGAGCTTCGCGGACACGATGCACGCGCCCATCGGCAGACCGGCGGCGAGCGGCTTCGCCAGCGTCGCAATGTCGGGTTTGATGCCCGCTGCGTCGCCCGCGAGGAAGTTGCCCGTGCGTCCACAACCCGCTTGCACTTCGTCGTGGATGAGAAGCGTGCCGGTCTCGTCGCAGACGCGCCGCGCCGCGCGCAGGTAGTCGAACGCGATGTCGCGCACGCCCGACTCGCCTTGGATCGGCTCGAGGATCAGCGCAGCGGGAAGCGTGTTGCGCAAGGTCGACTCGAGCGCTTGGACGTCGTCGGGAGCAACCCACGTGACACCCGGCACGAGCGGCTCGAACGGCGCGCGATACTTCGCGGTGTGCGTGATCGAGAGCGAACCCATCGTGCGGCCGTGGAAACCGCCCTCGAGCGCGACATAGCCGGTGCGCTCGGGCGATCCGACGTTGCGCTGGTGCTTGCGCGCGAGCTTGAGAGCGCACTCGTTGGCTTCGGTGCCGCTGTTGGTGAAGAACACCGACGAAAGGCCGCTCAAACGCGCGAGCCGCGTCGCGACCTCTTCGGTGTAGGGGTGACGAAAGAGGTTCGACACGTGGATCAGGCCGAGTTGGTCGCGCAGTGCCTCGATCAACTTCGGGTGCGCGTGACCGAGGGCGGACACGGCTATTCCACCCAGGAAATCCAGGTACTTGGTGCCGTTCGCGTCGACGACTTCCGCGCCGTTGCCGGACACGAAGACCTCTTCGGCGCGCTGGTAGGTGTGCAGCACGTGCTCGTCCATCAGATCTCTCTCCCTTTCACTCCGCCGTGCACGTCATCCGTCAGCCTTGCGTCGTCGATGTCGTTCACGAAGCGCGTGCCCACAGTCTGAGCCAGCGCACGCAGCACGCAGTCCTCGCCCTTGGCAGGCGCAATCTTCACGACGGCATCGGGGTTTTCCTTCAACGCAGCCAGTGCCGCTTCCGTCTTCGGGATCATGCCGCCCGTGACGACGCCGCCCGCGCGCAACTTGGCGCAGCGTTCGGGCGTCAGCGCCGCGATGCGCGCGCGATCGCCGTCGAGCACGCCTTCGACGTCGGTCAGGAACAACAGCGCATCGCAATCGAGCGCACGTGCGAGCGGACCCGCGGCCATGTCGGCGTTGACGTTGTACAGGTGGTCGGACGGCGCGCTCTCGCCCGCGGCGAGCGGTGCCGCGGTCGCGATCACGGGCACGTAGCCTTGCGCGATCAGCGTCTCGACGAGGCGTCCGTCGACTTGCGCGACCGTGCCGACGTAGCCGAGGTCGACCGCGGCACCGTCGGCGCTGCGGGCTTCGAGCTTGCGTGCGTGAAACGTCGCACCGTCGGCGCCCGACAGCCCGCACGCACTCACGCCCGCTTGCTGCAACGCATGCACGAGCTCCTTGTTGACGAGCCCGCACAGTGTCATCGCGACCGCATCGGCAGTGCGCGCATCGGTGATCCGCAGACCGTCGTGGTAACGCTCTTCCAATCCGAGAGCGCGCACCAGCGTCCGAATCTGGTTGCCGCCGCCGTGGACGAGCACGATCTCGTGCCCCGCCCCGCGCGCGCGCGCGATCGACGTGCACAAGCTCTTGCGCGCCGACGCTTCCTCGAGCTGCGCACCGCCGACCTTCGCGAGGATCCTCATGCCAAACCCGCGCTTTCTTCGAGGCCGAGCATCAGGTTCATGTTCTGCAGCGCCTGACCGGAGGCACCCTTCACCAGGTTGTCGATCGCCGACACGACGACGACGAGGTCGCCACAAGCAGCGACGCCGATGTGGCACTCGTTCGTCATCTGCACGCGGTTCAGCTCGGGCAGCCCGCGCGGATACACGTGGACGAAGCGCTCGCCCGAGTAGCGATCGGCGAGGCACGCCATCACTTCGCCCGCACCCACGCCGTTCGAAGGTGGCACGTAGATCGTCGAGAGAATGCCGCGGAAAATCGGCAGCAGGTGGGGGACGAACACGATCTTGTCCGAGCCCGCGTAACGCTGGATCTCCGGCGCGTGACGGTGCGTGCCGACGGCGTACGCGAGGAAGTTCTCGTTCGTCGCGCCGAAGTGCGTGCGTGCGCTCGCGTTCTTGCCGGCGCCCGACACGCCGCTCTTCGAATCGGCCACGATCGGCGCGTGTGCGTCAACCAGGCCCGCTTCGATCAAGGGCTTCAGCGCCAAAAGGATCGACGTCGGATAGCAACCCGGGTTCGCGACGAGGCGTGCCGGCGCGATCGCATCGCGCGCGTGCTCGACGAGACCGTACACGGCTTCACCGAGCAGCTCCGGCGCCGGATGGACGTGCTGGTGCAACGCCGCGTACTGCTTTGCATCGGGCAACCTGAAGTCCGCCGACAGATCGACGACCTTGACCCCGAGCTCGAGCGAGCGCCGCGCCAACTCCGCCGAAGCACCGTGCGGCGTGCACAAGAACACACCGTCGCACCGCTCGATGCGCTTCCAATCGAGCATCTCGATGCGGTCGTCGCACGGCAGCTCAGGCGCATCGGGTGCGACACCTTCGCGTCCGCCGAAGAGACCTTCGACGACGAGCGAGTCGTGATGGCGCAGCAATCGCGCCAGCTCCCGGCCTGTGTAGCCGGAAGCGCCGAGGACGGCGACGCGCTTCATGTCAGCCTCGTCTGCTCTTGATTTCGAGGAGCAGCGACTCGACGTGACGCGCATCGCTCACGGTGCGCGTCGCCACGAACACGGTGTCGTCACCGGCAATGGTGCCGACGACGGTGGGCCATCCCGCGCGATCGATCGCGATGGCGAGCGTGTTGGCGCTCGCGATCGGAGTGCGCAACACGACGAGCGTTCCCGCCGTCTCGGTCGAAGCGAGCGATGCGTGTACCGCGGAGTACAACGCGAGCGACGGATCCGAGCTCGTCGGCAGCGCATTCGCCGGCAGCTCGTAACCGTCCTTGCCCTTGAGCAGACCGAGCGCGCGGATGTCGCGGGAGAGCGTCGCCTGGTTCACCGCGACGCCGCGCCCGACGAGAGCATCCTGCAGGTCGTACTGGCTCTTGATGCCGCCCTTGGCGACGAGCTCGAGCACCGCCCGACGACGTGCCTCCCGACCATGCACGGCAGGGCCCTCCGGGAGGGTTCGATGCATTCCTTGGTCACGAGCAGGCATGAGAATGCCAAGTATCGACGTCTGGACGCAGAAATCAAGCATAATCCGGCATGGAAATGCATGAATCGGCTCTGGCCATGCCCGGTGAGGCGAAAACACCTTCTCCTTATTATCCAGACGGACGAGCGGGTAGGAGTGCCCCTGCGCGCCCCGCCTGGGTGCGGAACGAGCCTGTGGCCGCCCACCTCACGATCGAGATCCCGTGACCCATCTCCTGACGACCGACAACCTGATCGCGCTCCTGACACTGACCGTGCTCGAGGTCGTGCTCGGGATCGACAACATCATCTTCCTGTCGATCCTGACGGGAAAGTTGCCCGACGCACAGCGCGCGAGTGCGCGTCGCATCGGTCTCGCGGGTGCGATGTTGATGCGCATTGGTCTCTTGCTCGCGTTGACTTGGGTGATGGGCCTGACCGCGCATCTGTTCAGCGTCTTCGACCACGGCGTCACGGGGCGCGACGTGATCCTGCTAGGTGGCGGTTTGTTCCTGATCGCGAAGGCGACGTGGGAGATCCACGACAAGCTCGAGGGCGAGGAACACCACGCCGACGGTTCGCGTCGTGCCGTTTCGTTCGCTTCGACGATCGTGCAGATCATGGTGCTCGACATGGTGTTCTCGCTCGACTCGGTGATCACCGCGGTCGGCATGGCGCAGCACATCGAGATCATGATCACCGCCGTCGTGAGCTCGGTGGGCGTGATGCTCGTGTTCGCGAAGGCCGTCGGCGATTTCGTCGAGCGGCATCCGACGATCAAGATGCTGGCACTCTCGTTCCTGATCCTGATCGGCGTGTTGCTGGTCGCCGAGGGGCTCGGCCAGCACATCGAGAAGGGCTACGCCTACTTCGCGATGGCGTTCTCGTTCGGCGTCGAGATGCTGAACATCCGCCTGCGCAAGAAGACGGCTCCAGTCGCCTTGCGGCAAACGCACGTCGACAAAGACTGAGAACCGGTGGTGCCTGGAACCGGCCGCACTGTCGCGCGATTTCGCGCGACGAAGGGTGCAGCGTCTCGCGAAGGGTACCTGGCACCGACGTTTCCCACCCACATTGCAGGTCCGGCGATAGTCAACGAATTGCACATGCGCGCAGGACCACTGGGTCGCGGGCAGGTGTGCGCATGACCGCCGGTACTCGCGGAACTCCCTCTTCGCGCTGGGACACGCGCACGCGTGCTTGGCACCACTACGATTGTCGCGCGAACCGTTTTTTCGCCCATCCCCGCGAACAGCGTGAAGTGCCCGGTTGCCAGGAGGCTATCCTGCCCTTACCAAAGGGAGGACCCCCACGATGATCACCGGCACATTCCTCGACGAAATCGGCCACGACCTGCCCTCGTCGAATTGGGGACCCGAAGAATGGACGCGCGACTTCGCGGCCATGAGGGCCGACGGCATCGACACGGTCGTGCTCGCGCGCGGCGGATTCCGTGATCGCGCGGCTTTCGACTCGCCCGCACTGCGCAAGCGTCATCCGCACCTGATCGTCGAGACGGATTTGGCGGGACTGTTCCTCTCGCTCGCCGAGCGCAACGACATGGACCTGTGGTTCGGCACGTACGATCACGGCGAGGGCTCGACCGCTCAGAGCACGCAGAAGGACATCGACCTCGAGCGCGAGTTCGCCGACGAAGTCTGGGAACGCTACGGACGTTCGAGCGCGTTCCGCGGCTGGTACTTGAGCCAGCCGATCGACGCGTTCGACGACAGCACCATGCGCCAGTGCGAAGGCGTGTCGGCTCACTTGCGCCAGCTCAGCGCATTGCCTGTGATGATCTCGCCGCGCAGCCACCTCGGTGGCGTCGGTGTCGGTCTTGGCGGCGGCGCACCGATCACGTTGAACGAGCACGAGCGCAAATGGTCCGGTGCGCTCGCGCACTTGAAGGGTTGCATCGACGTCATCGCGTTTCGCGACGGCGGCGTGCCCTTCGCGCAACTCGCCGATTTTCTGGCCGTCAACGCGAAGCTCGCTCGCGAGCAGGGGATCGAGACCTGGTCGAACGTCGAGTCGCTCGACAGCGAGCTGTCGACGCGCACGCTGCCGATCGCATGGCCGAAGCTGCGCTTCAAGATGGAAGCGGCGCTCGCTGCCGGCGTGACCAAGCTGATCACGTTCGAGTACGCGCACTTTCTCTCGCCGAACTCGATGTTCAACTCGGCGCACACGCTGCACAAGCGCTACCGCGAGTGGCTCGCGACGCAGAAGTGACGACGTCGGGTGCAATGCTAGGGCGCCTCCTGGGCAGAAGCGATTCCGCACGCACGATGGACCGAGTCGCCGCAACCTTCGCGCTTGCAGTCGGCTTGTGCCTTCTCGCCACCAGTTGTCCGCTGCTCGACGCGGTGGTGAACACGACCGCTCCGGACCCGGCGCCGCTGCCGACGGTTCCTGGTCCGGAGAACGAGCGTTTGCTCGCCGACGTTCACGGTTGGGTGCTTCACTGCGACGGAGACGACTCCGTGGAAGCGATTGCATTGCCGACTCTGGAGCGCACAAGTATCGAGCTCGCCGCGCGGCCGTTCTTCATGTCGGCCCCGGATGAGATCGGCCGCTTCCTCTATGTCTGTGACGGTGGGGGGGTCGAGATCATGTTGGCCAACGTCGATGGACGCAAAGAGAAGATGCTCGCAAGGCGCATTGGTTCGCCTCTGTGGAACGACACGAGCACATTCATCGAACTGTCCCGACGTGGAGGCTTGGTGGCGCTTGGCGCAGCTCCAGTCGACGACACATCGCCGTACACCGAGCAACATCTCGAAATCTGGAGCCTGGACGACGGTTCGCGCACCGATCTGGGGCCCGTGTTCGCGTGGTCCGCTGCATGGTTCCCCGACTGTCGGCGGTTGCTCGTCGAGAGGCTGGTCCCTCCGGAAGAGATCCATCTGCACGAAGCCCCACCGATTGCGATGAGAGAGCGCGACTGGGGCGTGTCCAAGCATCCCGGTTGCGTCACCAGCCTGCAGATCCTCGACGTGCCCACGAAGACATGGAGCTGGGTTGGCTGGGGCTCCGATCCGTTGCTCTCACCCAATGGTGAACAGGTTCTCTTCTATCGAGGAGGAGATCAGGATGCGTGGTGCGTGACCGACTTGAACGGCGGCTCCGCACGAACGCTCGAGTTGCCAGGCTGCCTCGGATTCCCCATCGCGTGGTTGGCCCACGACATCGTCTTGTATCCCGCGTCGCCGACGACGGGGACCGACCCGGGAGTGGCCCGGACTCCCGTGAAGCGACCTCGAGCCAACTGGACGATCAAGGCGGGCCGAATCGGAGGTCCGGATTTCCTCACCGTGATCCCAAGTGCTTCGCGGTTCACCACGGTGAGTTGCAGCGTGAGCCCCGCCGATGAGGCCATCCAGATAAAGTGACGGGAAGGACCCTCATGCCTCATTCCGTCAGCAGCGCCCGAACCTGACGTGAAGACCAGCAGGCGCGTTCAGAAGCGGCTCCTTGCTCTTGCGATCGGAGCCGTCGTTGGGTTTCTCGCAGGCGAATTGACGCTGCGGTTCTTCCTGTTCAACACGAGCCGGTTCGCGGTTCTGCGCGGGAAGAGTCTGCGCGAGGCCAACTTCTACGGCGATCGTCACAGCGACGACGACGTGTGGAAGCTCGAGTGGCTCATGAACGATGCGGGCCGTTTGCACGACGCGCCGGCGCCAGACAAGACACTCGGTTGGACTGTCACGGTCGCGCCGGGGACCTATGTGCATCCGAATGCGGCGTCAGTCGGTTCGCGCACGCCGGTCTTCCTCTACGGTGATTCGTTTTCGCAGGGAGAAGCTGGGGCCGAGAACAGCTTCGAGTCGATCCTCGCGGGATCCGATCTGGCTGCGACGCACGCGCTGCTCAATTACGGCGCTGGTGGATACGGGCTCGATCAGACGTACATGCTCGTGCGCGCGACCGTCGCTACGTCGGCGGAGAAGAAGCCGATCGTGCTCGTAGGGTGCTTCGTCGATGACGACATCGACCGATGCGTGCTCGCGTTCCGCTCGTGGCCCAAGCCGCGCTTTGGCATTCGTGACGGTCAGTTGGTCGAGCCCGAACCCGTCGAGACCGACATCCACGCTTACATCGCTGAACACCCACTCGGCATCAAGAGCTACCTGTGGCGCTTCGTGAAGTACCGCCGACACCTCTTGCCTCTGGGCGTGCAGCGATTCCTGCGCGGCAACGAGACGCGTCTCGACGAGAAGAAGCAGATCGCGCACGCACTGCTGGTCGAACTCCACCGCCGGCTCGACGAACTGCACGTGCGACACGCGCTCGTGCTGTTCCTCGGCGAGAACGGCCTCGAGCGCGCGCCGGGTTGCGAGTGGCAGGAGGACTTTCTCGTGGCGGCCTGCCGCGAAATTGGATTGCCGTTCGTCTCCACCCGACCGGATCTTGAATCCGCGATGTTCCAGTCGGGCCGTGATCCGCTCTTCCTGCACGACGGCGGCGCGCGCGGACACTACTCGGCGCTCGGCAACCGCATCGCGTTCAAGTGCCTGCGTCGCGCGATCGACGGGCGATTCGACTGAAGCTCGCGAGGCCGTGAGGCTCGCAGTCGATGAGGCCGAAGGAATCTCGGATTCTCTGCAACCGATCCGCCCCGCGCGCGTCGTCGAACGGGAGAGTCGTTCGCACGTGCCCGTCATCTGTTGGTTCGAAGGCATCGTCGTGACCATGTACCACTCGGAACACGGGCCGCCGCATTTCCACGCTCGCCATGGATCGTTCTCGGTGTCCGTCTACATCGAAACGGGCAAGAGTCGAGGTAAGTTCCATCCGAGGGCCTTGCGGGGCATTCAGGAGTGGAGGAAACCCCGACTAGAAGAGTTGCGGATCCACTGGGCGCGTGCGCAACGCCGAGAATCACTCGTTCCGATCTCTCCGCTGAGTTGACCGTCATGTTCCACCACGTCACAAAAGCCCGGTACCTCGGAGAGCACCGCGTGCGACTTCGGTTCGCCGACGGCGCCGAGGGTGACATCGATCTCGAGCCCTTCATCCACGGTCCAGTTTTCCAGCCGTTGAAGGACCCGGCTTTTTTCGCCGGATTCGAAATCGACGACACCCTCGTGTGGCCCAACGGGGCTGACTTCGCGCCCGAGTTCCTGCGCGAGAACATCGGGCCATGCGCGTGCGATGAAATTGCGAACGGGAGTGCGGCTCTCGGCCCTTGGAAAGAGCCGCCTCCGGACGATCCGCCGCTGCCACACGAGATCAGTCGGTTCTACGGCATCATCGTCAACATGGGTGTCCCTGGCGTGAAGTCGTCGACGCTGACGATCGAACTCGAGCAGGATCGGGCGACGATCGACGTGGAGAGCTGGGCCGTCGAGGGTCGGTTGCCCAAGTACGCGCTCGAATACCTCGACGAGTGGCGCGGTGATCACCTCGAGGATCTGCGTGACAACGTCGCGCGGCTCGAGCGCGGCGAAGAGGCTCTACCGATCGAGCCGCTCGACTGACGCAGGCTCAGGCGTGCGCTTTGCGGCTCTTCGCGGGGGACGAAATCGCCGACGTCGAGCGCGTGATGCCCGTGTGGCGCTCGAACTCTGCGGCCAACGCATCGAAATCCTGTGCGGCTGCGCAGCGCCGATCCAGCACTTGAATCGGCACACCCGCGGCGGCCGCTTCGCGCAAGCGCACGCTGCTGCGGATTGCGGTGTCAAAGAGGATGGGGCCGAACCGGGCGTGGATCCCGATCAAGAGCTCGCGCGCGATGCGCACCCGCTTGTCGAACATCGTCCCGACGGCGCGCACGCGAAACGGGTGCTCGCGCAACCGCGCCTTTTCCTCGAGCAGCACGCGCGCCTTGATCGCGCCCTGCAGCGCGAATGCCCCGGCTTCGATCACGAGCACCGCGGTGTCAGAGGCGCGCAAGGCGTTCGCGGCGAGCGGTCCCTCCATGCGCGGCGGACAGTCGAGTATCGCGTAGTCGAACTGGCCCGTGCAGCGCACGAGGGCCTGCGCGAGCCGCGACTCGGGCCGGATCGTGCGCGACGAGATCTCTTCGAACTCGCACAGGCGCGCGTCGGAGGGCAACAGCGACACGCCTCCGGCTGCGTCCACGATCGCGTCCTCGATCCTGCGCTCGTCGTGCAACACGTCGAGCACCATCGGACCCGACACGGCGTGACCGAGCGCCATCGTCGCGTGCGCCTGCGGGTCGAGGTCCACGAGCAGCACGCGCGCACCGCGCACGACGAGCGCGCCGGCGAGGTTGACCGCGGTCGTGGTCTTGCCGCAGCCGCCCTTCTGGTTCACGAAAGCGATCACGTGCATCGAGCGAGCTCCTCCATGCGCACGAACTGGCCGGCGTAGGTGTCGGCGAAATCGGGAAAGAGATCCGGATGCACGCACGCCGCCAGGATCTCCAGGCTGTCGGCGATGCGCGGACCGGGACGGTTGAAGTACGCGTTGCCGTCGGCGATCCACACCGAGCCCGTGCGCAGCGCGGGCCAGTCGAGCTGCGCGAACAGATCGCGTAACGTCTGCATCTCGCGCAGCGTGCGCTCGAGCGCGAACCCGCACGGCTTGATCACGACGACGTCGGGCGCCGGATCGAGCGCCTGCAACTCCGCGAGCGTCAGCGTCGGCGCGTGGTCTCCCGGCTGCGTCACGAGCGCGCGCCCGCCGGCAATCTCGACGAGCTCGGGCATCCATGTGCCGCCGATCATCACCGGATCGATCCACTCGATGGTCAGCACGTAGGGTACCTGGAACCCGCCGTGGGCATTCCCGCGGTGGGTGCCTGGCACCCTTCGTGCCCCGACACTGTCCTGCGCATCCGGATGATCTGGGACGGACTGCGCGGACGGTGCCCGGCACCCGTCGCGGGGACCTGGACCCTTCGTCGCGCGAAAGCGCGCGACAGTGCGGCGGGTTCCAGGCACCATCCGCTCGCGCACGGCATCCACGCGTGCGAGCAATCCCTTCACGACGTCTTCCGCTTCACGCTCGCGTCCCAACGCAGCACCGACCGTCCGGATGTCATTCCAGATGTCCGACAACCGCGTCGGATGCAAGTTCACGATGCGCACGGAAGAGCTCGCGATCGTGCGCACCGCATCGACCACGTCGTCGTACGACACCGCGCACACGTCGCACAGATCCTGCGTCAGGATCACGTCGGGTCGCGCACGCTCGAGCGCGGCGATGTCGATGTCGTACACCGCGAGTGCAGCGCGCAGGACCTCGCGCACGCCGCGGTCGATCTCGCCGCTCGTCGAACGCGGACCGCCGATGCCCGCCTTGGCCGACGTCAGCACCGGCACGCTTCGGACCGAGACGGGGTGATCGCATTCGTGGGACACGCCAACGAGGGCCGCTTCCAGCCCCAGCGCACACACCATCTCCGTCGTCGAGGGCAAAAGGCTCGCGATCCGCAGGCTCGAAGGGACCTCCGACGCCCCTTTGGGCGCGGAAAACCGGCTCGAGGTCGATGCTCCGTTCAACGCGAAAGCCCCATGGAGGAGGCACCCTACCAACGCCGACACGCCTCCAACACGGTTCAAAGGATCGGGATGTGCCGAGGAGGGCCGCGATTGCGTATCCTCACCCGGCGCGGCGGGTAGGCAGCAACCCGGCTCGGCGCAGCCCCGACGAACCGGACCCCCGATGGTGAAAACCGCATTCTCAGGCTGGCTCACAGCCGCACCGGTCTGGCCGCTTTCGTCCGCGCACCTCTGCGTGTTCTTCTGCGTGTTCTTCTGCGGCACGGCGCAAGCGCAGCTCGAGCTGCCGCACAAGAAGGCCGCCCCGACCGGCAACCAGCCCAAGGGCAACATCGCGCCGCACATCGACTGCCTCGTCTGCGGCGAGCGCTCGTACACGGCACACGTCGACGGCCGCAAGGACGAAGCGGGTCACGACCTCGTGTGGTGCGACGCGTGCAAGCGCGACACGCCGCACAGCGCGAGCGTGAACACGGATCCCGGCATGGGTTCTCCAGAGGGTCCCAAGCGCAGCACGCGCGGCAACGGCGACCTCGTGCTCCCGCGCTACCGCAACGATGCCTCGACAGCGCCCGCTCCGGCCCCCGCATCCAGCGGCAACTCGACGTCGACCTCTCCGAAAGCCGCACCGGCGACCCAACAGGCTGCGCCAGAAACAGCGCGACCCGGCGCCGCAGCGTTCGTGTTCTCCGAGCTGCGCTCGACGCGCAACCCCAGCCAGATGTTCGTCGATCGCGCCGTCGAGAACCTCGTCGCTGCCGGAGAATCCGGCCGCACCGCAGCGCGCGCCGAACTCGACGCCAAGGAAGCGCCGGTCGCGATGGTGGCCGCGCGCGTGCTGATGCGCTCGGACTCCGCGGCTGATTTCGATCTGGTCACGTCACGTCTGCTCGACCGCATCCCGTCCGCGGCGGCGCAGAAGCTCGTCGAGGAGATCGCCGCGCGCGATCCCGTGCGCGCCGGGCCGGAGTGGCTGGTCGGCCTGCTCGAGTCGAGCCAGAGCGGCGTTCGCATGAGCGCGCAACGCCTGCTGACGAAGTCGACGATCCCCGGGCTCACGCCGCTCCTCGTCCAACCCGCGGCGAGCCGGCGCACCGAAACGCGCCTGTCGGCGGTCGAGCTCGCGTCCTCGCTCTCCGACGCGCAGGCGACCGACATCCTGCTCGCGCACATCGACGATGCAAGCCCGCGCGTCGCTTCGACCGCCGTCTCCGCGCTGACGTCGCGCGTGGACCCGGGCCTCGAAGCGCGTCTCGTCGCCATCGCGTTCCAGGAGCGGTGGGTGTTGCGCCGAGGCGCGTACGCTCTTCTCGCGATCTGCAACCGCGAAGACGTGCACCTGCAAGCGATCCTCGGCCCGCAGCACGTCGAGCCGCTTCTCGTGGCGCTCGATTCGAGCGACGCGTTCGTGTCCGGAACCGCGGCGGTCGCACTCGCCGGCATCGGCTTCCGCAGCCGCGAAGCGCGCTACGGGGAGTGGCTCGACCGCAGCGTGCCCGACCGGTTGATGACCACGATGTCGGGGCGCGTGTTTCACGACGATCTCTCTTCGTTGCTCGATCCGACGTTGCGCCGTCTGCGCCTCGTCACCGGCCAGAAGATGCCGCCGTCAGGTCCCGCGTGGATCGACTGGTGGATTGGCGCGCGCGAGGGATTCCACTCGCGGCGCGCGGAGCTCACCATCGATCCTTCCGAGATCGGCGCCGTGACCGTGCGTTGCGACCTGTCCGGCGACATGCCCGAGACGTTTGCGCTCGTCGGTCCCGACGCGGCGGAGCACGCCGAATCGCTGATCACCTACGGCGAGATCGTGTACTTGAACAAGGCCGAGATCTCCGACCTCGTCGCGATGATCACGCGCGAGGGGATCCTCTCCGCCGACAAGCTTCCCGGCACGCGCGGAGCCCCGGGTCGCGGGCAGCGCTCGCTCACCATCGAGGTGAACGGACGCGCCAAGGAGTTCACGCTCGGATCCGAGACCAAGGAGCCGTGGTTCGACCGCGCGCTCGAAGCCTGCCGTGCTCTGCGCGATCGCAATGCGTGGCAACACTTCGCCGAGAGCGGACGCGCCGGCGGTGCGCTCGCGTTGTGGCGCGGGCAGTCGGAGTGGTGGGCGGGTGAGCACCCGCCGGCCGAACGCGACGCGCGCATGAAGGCGCTCGTGCTCGCTGCGCTGAAGACCGGTACGCCGTCGCAACGCGACACGTGCATCCAAAAGCTCGAGGACATGTATACCCGTCCGGAAGTGGTGCAGGGTGAGGACTACGGTCCGCTCCTCTCGCAGATGACGCGCGAGATCGCGACGGCGGACATGCAGAGCGATCGCGCGCGTCGACTGGGGCGTCTGGCGTTGGCGGCTGCACGCAAGATCGGCACCGACGACATGGTGCCCGACGTGCAGGCGGTCGAGCTGTGCAGCGCGAACAGCAAGCTGTACGGTACGAACGCTGCCGACGCAGTGGACGAAGTGCTGGAGCACGTGCACCGCTCCTTTCTGCGCTCGTTCGCGACGGACGAGCGCGCGCTCGTGCGGGCCGCAGTCGGTCGCGCGCTGGCTCGCGATCCCGGCCCGGAAGACTTGGCCATCGTCATCAAGCTTCTCGACGATGCCGATCCGGCCGTCGAGACGGCGTCCGCGCTGTCGCTCGGCGAGCACAAGGTCGAAGCGGCGCGCACGGAGCTCCTCGTGCGCGCGCGCGTGGCTCGCAGCGAAGTGCGCTGCGCCGCGCTGCAGGCGATCGGAAAGCTCGGCGGTCCGTACGTGCTCGAGGCCTTGATCCAGGGACTGTCCGATCGCGATCCCAGCGTGCGACTCGCGGCCGCCAAGGGCCTGGCGCAGCTCTCCGATCCGGCCGCAGCCCAAGTCCTGATCGCGCAGCTCGCACAGGTCGGCGATCCCGCGCTGTTCGATGCGGCGCGCAGCGGCCTCGTCGCGATGGGCCCGCCCGCTTGGCCCGATCTCGTGCGCGCCATCAACCAGCCCGGCGGCAACATGCGCCGCGAGGCGGCGTTGATCCTGTCCGAGCAATGCCAGCCTGAAGCCGCTTCGCCGCTGATGTCGATCCTGACCGCCAACGCCAAGGACGCGCACGTCGCGTTGGAGCTCGCGATCCTCACGTGCGTCGATGCGCGCAGCCAGGTCGACGCTCCGCAAGCTTGGTGGACGTGGTGGGACGGCGTGCGTCACGACGACGCGGAGGCGTGGTTCCTGGCTGCACTCGAGCGGACCGGCATGTCGCCGCCTCCGCCGAGCGCGTTCGTCGACCAGGGCACGGCGCAGGGACGCTTGTTCCTCGTCAACGTGATGGCGCGCCCCGAACCGTGGCTCGTCGAGCGCGCGCGCCGCGAGTACAAGCGGTTGACGGGCACCGATCCGGGCTCGATCCCGGCGGCGGGTCCCGAGCGCGACAAGTGGATTCACGACCTGCGCGCGAGCGCGACACGCGAGGTATCTCGCGGATGAGCGCGCGTCGCACGCGGCGCAAGTCGGGTGCAGCTCCCGCCGGTGGGGCCGAGAGACGGCTCGCGCTCGTGCTCTTGCTGGGCGCGCTGGCGTTGTTCGGCGTGACGAGCGTCGTGCAGGGTCCGCGCATCGCGCGCGCCGTGTGGAGCGTCGTCGGGATGAAGCACGTCGAAGCGCACGCGGGGATCATCTGCGCGGCGGCGGCGGAGAGCGGGCTCGATCCGTGCTTGCTGGCGGGCGTGATGTACGTCGAGAGCCGCGGTCAGGTCGATGCACGCTCGAACAAGAACGCGCTGGGGTTGTTCCAGCTCAAGACGAGTGCAGCGGCGGATGCGGCGAAGCGCTTGCATCTGCCGGAGCCGACGGAAGAGGACTTGCTCACCGATCCGTTGCTCAACGCGCGGCTGGCGGCGTCGCACCTCGCGTGGCTGTATCGGTACGAAGGCCCGGATCTCGAGCGCGTGCTCGTCGCCTACAACGCGGGGCGCGGGACGCTCGCGAAGTTCGTCAAGGACTCGGGGACGTTCGCGAAGTGGCGCGCGTTGCACGCCGAGCGCGGTGACAGCGAGACGCTCGCGTACGCGCAGCAGGTGATCGAGCTCGCGGCGAGGTTCAAGAAGCGCGGGATCGTGATCAACGGCGCTTCGTTGGCTGCTGTCAGACCGGGCTGAGTGGGTGGTGCCTGGAACCCGCCGTGGGTACTCCCGCGGCGGGTGCCTGGCACCGCCCACTCGCCCGCAGTCCGAATCACCGCGCGCCTGCGCTCCGCGTGCCTCGCTCGATCGGGTGAACCCGCACACGAAGCTTGTCCTTGCCGCGCAAAAGTTCGAGCCACAGCGACGCGCCGATCGCGTCGACGCCGAGCGCGCGGTGCAGGTCGGGGACGGACGCGATCGGGCGGTTGTCGAGAGAGACGATCACGTCGCGCGGCTGGATGAGCGCGAGTGCGGCGGGACTGTTGGGTTCGACGGAGCGGACCGAGATGCCGCGCGGGTGGGTGAGTCCCAATGCGATTGCGATCGCTGACGGGATGACGACTTCTTCCGCGCCGATGCCGAGGTAGGCGCGACGAACGCGGCCGTGAGCGCGGATTTCGCTCGCGACGAAGGCGGCGGTGTTGGACGGGATCGCGAAGCACAAGCCTTGCGCGTGCAGGACGATCGCGGTGTTGATGCCGACGACGGAACCGGATGCGTCGACCAAGGGTCCGCCGGAGTTGCCGGGGTTGAGCGGGGCGTCGGTTTGGATCACGCCTTCGATGACGCGGCCGCCTTCGCTGTTGAGGGTGCGACCGAGCGCGCTGACGATGCCGAGGGTGACGGTGCGCGCGAGACCGAGAGGGGAGCCGAGGGCGACGGCGAAGTCACCGACGCGCAGACGGTTGCTGTCGCCGAGGTCGGCGTGGGGGAGAGGGGTCGAAGTGTTGGTGGTGTCGGTGATCCGCAGGAGAGCGAGGTCGGTGGCGGGATCGTCACCGACGATGTCGGCGATGTGCGTGCGACCGTCGGAGAGGTCGACTTCGACGGCGGTGGCGTGACGGATGACGTGGCTGTTGGTGAGGAAGTGTCCTTCGGCGTCGATCAGGACGCCGGAGCCGCTGCCCATGTGAGGGGAGCGGGAGGTGAGGGCGCGGACGTGGACGAGTGCGGGGCCGATGCGGTCGACGATGGCGGCGACTTCGTCGGAGAGGGTGGAGAGGAGAGACATGCGCGAAGATAGGAGAGGGCTCAAGCGGGGGTGGGTGGTGTCGACGTCGAGGGATCGGCGAGGCACGCAACTCGGAGTTGCAAGGCCACGGCAAGCTGTTCCGCGCCTACCGCGCGGTTCCGGCCGACGCGACGCTCGAGCGGAGTACCGCTCAAGGGTCGCGCCGGTCGGTTAAGCAGGGGACGCTGGTGGTGCCTGGAACCCGCCGCGGGTACTCCCGCGACGGGTGCCTGGCACCGACTGCGTTCACCGACATCGAGGGCGGTGCATTGCGCGACGAAGCGAGCGGAATCATCCTGGGTGCATGCTCGCTTTCGTTCGACCGAGCGGCTGGATCGTTGGTCTGCTCGCGCTCGCGATGTTGTTGCCCGTTGTTGGCGACAAGGTGCACGCGGGTGACAAGAAGGGGGCGACGTACGAAAAGGACGTGGCATTCCTGCTGGATGAGATGGGCAAGGGTGCGCGGGATTTGCTGAAGGCGAAGGGCGTCGATTGGAAGGCTGTCGAGAAGGAGTTCACGGCGGCGGCGAAGAAGGTCAAGGGGGATGAGGAGCACGTGAAGCTGTGCGCGCGGTTGGTTGCGCGGCTGAAGGACGGCCATGCGACGTTGATGGACGTCGCGGTGAAGATGAAGGATGAGGGACCGGTGCACGGCGTCGGGCTGTGCGTGTGCGAAGGCGGGGGAAAGGTGTGGGTGAAACAAGCGGTGGGTCCCGCGGCGAGCGCGATGACGGCGGGCGACGAAGTGCTGACGGTGGAGGGCAAGAAGGCGGGTGACTGGTTGGGTGAGAAGGCGAAGGAGCTGAGCGACGAGCACGGTTTCTCGACGGAACACGCGGCGCGATATGCGGCTTGCCATTGGGGCTTCTCGGGAAAGGACGGGACGAGCTTCTCCTTCGAGATCGATCGGCAGGTCAAGGGCAAGAAGAAGGTCACGCTGACGTGCAGCAGGGAGGGCGGCGACGCGCGCTACGTGGGCGGCGTGTTCTTGCCGAAGGACCTGACGCCGTTGGGCAAGCGCGATGCGTACGGGAAGTTGCCCAGTGGGTTTGGTTACATCGTGCTCGGCGAAGTGCTGGGGGAACTGCCCGAGGAGATGGACAAGGCGCTGGCGGGAATCGGCGACGTGCCCGGGTTGGTGCTCGACATGCGCGCGAACAACGGCGGCGGCACGAACCACGAGGACGTCTTCGGCCGGTTCCTCGCTCCCGGCCAGAAGTGGTTGCAGTACACCGGGGTCGGGTCGGCTCACTTCACCGGACCGATGGTCGTGATCGTCGACGCGGGCACGCGCTCGACCAGCGAGACCGTGTCGGGCATGTTCAAGGAAGACGGCCGGGCGTTCATGATCGGCGCGACGCCCACCGCGGGCATGTCGTCGCAGAAGACGGAGATCGTGGTGCCGAGCAAGATGTTCAAAGTCCGTTTCTCGACGGGCTCGAACAAGGAACGCTTCAACGGCGGCAAGGGCATCGAAGGGATCGGCGTGCCGCCCAACGAGGTCGTCGAGTGGGATCCGAAGGCGCTGGCGCAGGGCGTCGATCCGTTCGTGCAGCGCGCCGAGATGTTGCTGAAGGAAGGGTTCCCCAAGGGGGCCGTGGACTACGCGGGGCCCAAGTTGAAAGGGCAGTGATCGGGCCCTTTTGCGCCGCGTAGACGCGCAGTGCATGGGGCCTCGGCTATGCTGCGGGGCCCGCGAGGCGCTCGCCGTGACGATTTTCCCCAGGAGGGAGGCGGTTGCCTCGAGGGGAGGATCGAGCCTCGGCCAACGATCGCGCTGCCTCGACGTAACCGCTTCGACGAAGTTGCGTTCCCGTCCCGAACTGACCCGAACCCTCGAGCACGATGACGAACGAGACCCTTGCCCCTCAGATCAGCGAAGACGTCCAGAGAGCCTCCGCCTGGGTGGGGGACATGCGGGGTGCTTTGCGCGAAGTCGTCGTCGGTCAAGATGCGCTCCTGCAGAGCCTCTTGATCGGACTGTTGACCGGCGGTCACGTCCTGCTCGAGGGTGTCCCGGGGCTCGCGAAGACGCTGGCGGTGTCGAGCTTGGCAAGGACGGTGAAGGGCTCGTTTGCGAGGTTGCAGTTCACGCCCGACCTGTTGCCGAGCGACTTGGTCGGCACGGAGATCTACAACGCGAAGGAAGCGACGTTCACGGTGCGGAAGGGACCGATCTTCGCGAACTTCATCTTGGCGGATGAGGTGAACAGGGCGCCGTCGAAGGTGCAGTCGGCGTTGCTCGAAGCGATGCAGGAACGGCAGGTTTCGATCGGCGGGCAGACGTTCCCGCTGCCGAAGCCGTTCTTGGTGTTGGCGACGCAGAATCCGTTGGAACAGGAGGGCACGTATCCGCTGCCCGAGGCGCAGTTGGATCGTTTCGCGCTCAAGGTGATCGTCACGTACCCCAAGCGCGAAGAGGAATTGCTGATCCTGTCGCGCATGGCCAGCACGCAACCGAAGACGGATGCGCGCCCGGTCGTCGAGCTCGAGCAGGTGATGAGGGCGCGTTCGGTGGTGGACACGATCGTGCTCGATCCGCGGTTGGCGGAGTACATCGTGTCGTTGGTCGGCGCGACGCGCGAACCGCGCAAGGCCGGGTTGCCGGAGCTCGAGCACAGGATCCAGTACGGTGCTTCGCCGCGCGCGACGATCTGGCTGGCGCTGTGCTCGCGCGCGCACGCGTTCTTGCACGGTCGCGGTTACGTGACGCCGGCAGACATCAAGAGCGTCGCCGTCGAAGTGTTGCGTCACCGGGTAGCGACGACGTACGAGGCCGAAGCGGAAGGCCTCACGTCCGACGCGCTCGTGCAGCGCGTGCTCGAGACGGTGCCGGTTCCCTGAGTCGTCGCCGATGTGGCTCCCGACGCGCAACCAGCAAGGCCTGAAAGCCGCCGGCAAGCCGAGCTTCGGCGAAGGTGCGAAGCAGGGCTCGAGCGGGGCCGCGAGTCAGGGCTCGAGCGGGGCCGCAAGGCAGGGCTCCAGCGGAGCCGCAAGGCAGAGCGCTTTCCTCGAGCCCGAGTTGATGGCGCGCGTGCGCCAGATCCAGATCCGCACGCACCGGTTGGTGAACACGGCTCTGTCGGGCGGATACCGCAGCACGTTCCGCGGACAGGGCATCGAGTTCAGCGAGGTGCGCGAGTACCAGCCCGGCGACGAAGTGCGGCGCATCGACTGGAACGTCACCGCGCGAACGGGCGTCGCGTACATCAAAACGTACGCGGAGGAGCGCGAGCTCACGGTGCAGTTCATCGTCGACACGAGCCTGTCGATGGACTTCGGCTCGCGCTTGCGCACGAAGCGTGAGACCGCGGCGCAGTTCTGCGCGCTGATGAGCCTCGTCGCGTTGCGCCACCAGGATCGCGTCGGTCTGACGCTGTTCGGCGCGAGGCCCGGCGTGCACCTGCCCGCGCGCAAAGGCGGCACGCACGTGTTGCGCGTGATCCGCGAAGTGATCGCCGCTCGACCTGAAGCCGGCGGAAGTGCGTTCGCCGAAGTGCTCGAGCACGCCTCGCGCGTGCACCGCCGCCGCAGCGTCGTGTTCCTCGTCAGCGACTTCCTCGAGCAGACGCCTACAGCCACGTCCAACAACGCGGCGGTGCCTGGCACCGCCCGCCAACCCGACCTCGATTCCTCTATCACCGCCACCCCGTCGACCGCACCCTCGACCAAACCCTGGACCGAGCGCCTCGAAGAGCTCTCCCGCCGCCACGACGTCATCGCCGTGCGCATCACCGACCCACTCGAGCTCGACCTCCCCAGCGCCGGCCTCGTGGATCTCATCGAAGCCGAAACCGGCCGCACCGTCGAAGTCGACACGCGCTCGCGCGCCGTCCGTGACTCGTGGCGCGAGCGCGCGCAGGCACGCCGCGCCGAACAAAACGCGCTCTTCGCACGCGCGCGCGTCGACGTGCTCGACCTCGACACGTCGAAGGACCTGGGCGAGCCGATCCTCTCCTTCTTCCGCCGGCGCGCGAAACGTCACGGGAGGCGTTGATGGCGCTGTTTGCTTCCCTCCTCTTCGCGCTCGTCCCGGCATCGACGCAGACGCCGGCCCCTTCGCCCTCTCTCGACGTCGACGCACCGCACGCACGCGTCGAGGCCGTCCCCGATCATGCGCACATCGGCGAGCCCATCGAGCTCACGTTCGTGGTCGAGCACGAGGATCGCGCGACGGTCGCGTTGCCCGACCACACCGTGCTGCCGCGTTCGATTGCGTTCATCGAGGACCTCGGTCTGCGTCGCTCCGACGATCCCGCGCACGCCGGCCGCAAGATCACGCGCGCGCGCTGGCGCGTGATGGCGCTCGAGGGCGGCGACCTTTCGATCCCGCCGCTCGCCATCACTGTCGACCAGAGCGGGAAGATGTCGACGCTGTCGGCCGCGATCCCGCCGGTGAAGATCGAATCCGCGCTGCAACAGGGCGAGGACGCGCCGCGGTCCGCTCGCGGTTTCCGCGACACTCCGGCCGTGCACGCCTGGTCGCTGCGCGGGATCGTAACGGCGCTGCTGCTGATCGTCGTGATGCTCATCGCGATCGTCGTGTGGAAGCGCCGCTCGCGCAGGCAGACGCTGGTCGCCAAGCTGCCGTCACCGATCGAACAGCTCGCGACCCTCGAAGCGCGCGCACGTTCAGAGCCGGATGCAGTGCACAATGTGACGTACGCCCTGACCGCTCTCGTGCGCTCTGCCGTCGACACGCACGTCGGCGTCCATCGCGATGCGCTGACCGACGCCGACTGGTCGCAGGCGATCTCGACCGACGACAAGGTGCCCGAAGCCGTGCGCACGTCCGCCGCGCGCCTCCTCGCGTCGGCCGAACGCGTGAAGTACGGGCAGGAATCCCCGTCGCCGCTGGCCGTGCGCGACTGGATGGACGAAGCGCGCAAAGCGCTCGAAGCGCTGGGTGAAACCCCGAGGATCGCCGCATGAACGCGATCGCACTCGGTCTGTTGCTCGCGCAGATCCCCGACACCGCGCAGAAGAGCGCCGCCGACGAAACGTTCCGACTCTTCGGCGCGTACTCGTTCTCCGATCCGTGGTTCTTGCTCCTGATCCCGGCGGCGCTGATCGGCATCGGCTGGGGTCGTTTGCGCGCGGGCCGCGCCAAGGGCCGCGTCGGCGCGATCGCCACGCAGTCACCGCGCAAGTCGATCGTGCAGCGCTTGGTGTGGTTGCCGACGACGTTGCAGCTCGCAGCGCTCGTGCTCGTCGGGATCGCGCTCGCGCGTCCGTTGCGCGGCAGCGTCGAGACCAACACGACGACCGAAGGCGTCGACATCGCGCTCGCGATCGACATCAGCTCGTCGATGGAATACAACGACCTCGACGAAACGCGCTCGCGCCTCGACGTGGTCAAGGAGGTGGTGCGCAAGTTCGCCGAGCGGCGCATGACCGACCGCGAAGGTGAAGCCGACAACATCGCGCTGCTCTCGTTCGCGCACTATCCCAAGCTGATCTGCCCGTTCACGCTCGACGTCGACGCGATGACGGGCTTCATCGCCGGCCTGCAGATCGTGAAAAATCGTCAAGCCGAGGATGGCACGGCGATCGGCGTCGGGCTCGCGAAGGCTGTCGCGTTGCTGAAGGGCACCGAGGCGAAGTCGAAGGTCGTCGTGCTCTTGACCGACGGCGAGAACAACGTCTACACGATCCGCCCCGAGGACGCGGCCGATCTCGCGGCGAAGGAGGGCGTCAAGGTCTACACGGTGTTCGCCGGCCGCTACGCGTACAACGGCAGCATGTTCCTGCAGCGCGCCGATCAGGCGATCGACACGAGCGAGCTGGAAGACATCGCCAAGAAAACGGGCGGGCGCTTCTTCCGCGCGAAGGATCCCAAGGAGCTCGAGAAGGTCTACGCCGAGATCGAGAAGCTCGAGCGCACGAAGCGCGAGACCAAGCGCTTCACGCAGACTTTTGACCTGTACCCGTGGTTCTTGCTGCCGGCGTTGGCGTGCTACGCGCTCGCCTGGTTCTCGGCCTCGACGTGGGCGCGGAGGATCGCGTGAGCGGCTCGGTCCATCACCTCTTCGGCATCGAGGTCTTGTACCCGCGCGCGGTCTGGGCGCTCGTGCTCGCGCCGGTGATGCTGCTCATCGTGCTATGGGGACTGCGCCGGCGCACGCGCGACCGTGACGCGCTGGTCGCACCGAAGTTGCAGCGCAAGTTCTTCTCGGGGTTCTCGTCGCATCGCGCGACCGCGCGTGCGGTGTTGGCGTCGATCGCATTCCTGATGATCGGGCTGGCGCTGATCGGGCCGGTGTCGGGCTTCACCTTGCGCGAAGTGCAGCGCCGCGGCCTCGACCTCGTCTTGTGCCTCGACACGTCACGCTCGATGCTCGTGCAGGACCTCAAGAAGGACCGTCTCGACCGCGCCAAGCGCGAGATCCGCGGCCTTCTCGAGCGCTTGAAGGGCGACCGCGCCGCATTGCTGGCGTTCTCGGGTGACGTGCGCGACGTCGCACCGCTCACGCACGATCGCAAGACGCTCGAAGCCTTCGCGGACACGATGACGCCCGAAGACAACGTGCGCGGCGGCACCGACATCGGCGGCGTGCTGACCCACGCGCTCGAGCTGTTCGACGGTCGCACCGGCGCGCACGAGGCGATCGTGCTGCTCACCGACGGCGAAGACCTCGAAGGTCACGGGCTCGAGATCGCGAAGAAAGCGCACGAGCGCAACATCAAGGTCTATGTCGTCGGCATGGCGACGGCCGAGGGCGGCAAGATCCCCGACGGCCCGCGCGGTTTCGTGCGCGACGAAAGCGGCAAGGAGGTCGTCTCGCGCCTCGGCCGCGAGAGCCTCGTGGCGATCGCGGAGGAGACGGGCGGTGCGTTCATCGCGGCGGACTCTTCGCCGACGCCGCTCGAGGAGCTGTACGACAAGCGCATTTCGCAGATGGAGGGGCGCGAGCTCTTCGCAGGCAAGGAGCGCATTCCGCACGATCGGTATCAGTGGCCGCTGGCGATCGCGGCTGCGTGCATGCTGATCGAAGCTTCGTTGCGGGAGCGGCGCGGGCGCGCGATCGGCGTGATCCGGCGCGCGAAGCCGACGCAGGAGGCCGCGTGATGCGCGTGCGTCCCAATGAGGTCTCCAACCTCGTGCGCCGTGTATCTGCACTCGGCGTCGCCGCGATCGCGTTGCTTTCGTCGGCGCACGCTCAACAACCGGCGCCGCCGGCGCGCGACGTTCCAGCCATCCCCGGCCAGTCTTCGGGAACGGTCGCAGGCACGGAGACCGCCGACAAACCGGCGACCGAAGTGGAATCGCCGGCGTGGCCGGGCACGTTCGCCGACGGGTTCGCGCAAATTCGCACGTTCGCGGAGAAGCAGCAGCTCGAATCGGCGGCGAGGGTCGCCGACGCCTTGCTCGCGCCCAACTCGTTCTTGCGCGGCAAGCAGGCTTGGTCCGAACGCGGCGGCTGGCGCGCGCACGTCGTCGCGGCGGTCGATCCACTTCTCGACATGGCCGGCTGGAACGGTCTCGAGCCCGATGTGCGCGCGGAGGTGTGGTACGCCAAGGGTGTCATCGCAACGCTCGCCAAGGATCGCGAGACGGCCGAGGCCGACTTGTGGAAAGCGCGCGGCATGACTTCGGATGCTTCGCTGCAGCGCGACACGATCTACGACCTCGGCACGCTGTCCTTGCAGGCCGGCGAGGAGGAGCGCGCGAAGTTGCCGGAAGTGTCGGGAAAACAGGCCGCACCGCCGACGCCCGTCCCTTCCGCTCCAGGTGCTCAACCCGCTGGACCCGGCGGCGCACAACCTCCCGATCCGCTGCAGCTCGCGCGCGCGGCGTACCTCCTGGCGCGCGACCGCTTCGTCGAACGCTTGCGCGACGACTGGCAGGACGCCGATACGCAAGCCAACGTGGAGCTGTGTCTGAAGCGCCTGCGCGAGCTCGACGACATCGAAAAGAAGCGCAAGGAAGAGGAGCAGAAGAAGAAGGACGAGCAGCAGAAGAAAGACCAGCAGAACAAGGATCAGGACAAGAAGGACAAGGACAAGGACAAGCAGGATCCAGAGAAGGACCAGCAGGGCAAGGACGACCCGAAGAAGGACCAGGACAAGCCCAAGGACGAGGACAAGAAGAAGGACGAGAAGAAGCCCGATCAGCCCCAGGACGAGAAGGACAAGGAAGCGGAGAAGAAGAAAAAGGACGCGCAGCCGACGCAGAAACAGGACGAGCAGATGAGCCCCGAGGAGATGACGCAACTGCTCGATCGACTGCAGCGCATCGAGGACGAGCACAAGAAGATCGAAGCCCAGCTCCGCGCGATGCGGCGCGCGAAGGTGAAAAAGGACTGGTGATGACAACCCGAACGATGAGATGCCTGGTGCTCGCGCTGTGCTGCACGCTCATGTGCGCGTTCGCCGGAGCGCAGACGGCGACGGTCAATGCACGCCTGACCGCCGGCGTCGTCAAGTTGGGAGGCGACCTCAAGCTCGTCATCGAGGTCGACAACGCACGGGTGGCGAGCATCACGCGCTTGCCCCAGGTGAAGGACCTGCGTTTCGGAGCGATTCCAACGCCCGAGCTGCAGCAGCGCTACCAGATCTCCGGCAGCCGCCAGATCGTCACGCGCTCGTTGACCTGGGTGATCGACGTGCACACCGACTCGAAAGGCGAGTACAAGATCCCCGGCGTGGATCTGGATGTGGATGGACAGTCCGTCACGACGCGCGAGCTCCCGTTCAAGGTGGTTCCCGACATCCAAGGCGACGAGATGGGTTTGTTCGAGGTCGACGCGCCGAGTGACATCGTCGAAGGGCAACCGTTCACGCTCGAGATGCGCTTCGGCTGGGACACGGCGCTCGCGACGCAGGTGAACTACGTGCAGCTCTCGGTGCCGTGGCTGGGCGGCCTCGCGGGACTGCTCGAGCTCGACACACCGCCGCCGCAGGTCGGGTTGCAGACGGTGCTGCTGCAGCTCAACGAGCGCGGCCGCATCACAGCGGAGGACCTCGGTCAACAGCAGCTCAACGGCCGCACGTTCCGCGTGCTGCGCGTGCGCAAGCGTTTCCTCGCGACGCGCGCGGGGGACCTGGAGCTCTCGACCAGCATGTGTGAGTTCGGTCGCGCGGCGACCGACTCCTTGTTCCAGCGCGGCGATCCGGGCGTGGCCTACTACAAGCGCTCGCCGGCCACCACGATCCACGTGCTGCGCCTCCCGACCGAGAACCAACCGCTCGATTTTTCGGGCGCGATCGGATCTTTGAGCGTGAACGCGGTCGCCGACCATCGCGACGTCGACGCGGGTGACTCGATCAAGCTGACCGTCGATTGGACCGGCACGGGCAACCTCGAGTTCTTCACGCCGCCGGATCTGTCGCGCGTCGACGCGTTCAAGGGTTTCCACGTGTACGGCACGAACGATCGCAAGAGCGTCGACCGCCGGTCGGTGACGTACGACCTCGCGCCGCTTGGGCCGGAGGTGACGGAGATTCCGCCGGTGCCGCTGTCGGTGTACGACCTCGAGAAGAAGGCCTACGTCACGATCCAGAGCGCACCGATCCCGATCCGCGTCACCGCGCTGAAAAACGCTTCGGGGCTCGGTGCGGCCACGCGCAATGCAGGAGTGTCGGTCGACATCCGCGACATCCAGACCCAGGCGTTGTCGGACCGCTCGACCCACGGACCGGGTGGGACCGCGCTGATCGCGGGCGCTGCGGGCATCGCGGTCGGATGGTTCGCGTTGCGCACGAGTGTCCGGCGGCGCGGAGATCCGGACGCACCGCGAGCACGCGCACGCAGGCGAGCGCGCAAGCAGCTCGCGCGCGGGTTGCAGGACGCACGCACGGCGAGCGACGAAGCGCGCGCACTGCGCCGGTTCCTCGCGGATCGTTCGGGGGACCTGCCCGAAGCGTGGGTCGGTCGTGACGTGCGCGATTGGGCGCGCGAGCAGCGTGAAGAGAGAGCGCTGACGTTGAGCGATGCCGACGCGCTCGCGCTGCAGCAGACGGTCTCGAAGCTCGACGAGAGCACGTGGGCCGGCCAGGATGCACCGGTCGGCAATGACCAGGTGCTCGGGCTCGCCGATCAGCTCTTGAAGGGCGGGCTGTGATGCGCGCAGTCATCCGACGCGTGTTCGCGATCGTGCTGATGTTCGCGATCACGACGATGGTCGCGCAAGACGCGGCCGCGACCTCTTCGGCTCAAGCGAGCGACGATGCAGCGGTCAGTGCTTACCGTCAGGGCGATCTCGCCGGCGCGCGCGCGGAGTGGCTCGCGCTGCTCGACGACGAGAACGCGCCGCAGGGACCCGAGCGTGGCAGGATCCTCTACGACCTCGGCAACGTCGCGTTCCGCTCGGGCAAGATGCTCGAGGCGGTCGGTTGGTACACGGCCGCTTTGAAGTACCGCCCGCGCGACGGCGACACGTGGGCGAACCTCGAGGAAGCGCGCGGCAAGGCGCACCTCGAGCCGGCGGACCGCGGCGATCTGTCGAGCACGCTGCGACGGGTCGTGCGTGCGTTCACGCTGGGTGAGAGTCGTTGGATCGCACTGTTCGGGCTCGCTGCGTGTGCCGCAGCGCTCGCGTTCGAGGCGCTGCGCGGAGGAAGGCTGGGTCGGTGGATTGCGATCGTCGGAGTCGGCGTCGCGATCGTCGCGTGCGTGCCTTGGGTCGACGCCGCGATGCGTGCGAGGACCGACTCGCTGCTGGTGGTCGAGGGCGACCGCGCGTCGGTTTTCAGCGAACCGCGTGACAAGGCCAACGTGGTGGCGGAGGCCCCCGCGGGAAGCGAGATGGTGCGCGTGGACGAGCTGCCGGACTGGGTGAAGGTGCGGACGGACAGCGGGACCGAGGGTTGGGTCAAGCAGACCTCGGTGTTCGCGCTGAAGCGGTAAGGAGGCGGACTCTCACTTGGGGGGCGGGACCACTTCGGAGCCACCCCGACAACTTGCCTCGCGCATCGCGCTGTGACACGTTGATCGCGATGCGCACGCACGTTGGGTCATTCCTGGTCGCCTCGGTGCTCTGTGCCTGCGGTCCGAAGCCGGCCTCCGAAATGCAAGGTCACGGCGTCCTCGTCATCGCGATCGACGGACTGCGCGCCGATCACGTGGGCGCGCTCGGGTACGACCGACCGACAACGCCTGTGATCGACGGCCTCGCTGCGCAAGGCGTCTCGTTCTCGTCGGCCTGGTCCGCATCGCCCGACATGCTCGCTTCGCACGCGGCGATCCTGACGGGCTGCGATCCGCTGCTCGCGCGACGTCCGGACGTCAAGGTCACCGGCCCCGCGAGCGAGCTCGCCGCCTGGTACATACCCGACGGAATTCCGCGCCTCGCTCAACAGTTCCTCGCGCACGGTTACGCGACAGCCGCGTTCATCGATCACGCATCGATCTCGTCGGTGCACGGTTTCGCGCGCGGATTCCAGGAGTTCGACGCGTATCACGAGGAGAACATCCCGGCGAACGGTTACGGCTTCGAGATCACTGCGGCGCGCTTCCGCAATTGGCTGCCGCGAGATCCGGCACAGAACTGGTTCGCGTACCTGCACGTCGACGACCTCGAGCGCGTGTGGCAGAGGGCGGGCGTCGACCCGCACTACGACACGCTGTTCGCGCCGCGCCCGGAGATGGAGCAGGTGCCTCCGGTCGCCGACGCGGCGCACGTGTTCTTCGCGGTGCCGCGTGCGCGCTGGTCGGGAGGCACGTTGTCGCTCGGCGAATACGAAGCGCGCTACGACGGCGCGTTGAAGCAGCTCGACGGCAAGTTGCGGCGACTGCTCGAGAGCATGAACCGCAGCGGCTGGCTCAGGAACACGACGGTGGTCATCGTCGGGACGTTCGGTACGTCGCTCGGGGAATCGGGCTTGTACTTGGACTCGGGCACGTTGTCCGACGTCGATCTGCACGTGCCGCTCATCGTCCGGCCGGCGCCGTCGATGACGGGTGCGCGCGGGCGGGTCGTGTCGCAGCTTGCGAGCACGATCGATCTCGCGCCGACGCTGCTCGACATGACGGGCGTGCCGATTCCCAAGGGCATGCAAGGCGTGTCGTTGAAGAGCTTGATCGCAGGATCCGACGTCGCGTTGCGCCAAGTTGCGTTCGCGTCGGGCGGATTGCAGGAAGGGCGCGCCGCGATCGACGCGCGCTGGTGCTTCGAGCAGAGCTATCCGGGTCGCGGACAGGACCGCCGCGCCGCGCGCTCGTGGTACGGAGACGACCTCGATCACGCGAGCGAGCCGCGTGTGTTCCTGCACGACCGACGCACGAACCCGTCGCTCGGGCACATCGAGGATTCGAGCTCGGATCCGATCGCAGGCGAGCGCTTGTCGCAGGATGCGGCCGAGTGGTTCGGCTGGATCGAGCGCGCGGCGCGCGTGCTGCACGCGCGGTCGGCAACGCTCGATCCGGCATCGA